>MNYJ01000167.1 GCA_001874005.1 Desulfobacteraceae bacterium CG2_30_51_40
AATATGGGGGTCTTGACTTTAACTGATTGCAGTCAGGCCCCTTTGAGGGGCCAGCAATAGTAATACCTCCGGCACTACCGGAGGATACTTATTCCCCTCAGGAACTGATGGCCGCATTCACCGATATAGGCAGACAACATTATGTGAATCCACAAGACCGCGTACTATTTAAGAAGATCCTTGACAGGGAAGGAAGCATAAGAACCTTCGAAACTCCGCTTTTCAAGAAGGACGGTAATGTGTTGTGGGCGCCCCTGAACGCTCGGGCTGTGAGAGACAAAGAATGATGCCGCAACAAAGAAAAGCATGGTGAATCCTGGTTAACCCGCTTGCGAATACATCAGTTACGGGTTATAGGTAAATGAAGATGAAATAGTAGCAGCACATTTACATCTTGATAGATTAACCCAAGGGAGTAGGAGGCTATGGGACTGAGTTCATCTTTAGTCGGAATGCGCTTCAAGGACATGGTCAGTGAGGTCACCTGGCGCTGGGCCATGAACTATGCAGCCTCCATTGAGGACAATAATCCTTTTTACTTTGACGATGAAAGGGAGGATAGCATTATCGCTCCTCCGATGTTGGCAGTAGCCGTCACCTTTCCGGTGATCGAGCGTATATGGGAGTTCGTGGAGGGAACGGATTTTCCTATCGAGATTCTGCCAACAATGGTCCACTATACCGAGCATCTTCAATTTCTCAGGCCCATAAAGCCGGATGAGGTACTATACGTCAAGGGAAAAGTGGCGGCCATCATTCCCCACAGGGCTGGAACCCAGGTGGTGATTCGCTTTGATGCGACAGACAAAAGCGGTGAAGAGGTGTTCTGCGAGCATATAGGCGCCATGATGCGGGGGATTCAGTGCGATGACCAAGGAGGAGGCGCAGAGGCCTTGCCAAGGGTCCCGGAACCGCAGAAAGTCGAAGGACAAGTCTGGGAATCAAGGGTCAAGATAGATCCGCTAAGGTCTTTCATCTACGACGGATGCTCCCGGATATTTTTCCCCATCCACACATCCCGGAGTTTCGCGCGGCAGGTGGGACTTCCGGGCATCATACTCCAGGGAACGGCAACCCTTGCCTACGCGGCGCGTGAGATCACGAATCTGGAGGCGGGAGGAGATCCCCGGAGGCTCAAGACCCTGTCTTGCCGGTTCAGCGGCATGGTCCTGCCGGGAACGGAGATAATCGTCCGTCTTATGGGCCGACAACTACATGAAAAAGAAGCGCATCTTCATTTCGCTGTGTTCAATGGAGACGGGCAGATTGCAGTGAACAAAGGGTACGCACTGATAGATATGAGTTGAAACACACACCGGACTAACCAACAGCCAGGGCGCAGACTGACGAAAGATGAAAATAACCCCCACCCTGCCCCTCCCCCGTGAAAGTGGAGGGAACGTTGTCAGAGTTCGCCAATGCATTAACCATCAACGCTGAAGCATACAGGAGCAGCGGCATATCCATATAAAAGGAGGCAGGAGGCAATTATGACCGAAGGCCAGTTTATCAGGATGGAAAGGTTAAATGATTACATAACTTATTGGGCCGAAAGAAGGCCTGATCTGCCGGCTATGACCCAGCATGAGGACGGGAAGACTGTATCCTACAAGCAATTCAACCGCTTCATAGACTTATTCGCCCTGAGACTCATGAGCATGGGAATCGGCAAAGGGGACAGGGTGGCCAGCATGCTGGTCCTGATCCCAGAGCACATGATGCTCATGTATGCCTGCTTTAAAATTGGAGCCATCTTCTGCCCCCTGGACCTGAGACTCAAGGAAGAAGAGGTTGTCCGCGATATATCCAAGATAATGCCAAAGGCCTTTTTCTTTCTGGGTAAAACACCTGTCAAGGACTTTAGAGAGGTCGGGAAAGCCGTCAAGGGCAAATGCCCTTACGTGGAATACCTGGTCCAGTTTACCCCGAACCCGCCCCCCGGAGAACTGCTGGACGGAGCAATCGCAATAACGGAGATGATGGATAAGAAAAAGATTGTCCTTCTGATGCTCAAAAACGCCATAACCGGATCACTCAAGAAGGCTTTTAGGGAAATAGAGGCAAGAACCCCGGCACTCATAATTTATACAACGGGTACGACCGGAGATCCCAAGCCTGCCGTGCTGTGCCATGAAAACATAATCGTCCAGAATGAGATCCTTGCCAGAGGAATGAACCAGAAGCCTGAGGGGAGTCTCAGGATACTCATAAATCTTCCGCCAAGCCATGTGGGATGCGTGACAGAATGCTTCATGACCACCATGTTCCTTGGAGGAACTACTGTGCTTCTGAGGATTTTCGATGTCAAAATGACCCTTGAGGCAATAGAGAAAAGGAAAGTCAACGCCCTTGGCCAGATCCCGACACAGTTCCGTATGCTCTGGAATCATCCGGACTATCAAAAGTATGACTTGAGCAGTCTCCGATTTGTGGCTTACGCAGGCTCCGCCGTGGATCTGCCCTTTCTGAAGAAACTCTCAGGCATGGCGCCCATGTTCGGCACAGGGATCGGCATGACAGAAAACGCTGGTTTTGCCACCTTTACCCCTCCAGGGATACCGGTTGAGGAGATGGTGGGCCAGGTGGGACAGGCCTTTGAAGACCTGGCAAAGGTAACAGTCAGAAAGCCCATGGCCCCCGACGGCACTGCAGGAGAGGAACTCCCGGACGGCGAGACAGGCGAGATCTGCTATCACCCGCCTATAGTTTTTCTCGGTTATTACAACATGCCTGAGGAGACGAAAAAGGCCATATCAACGGAGGGAATTCTCTATACAGGGGATCTTGGATATTTCAAGGAGTTAGGCTCCTACCGGGCGCTGCACCTTGCCGGACGAAGAAAATTCATCATTAAGCAGAAGGGATACAATGTCTTTCCTGACGAGGTTGAATCCTTCATAGCCCGGCTTCCGGGCGTGGATGTCGCCGAAGTGGTAGGCGTCAAACACGATATCTTCGATGAAGGCATCTTCGCCTTCGTAAAGCCTGCCAAGGGTTCCAATGTCACTGTGGAGATGGTCATGGAGCATTGCAGGGATATCGCCTCCTACAAGAGACCCCAGCACGTGGAGATATGGCCTGAAGGCGAGGATTTTCCCATAACCCGGAGCACCAAGGTGGACAAACTGGCACTGGGTAAGAAGGCCGAGGAGATAGTCCAGCGGCTGCGCAAAGAAGGCGGATGGGATCGGCAAGGGGTTAAGTAAATGTGGCTTCGGCCTCTCCTCTATGACTACATTTAAGAAAAGGGGCTTGTAGCCCACAATATTATAATGGAGGAATTTCGATGAAAGAATTTAACACCCAGCAAGTCTCTGAGCTGGCTGGCATGGTTGGTAAGGAACGTTTTTCAAAGGGACAGTCCAACCGTGAACTTCATTTGCACGACATATCATTCCACCAGGGAATGCTTCCTGCGGGGATCATCTGGCCTGAGTCAACCGAAGAGGTGGCGGATATCTTGGCCTGGGCCTATGAGCAGAACGTCCCCGTAACTCCCTGGGGGGCCGGAACCAGCACTGAGGGTAACCCTGTTCCCACCATGGGCGGGCTTGTTGTGGACATGACCCGAATGGACAGGGTCATTGAGATTCGACCTCAGGACCTTCAGGCGGATGTCCAGCCGGGCGTTCACCGACTCGAGCTGAACCGCCAGGCCGGCAGACACGGCCTCTTTTTCCCGCCTGATCCGGGGGCAGATGCCACCATCGGTGGAATGATTGCCAATAATGCCTCCGGAGTCCAGACAGTGAAGTACGGAGCCACAAAGGACTATGTGATGCGCCTCACCGTGGTGCTGCCTCAGGGCCGTGTAATTCACACCGGCTGCAGGGCCCCCAAGTCCTCGGCGGGATTTGACCTTACCCGCATCTTTGTCGGCTCGGAAGGGACGCTCGGCATTGTAACGGAGGCAACCCTAAAACTGACCGGCATTCCAAGCCACTACCTCGCCGCCATCATCCGTTTTCCCGACTTGGAGAAGGCCTCAGAGGCAGTAGCAGTGCTTATCGGAGCGGGCCTTGGTCCCGCGGCACTGGAACTCCTGCCTCCCGGTCTTATCCGTCTGATGAACAATGAAAAGGGGCTGGGCCTGCCGGAGGTACCGTCTCTATTCTGTGAATTCCATGGAATCAGCGAGGGCGCCCTTAAAGAAACCGCCCAGCTCGCAGGCAAGCTTTGCGAAGACTGCGGGGCAGTGAGCTTCGATTACGCGACTGAGGAGGCGGCCCGAAAGGATCTATGGCGGGCCCGCCACGAGGCTTGGGAAACCATCCACCGAGCCCACCCTGGAAAGGAAACCCTTATTGTAGATGCGGCTGTTCCCATCTCGCGGTATCCGGAGATGGTAGTGTTCGCGCAAAAGGAGGTTGATCAGGCTCAGTCCATTGGTTATGTCTTCGGCCACGCCGGAGACGGAAACCTGCACGTTGTTATGGCAGGCGACCCCAAAAACAAGGAGGAATGGGGGCGCATTGAGGCCATCAACCAAGCAGTTGTGGAAAAGGCCATACATTTTGGCGGCACCTGCACCGGCGAGCACGGAGTAGGAATCGGAAAGCGCAAGTTCATGGCGATGGAACACGGCGAAAGCTACGAACTGATGAAGCAGATCAAAAATCTCATTGATCCCAAGGGACTCATGAATCCGGGCAAGATATTCTGAAAAATCAGGAATCTCATTAACCGTGAAGAGCCGCCCCAATCACTTTTCCCCTCTCCCCCGGAAGGATGGAGGTGGAATTACCACCGCCGCTCCTGGTGGCCGAAGGAGCTTGCCTGGGGCTCAGGATGAAGAAATCCAGAAACGCTCCGTGCTGCTGGTTGCAATAGCCAGCTCCTTTATGACCCCCTTTATGGGATCAGCGACCAATGTTGCCCTTCCGGCCATCCAGGCGGATTTCCGTATGGACGCGATAATTCTTGCCTGGATTCCCACGGCATATCTTCTGGCGAGCGCGGTCTTTCTGGTCCCTTTCGGCAAGATGGCCGACATCTACGGCCGCCGAAAGATCTTTTTGTGGGGAATATGGCTTTTCACCCTTTCATCGGTAATGAGCGGTCTTTCCCCCGACCATCACATCCTACTGCTATCAAGGATATTCCAGGGGATAGCAAGCGCCATGATCTTTTCTACCGGTCTTGCCATGGTCACATCGGTATTTCCCCCCAACGAACGGGGAAAGGCTATAGGCATGACAGTGGCCTCGGTTTACATTGGCCTTTCGGCAGGGCCTGTCCTGGGAGGGTTCCTTACCCATCACTTCACCTGGCGGGCCGTCTTTTTCACCGCAGTGCCGCTGGGCACTCTAACCATTTATCTGACCGCGATGAAACTAAAGGGGGAGTGGGCCGAGGCCGAGGGCGAGAGCCTTGACGTCCTTGGTTCCGTCATCTATGGAGCAGCCATAACCCTTCTGATGTATGGTCTTTCCGCCCTTAATTCTGTTTTAGGCATGGCGGCCCTACCTGCAGGGCTCGTTCTGCTGGCTGTCTTTGTATGGTATGAATCGCGTATTCGCTATCCCGTCTTCAATCTTGAACTCTTCCTCAACAACAGAACCTTTGCTTTTTCAAGCCTTGCGGCCCTTATAAATTACGGAGCCAACTTCGCTGTTGCATTCCTTCTGACTCTTTATCTGCAGTTCATCAAGGGTCTCAGTCCACAGGCATCAGGGATGGTTCTAATCGCACAGCCGATAGTAATGGCCCTTTTCTCTCCCTTGGCAGGGAGGCTCTCAGACCGTATTGAACCGAGGATACTTGCCTCGGTGGGCATGGGCATCTCGGCTCTTGGACTTCTGATCATGAGCCTTATGGGCGCTCAGACCTCAACAGGCATGATAATCCCAAATCTTATCCTGATGGGATTAGGATTCGCTCTTTTCTCATCACCCAACATGAGCGCAATCATGGGGGCCGTGGAGAAGAAATATTACGGTATAGCCTCAGGAGCGGTAGCCTCAATGAGACTCCTCGGCAACATGGTCAGCATGGGTATAGCAACACTTATATTCTCCCTGTTCATTGGGCCTGTGCAGATAGAGCCTCAACATTATGAGGCTCTCTTAAAAGGAATCAAGACCGCTCTTGTCGTCTTCTCCCTCCTTTGCGCATCAGGCATATTGGCATCCCTTGCCAGGGGAAGGATGAGGTCAGATAACCGTCAGCAGAGATAAGAGTCTCAGGGATATAAATTTCGACTGGCTTTCCCTGGCAGGATACCCGAAAGGAGGCTTGTGAAGAGCTGCCATGATTTTTTTAGTTCATATAGTGCCCTATTTATCTACAAATAGCACCGGCCGATAAATCCTCAACTAGTCCGTGAAACAACTCTCTTCAAAATATTAAAACATATAGATATGCTATATCCATGAGATATGGCAGCGCTAAAATATTTCAAGAAACTGCAAGAAACTTCTTGACATGCTGACTTGAGACATTAGAATGGTTCACATCATGAACTTTTGGAGATGACACTTGGATAAACCTGTCAACGAAAATCAGCTCGACCAATTCAAAAGCCTAATTGCCAAGCTCTTCCAGTGCTGCCAGGCGCGGATGCAGTACCAGAGCGAAAAGTTCGGCCTTCCTGAAGCGGAATTGCGCTGCCTGATTCTTTTTGGGCA
Source organism: Desulfobacteraceae bacterium CG2_30_51_40 (assembly GCA_001874005.1). GTDB lineage: Bacteria > Desulfobacterota > DSM-4660 > Desulfatiglandales > Desulfatiglandaceae > CG2-30-51-40. The sequence goes on from MNYJ01000167.1 coordinate 6,627, forward strand.
AGAGCGATACCTTACATCCAAGGGGATCGCAATCAAGATGAACGTTGTCAAGTCACGGGTCACCAAGGTCGTTCAGGGTCTTGTCAAAAGAGGGCTCATACATCGGGTTCCGGATCCAAAGGATTCAAGGGTCAGCCTTCTTGCCCTGACCGCTGATGGACAGCGAAAGATAGATAAGATCAATCAGTTCATAGACAGCATCCACTGGGAGGTACTTTCCCGTATGGCCCAGGAACAGAGAAGAACGCTCCTTCAAAATCTGGATATTCTCTCTGCAAGTATGGAAGCGGTCAAGGAACTCATGGTTTGATAGTTTAATTGGCAGGCTCCAGACCTTTGCGGCGTGGAGCCGATTTTCAGAACCATCCTTAATAAAGGGTAATTCAGGAGGTAGCCATGGAGGCTTTAGAAAAACAGATTGAGGAAATGAAACAGCGTTTGGATCGTCTGGAGAAGAAAGCGCCTTCCGAAAAGATATCCATGATCGTCTTCAGCGGAGATCTGGACAAGGCGCTTGCAGCCTTCGTTATCGCGAACGGTTCCGTAGCAATGGGCCTAGAGGTAGTCATGTTTTTTACCTTCTGGGGGATACCTCTGCTCAGGGACAAGAAAAAGTCCGTTGGAGGAAAGGATCTGATGAGCAACATGTTTGGATCCATGCTCCCAAAGGGTGTGGACCAGGCCAAGCTCTCCAAGATGAACATGGGCGGAATGGGCACAAAGATGATTAAGTCCATAATGAAAAAGAAAAACGTGGCGTCCCTGGATCAGATGCTTGAGATGGCCGGGGAGCTTGGAGTCAGAATCTATGTTTGCGAGATGTCAATGGATCTGATGGGCTTAACACACGAAGAGATGATCCAGTATCCCAACATGACCTACTGCGGTGTCGCGAAGTTCCTAGAGGAAGCGATTGACAGCAGGATTCAGCTTTTCATCTAACGGTCATGCCCTGATAGGGCACAACGAAGGATGAAAATGCCGCATGTCATTCCGGACTTGATCCGGAATCCAGGTATAAAAGCCTGGATACCGGCCTCCGCCGGTATGACGATGTATTTTCATATAAACCCTCATGCCCTGGTGGGGCACAACGAGAGATGAGAATTGGCGATAGGCCGGAAGGGTTTTCATTTAAGCGCCCCCGATGCGCTGTGAGCGATATCATTTATAACATTAGACAGATAGAAAGGAGTTAGAATCATGAGCGAGACAATCAAGGCGGACAAGGTATTTGACCTGAAGGGGCTCCCCTGCCCCATGCCGGTGGTAAAGGTCAGCAAAGGCATAAAGGAAGTATCGGTAGGCCAGATAATTGAGGCCGTAACCTCAGACCCCGGTGCGCTATCGGATTTTCCCGCCTGGGCCAAGACAAGCGGTAACCAGATACTTAAGAGCGAACAGGTTGGGAAAGAGACACATTTCTTTATCAAAAGAGTTAATTGATCCTTCATTACGGGCCCGCCTCTGGTCCGGCGTTGAAGTTCTCACAGATAGAGAAGACTGTGTGACATGTAGATTGCCGTGAACCGGAGGAGACCCCTATAATCTATGGGGGAATAGGAATGAAGACTATTTATTTTTTAGTTCTTGTGCCGATGGTTTATCTAGCTTTCGCAGTTTTTTTGGCCGGAGTCATTTTTCAGCTTCTCAAGGTTATCAAAAGACCCGCTTTCAAACCCACACTTGCGATCCATCCGAAGAGAAATCCGGCATTTTTATGGGCAATACTTGACGCCCTACTCCTACCCACGGTCTGGAGACACAAGAGGACACTATGGTTCTTCCTGATGGCCTTTCATATAAGCTTCCTTATGGTTTTCCTGGGTCACCTGGAACTGATAACCGAGATGAGCTGGCTCCAGGTCATAGGCCATGAGATATTCATGGGGCAGGGATTCCTGGGCCTCATTATGTCGCTTGCGCTTCTATATTTCTTCTTTCGCAGATTCGCCTCCCCGACCAAAGAACTTAGCGTACCTGAGGACTACCTTCTCCTTATGCTTCTATTTCTCACAGTTGTATTCGGGAGTGAAATGGACTGGGCAAGGAGATGGTACGACTACGGGGAGATGTCGGTTCAGGAATACAGGGCATATCTTTCGAGCATCTTTATGTTCAAGCCGAGCATAGCCGCGGTTTCAACATCCGGCCATTCATTCATGCTGGTGTTGCATGTGTTTTTCGCCAATCTCTTTCTGATGTTTTTCCCCTTCAGTCATTTGATGCATTCAATATTCGGCTTTGCCTTGAACAAGATAAGGAGGGGATAGCGATGGAAAAAGCTCTGCGCGAAGAACTCATTTCACTTTTTAGGGGTAAACTCTCAGGCACCATGGAAATGTATCTTGAGACGTGCGCCAGATGCGGGATATGCACAGAGGCATGCCATGCATACGCTTCGATGCCGCTCCCCAAATACACACCGGCATACAGGGCTGAAGTGGTCAGGCGCATTTACAAGAAGTATTTCAAATGGCAGGGAAAGACCTTTCCGAGGATTGGAGAATGCAAGGTTCTTGACGAATCGGCCATTGATGAACTCAAGGAAGCGGCCTACTCATGCACAGGATGCAGAAGGTGCATGGTTTACTGTCCCTTCGGGATAGACACCCAGCAGATAATGTCTATAGCCAAGCTCCTGCTCGTCGGAGCCCACGCGGAACCGGAACTCCTTAGCCTTCTTGCAGACGTATCCATCTCAAAAGGTGAGTCCATGGATGACCTTAAGGAGGGTTTCCTGGAGGGCGTAAAGAGCCTTGAATCCGAGGTGGTGGAGAAATGGAGGCAGGAGGCAGGCAGGACCCCTATCCCTACTGAAGTGGTCGGGGCAGATCTACTGTATGTGGCGCTCGCAGGAGCCCATTCCATCATACCGGCCGCCGCTATATTTAATGCGGCAGGCGAAAACTGGACATTGAGCTTTTTTGAGGCCGTCAACTTCGGGGCATTTGTGGGGGATCCTTCGAAGACCAAGATAATCATGGACAGGATCGTCAATGAGGCAAAGAGACTCAAGGTAAAAGAAGTGTGCATCTGCGAGTGCGGCACCGCCTTCAGGGTCATGTCCCAGCTCTCTGGAAAACAGCCCTTCAAGGTAAGCTCTATTACCCGGGTTCACGCCAGATACATCAAGGAGGGAAGGATAAAAGTGGACAAGAAAAAACTCTCCGTTCCGGTCACCTATCACGACCCCTGCCAGATCGCACGAAACGCAGGAGTGATAGATGAGCCCCGGTACATCCTCTCCCAGCTAACTGATAACTTCGTAGAAATGTCGCCTGAACCTAAGTACAACTGGTGCTGCGGGGGCGGAGGCGGGCTGGTAGCGATGGGCGAGGAGACTCTTGATTTCAGGATGAAGTCCTCAAGAGTCAAGGCAGATCAGGTCAGGAATACCGGGGCCCAGGTTCTGGCTACCGCCTGCGAGAATTGTCACACCCAGCTAAGCAATATCAATGATCACTACAAGCTGGGCATGAATGTGCAATTCTTGTCTTCTCTGATTGCCGATGCCCTTATCAGATAGAATGAGGCAGCCTTAGTATGATCGTAAAAATATGGGGCAGGTGCGCCTTCAGCCGCATCTGCCCCTGATCTTTGAGCTGATACAACTTAACCATAAATAGCTAAATTAAAGGAGGCAGGTATGGGAAAAAAATTTTTGCTAACGATGTTTTTGTTTGTCTTGTGCCTTGTTTTTGCCGGTGCGGCATTGGCTACAAACGGAAGTAACCTCATCGGTGTCGGTCCCATCTCAAGATCAATGGGAGGAGTAGGCGTTGCTGCCCCACAGGATTCAATAAGCGCGATTTTTGCCAACCCTGCCGCTATGTGTTTCGGCGCTTACTGCCCGGGTTCAGAGGCAACCTTTTCAGGAACCTATTTTAATCCTACCGTCAACGGGACTGTTGATACCACAGGGATGGGGGGCAGTTCTGTGACGGAAAAAAGCCAGATGAATTACTTTTTGGTGCCGGCAATAGGGATCACCTCACCAATAACCGACCGTCTTAGAATAGGATTCGGAGCCTATGGTTTTACAGGGATGGGAGTTGACTATAAAGACAAATCCTCCCAAGTCTTCGGAGACCTTTATACAAAGCTTGAGGTGATGAAATTCGCACCCAATATTGCTTATCTTATCACGCCTGATCTGTCAGTGGGGGCGTCTGTTCATGTTGACTACGGTAACCTCGATCTGGGAAGCGGCAGCGCCCATGACTACGCATTGGGGCTCCAATTGGGGGCCCTTTACCACAAAGGTATTTTTAACTTTGGGCTTTCTTATATTACCCCCCAGAAGGTCTCACACGACAGGGTGGCTGATTTTGACGGCGACGGCAAGTTTGACAACCTTGATCTGCAGGGTCCACAGAGCGTAGTTTTCGGAGTCTCGGCCACGCCTCTGAACAACCTCCTCCTTGAATTCAACGTCAAGTGGTACAACTGGTCAAGCGCGGACGGTTACGAGGACTTTGATTGGGACGACCAGTGGGTATATGCAATAGGAGGGCAGTACAAGATGGGAGCGTTCAGTTTGCGGGCCGGATTCAACTATTCAAAGAACCCTGTCAACACCCACGACGGATTCAATCCCCAGGGGACAACAAATGTTCAAGGGAAAAACGTTCCTACTATGAACTATGAGTTTCTGAGAATCATCGGTTTCCCGGCCGTTGTGGAAAAGCATCTTACCTTAGGTATAGGTTACGAGCTTCCAATCAACATGAGCATAAATCTCTCCTACATGCATGCTTTTGAGGAAACCATTGAGGAAACTTCCGCTGGCGGCGCGGTAAAGCTTTCTTCATCTCTCGAAGAAGACTCCCTGACACTAGGAATTACATGGCGTTTTTAGTTAAGACATCTCAGGCTGACCTGCCGCAAGGCAGGCCGGCCCTCTGAGATAGTGTCCATCCGGAAATGAGATAGTTTCGTCGAGTTCAAGGCGGGCGATAATTTTAACCACAGGAATACATTGATGTATTTCGAGGATTAAAATTTGAGCCCAACGCCGAAATCGGGGAAAATAGCCATTTCCTGATGGGCACGATATATAAATCTGTAAATCTAAAGAACGTCCCCCACCTTTATATAAGGAAACAGCCCTTGCTCGGATTCATGGAGTGAAGATTCTATGGATGTTATTTTGTTGAGGATGGGATAGATGTTTCCTGAAAACATGGTATTGCCGAGCCTTCCCCTGATCTTCCCGTTCTCTATGTAGAGGCCGGGGCTCATTCCCACTGAAAAATCTCCGTTGGGGATGTTGCCGCTGTGGGCTCCGAGCACCCCTTCTATCAAAACCCCTCTGCGAGTCGAAGCTATCATCTCATCTAAGGATTCACTCCCGGGTTTCACCCTGCAGTGAGAAAGAGACGGGGAAGGCTTAAGCGAAACCGCGTCGCCCCCCCACATGGCGGTTCTGTAGCCGTGACCTGTTGGTTCAAGCTTTAGCCTTGAGGCGGAATCAAGGTCGGAGAAAAAGCCGCGGAAGATGCCGTTTTCAATAACAGGATGGCGCCTCGTCCGGACTCCCTCATCGTCAAACCAGCGGGACTGAGGATTACCGTTTATCCTGGCATCGTCTTCCAGGGAAAAAATATTGCTCGCTATCTTCTGCCCCACCTTCCCTCTAAGCCTGGAAGCGCCGTCATATAGTGACGCGGCGCTCGCCGCAGCCTCAAGACGCCACAAAAAGACTTGAAAAGCGCTCGGAGCTATGATCGCATCCCAGCCCTTCGGAGTGACATCCAGCACCGGCAAGCCGGACAAAAATGCCCTTCCAAGATTAATCAGCCTTGATTCTGGAAATACCCTGAAGCCTGTTGCGCTCTTCCTGATTCTCAAGGATTCCTGGGAATTAGGGAAAAGAATTTGGGGCGAAATCCTGTAGAAGGATATCTTCTGTGATACCTCAAGACCTGCTGTGTTAATTATGTGAAAAAAAGCCTCCCCGTAGGAGGCAGTCACATTACACTGACCTTTTCCCTTCAGTTCACCGGCTAATAGGGCGCATATCCTCTTAATTTCATTTATCACCTGAAGATCGGAGATATGCTCTATTTCAGGATCAAATGTCTCCAGCTCTTCTGCGGGATGGGCTTGCGGGAATGTAAAAAAGGCCTTAATGCCTGCATCAAGAGACACGGCAGCCCTTCCTACAAGCCCGGCGGGATCATCAAGTCCGCTACAGTAAGATGAGCCTGTCTTGTCTGCCTTTCTTATCCTCAGGGCGACGCCCGCCCTGCGTGAGTGGTTTATCGAGGAAGGGGATGAATCCTCAAAGACAATCTCCGTCTCTTGGATTTCCCTGTAATAAACCTCAGCCGAGTCGGCTATGCCGCGAGCCATCGAAAGCACCTTCTCCATCAACAGCCCCCTACCCTTACAGCCTTTATCAGGATATGGGGTCCGCCCATCGCAGACCTGATGTTCATCTGCCCCTTGCCGCAACCGCCCATTTCAGAGATCGCTGTGTCCCGGCCCACTCCTTTCACTGCAAAGAGCGTTTCAAAGAGATTACCCATCAGGTTTATGTCCCTTACCATTGCCCCAGATTTCCCGTTCCTTATAAGATAACCGTATTGGGCTCCGAAGGTAAAATTCTCCCCGCTTGTCTGCCCGCCCTTGGCATCAAGGACATAAAGCCCATCACCTGCGCCATCTAAAAGCTCAGAGGGCTCATTATCTCCAGGGGTTACGTAAATGCAACCCATTCTGACAATCGGAGGGTATCTGAAATCCTCTGCTATGGCGTGCCCGTTAAGACTCTCGCCGTATGAACGCGCAGTCCGCATGGAATGCAGTCTTCCTCTCAATATTCCTTTTTGCATTAGAACGACCCTCCTCCCGGCTACTCCCTCATCATCGTAAGAATAGTGCCCTATCTGGGCGGGCATAGTGGGGTCGTCGCAAACAGTCAGGAGTTCGCAGCCAAGTCTCCTGTCCATGTTCATCTTCTCTCTCAGAGACGGGTTGTGCTCAATCAGGTCGGCCTCGCTGAAATGACCGAAGGCCTCGTGAATAAATACGCCGGTCATCTCGGGATTAAGCACCACATTGTAGGTTCCGGCCTCAACCGGTCTTGCCTGCAGCAGCCTGGATACGATTTCCGCCTTTCTTAAAAAAACATCCTCTCTGCCAAGCAGCCTCTCGAAACCGTCGCTCCCCCCCACAACCGCCCTGCCGTTTTGAAGGACACCGTTTCCGGCGGCGATCATCCTGATGGAGATGGATGCTGTGACAAGAGGCTCTGCCACGTATGTCCCTGCGGAGTTTATAAAGTGCCTTTCCCTTGTCACCTCCTCATAGACCGCCAATGTTGTAATCATATCTCTTGAAGCCATCACGAGACGGTTATAAGAACTCAACAAGGCCATCTTTTCCTCAAGGCTTACTGCCCTTGGATCACCCTTAATGGTTGGCTCAATTTCATCCTCAACCGGGGGAGGGACAAGCAATCGGGTATTCATTTCTCCTCCGCTTCCCATAGATTGAGCGCATTCTTTTGCCTTCCTGATGGCAGCATCCAGCTCGGAGCCATCGTTAAAACATGCCGAAGCAAAACCTCCCTTCTCAAGAATCCTCAGCACGAAACCCTGGGTAACGCTTGAGCCTGACTCAAGAAGCTCACGGCCCCTGTATTCTACCCGTGTCCTCTCCATGCGCTCAAAGCGCATGTCTGAATAATCCCCACCAACTCTTTCCAGATAATTGCCAAGCAGGCGCTTCACATTAGCCTCCGTATTCCTATCTCGTGTCCATCCGGAAATGGCTATTTTCACCGATTTCGGCGTTGGGCTCTAATTTTAATCGTCGAAATACGTCAATGTATTCCTGTGGTTAAAATTATCGCCCGCCTTGAACTCGACGACACTATCTTATTTGCGGATGGACACTATTTCATCGTCAACAGGCTGTTAAAATCTATCATCCACCGAAAAGAGCGTCAATTGAACCTCGATTCCGCCAACGCTCATAAGCGGCTTGACGCTCTATACCTTATACTCTAAAGTGCCTGCAATTACTCTTGTGAAGTGGAGGATATATCTTGAAAAATCAAGGAGGCGAGAAGTATGCCCGATGAGATAAGCGCTGCTCTCCTGCGAGAGATGATCCGAAAGGAGGAGTATAACGTACCAACAACCGGTATTGCCAAAGGTTATGTGCAGGCAAATCTTGTGATGCTGCCGAAGGAAGCTGCCTTCGATTTTCTCCTCTTTTGCACGAGAAATCCAAAGCCGTGCCCTATCCTGGATGTCCTTGAACCGGGGAAGTGGGAACCGTTCATCGCCCCCGGAGCTGACCTGCGAACCGATTTGCCGCTCTACAGGATATATAGAGACGGAGTTCTGGATAAGGAGGTGAGGCAGGTCAGGGATCTTTTCTGCGAAGACACCGTCAGTTTTCTTCTTGGATGCAGTTTTTCCTTCGAGGATGCGCTTATAAGATCCGGAGTTCCCGTCAGAAACATCGAGGAGGGAAAAAACGTATCCATGTATGTCACAAACAGGCCGTGCAGACCTGCTGGAGTCTTTTCAGGCCGGCTTGTTGTAACGATGCGGCCCATGACACCCTACCAGGCGATTCGCGCCACACAGATCACCACACGTTTTCATCTGACCCACGGTGCCCCGATACATCTGGGATCTCCATCGGAAATAGGCATAAAGAACTTAAGCCGGCCTGATTTCGGTGATCCTGTAACCATGCATCAGGGTGAAATACCGGTATTTTGGGCATGCGGCGTAACAAGCCAGGTTGCGGTTCTCTCAGCCAGGCTCCCCATGGTCATAACTCACGCACCCGGACACATGTTTGTTTCAGACCTTAAGGACGAACACCTTACGATTCTCTGAGCCAATCTTGGCAACTGGATTCCAGATCAAGTCCGCACTGGCATGCAGTATTTTCATCTTTAGCCATGCCCCGCCCGGGCATGACCGTTAATATGATCTCAAAAATCCGGGGTAGGTGCGGCTTCAGCCGCAGAGGCACCGTAACACGTGCGCCTAAAGGCGCACCTACAGTAGCGTATCTAGTCTGCTTGTGTAACGGCCATTCCTGACGGGGCACAACGAATGATGAAAATCACCCCCACCCCTCCCTCCCCCGTCGAGGCAGAGGAGGAAAGGGATGGGCCATTTTCATATAAAGCAAAGGCATCCCCCCGATTTATTGAGATGATACCGTTCTTATGATGGCCCACAGTCATATCCGGTGAAACCATCGGCTTGACTTTGAAGAAGGAGTCCTTTAATTTCAGACACGGTTTTTTCTATTCCCAACAATCCAAACTTTTTCAGTGGGGATATTCCCCGGTAAAGGAGGCAAAAGATGAAACGGATGATTTCGGCAGGAAGGTTTCTATTGACGGCTTTGTTTGCGGCTGCTCTCCTCATTCCACAGACAACATGGGCAGTGCAGGAAATAAAGATAGGCGTCATCTATCCACTCACCGGCGGGGCTGCGGCCGCGGGACGTGAACTGATGGCCGGGGCGGAGCTGGCCGCTGAAATAGCTAACAGCGTCATGCCAGAACTGTCAATGACCATGGCCAAGAATGAAGGAATCAAAAGCCTTCGAGGCGCCAAGATAAAACTTATTTTCAAGGACCATGAGGGAAATCCAACCCTCGGAGCTGATCTGGCCAAAAAGCTCATCCACGATGACAAGGTTGACGGCATACTCGGCTGTTATCACAGCTCGGTCACCAAGACCGTAAGCGCTGTCTGCGAGCAGTATGGAGTTCCCATGATAAACGGCTCATCCACCTCTCCGGAACTTACCTTCAGGGGCTTCAAATGGTTCTGGAGGACTACGCCCCACGATACGCTCTTTACCAAAGACCTCTTTGATTTTCTAAAGGGCCTCACAGAAGGCAAGGTCAAGGGTGTACCGGCCGTGGCAAAAAAGGATATAACGACCCTTGCTTCCGCATGCGAAAAGACGGAGTGGGGTTCCCACGTATCAGAGCTGATTAAAACTTATTCCAAAGAATACGGCTTTGATCTTAAGAAATCCCTTCTCTATGCCGCAAAATCCGCCGACCTTTCAAGCGAGGTACGCTCTCTTAAGTCGGTAAAGCCGGCCGCTATGCTCTTTGCGTCATATACATCCGACGCGATTCTCATGGTAAAAACCCTGAAGGAACAAAAAGCCAATCCAAAGATCATCTGGGGACAGGATGCCGGATTTGAGACCCCTGAATTCAGAAGCACCTTGGGCGCGGATATCGAAGGCTTTCTTACCCGCAGCGTCTTCATCCCTAAAGTTGCCGAGGTCAAGAAGATTTCCGGTCAGGTAAATGAGATGTACAAGAAAAAAACAGGCCACGATCTGAGCGGAGCATCCGCTCGCTCCTTTACCGGTCTTCAAGCTTGGGTAGCGATCATTGAAAAGGCAGGATCTGTAAAACCCGCTGATATCCAGGCAGCCGCTAATTCCATAGAGATGGCAGGAAGCGAACTGGTGGTTCCATGGAAGGGAATCAAGTTTTCAACATCCGGAGAGGAGCTGGGGCAAAACATCTGGAGTTCGGGTATAATCGGCCAGTACCAGCTTGACAAGAGCGGCCAGGTAGTCATGGAGATCGTTTATCCTTTTGACGCGGCATCTGCGAACATGATTTATCCTCTAAAGGGTTTCTAACCCCGATGCCCTATTGGGGCACAACGAAGGATGAAAATCACCCCCACCCCTCCCTCCCCCATCGAGGGGGAGGAGTTAAGGCGAGGGGCATTTTCGTATAAATTAGGATAACTTAGGCGGGGACAGGAGGCCGGCGCCGGATTCGGACTCCCTCCTGCCCCGATTCCAAATCATCGAGATTGATAGCATTACTTTGATTTTGGCCTGAAAGAAAGAGTTACCCCGCCGACAGGCAAAACATAATGACCGTCTTATAGGCTGAAGGCCCATAGAGGGCGAGCCTGTTTTTAATGGAGATGAGTTCAACAAAACTTCCTGCGGGGGTGAGATTTTTTATAATCAGACAAGAGCCTTTATGGATATACTGATCAGCTCCATAGTGGCGGGCCTTCTTATCGGGATGGCCCTCGCCCTCGTTGCCCTCGGACTCACGATCATCTTCGGAGTCATGGACATTGTTAATTTTGCCCATGGTGAGTTTTTGATGATAGGCATGTACACCGGCCTTTTTACGGCACAGAGCACGGGAATGGACCCGCTGTTGACCCTTCCGCTTGCCGCCCTCGTAGGTTTTCTGCTGGGCGTTTTATGTTACGCCGGCTTCGTAAGATTTCTTCTCCGCGGGCCGATGGTAGCACAACTCCTTGGGACATTCGGCCTGATGCTCCTCCTTCGAAATATAGCTCTCCTTATCTTTGGTTCAGAGGATCGGGCTTTACATCATGGTATCCTTGTGGGTAAGAGCTTCGACGTAGGCATGGAAATAATACTGCCTGCCACCAAGCTGGCGGCTGCGGGGCTTTCGATCCTCGCGTTCGGGGCCGTATGGCTTTTCATGAAAAAGACCCGAATAGGAAAGGCGTTGACTGCAACTGCTCTTAACAGGCAGGCAGCCAGCTATATGGGTATCCCTGCAGAGCGAATGAACGCCCTGGCATGGGGTATAGGAGTAAGTTCCGTAACGATTGCGGGCGCACTCCTTGTCAATTTCTGGTCTGTAAATCCTTACGTGGGACTTCTCTTCACCATGATCGCCTTCGCGATTGTCGCCCTCGGGGGTTTCGGCAGCGTGCCCGGGGCGCTTTTTGCAGGCCTCGTGGTGGGGCTTATCACAGAGATTCCGGGATTCTGGGATTTCTTGACATTAGCCTTCAGCGCGGAGTGGATGGAAAATGTTCCCATGACATCTTTCAAATACATGTGGGTTTACGTTGCCTATTTCGTGATCATGGTGGTAAGGCCCAGGGGACTTTTCGGATGGAAGTATTAAATAGCGCCTTTGATTTTAAGGACTTTCCGCGCCTTGACCTTACTATTGCCGCCTTGGTGGCTGTTTTCCTGGCCTTCTTTCCGGTCCTTCCCCACTCTTCCTTTGCCATGGCAACCGTCATACAGTTCCTCATGTTTTCCCTTTACGGCATGGGATGGAATACCATAGGCGGTTACGGGGGGCAGGTGGACCTTGGAAAGGCCCAGTACGTAGGGATAGGCGCCTATACCACTGCTGTAATGCTCACCAAATGGGACATATCCTTCTGGTTTTCGATGCCGGTGGGCGTCTGTTTTTCTGTTCTATGGTCATTTATCCTTGGATATCCTCTTTTTCGCCTCAAGGGTCATTACTTTGCCATTGCAACCATCGCTACTTCTTTGGTGTTAAAGGATTTATTCGAGGTATGGGACTTTGTAGGGGCGGCCCGAGGCATAGAAATATCTCCCATCCAGTTTCCGTCCCCTGATTTCATAAGGCTCATCTTCAAGGAAGACGTATATTACTACTACTTGATCCTGATCTTCTTCTTCATCGGAATCCTGTACATGAACTGGTTCCGTAAGTCTCGATTGGGGTTTCAACTCCGCGCCATCAAGGATAATGAAGAGGTGGCAAGGTCCCTGGGCATAAATGTCCACTGGGCCAAAATAAGGACCTATGCCATTGCCACAGCATTTGTCAGCGTGGTGGGGTCATTCCATGCCTGCTACATAAAAAACATCGAACCTGAAGACACCATGAGCCTGGACATCTCCATACTTATAGCCCTGATGGCCATGCTTGGAGGGGCAGGCTCACTATGGGGACCTATCATCGGTGCCGGCATCCTGATCCCCCTAAAGAGCTATCTTAAGGAGTGGCTTGGGGCCAGAGCCGGTCTCATAGGAATTGACCTCATTATCTACGCCTTGATCATTATGGCGATCTCGGCATTTGAGCCGCGCGGTATCTGGGGTATCGTTCAGAAGATCCGCCGCAGGAGAAGATAGTCATGGCCTTGTTGGAACTCCAAGGGGTCACCAAGAGCTTCGGCGGTCTGATGGCAAACTACGACATCTCCTTTTCCATTGAGAAAGGGGAACTCGTAGGCCTTATCGGCCCAAACGGCGCAGGAAAGACAACCCTCTTCAATTGCATATCAGGGGTCTTTCCCCTGAGTTCAGGAAAGATCTTTTTCGACGGCGAGGATATAACCAGACTTAAGGCACATGAGGTGGCAAGAAAGGGATTGGCAAGGACCTTCCAGGTCTATGTGGCATCCGGAGATATGACCGTCCTGGAAAATGTCATGGTAGGATGCTTCATGCACACCCGTTCAAGATCGAAAGCAAAAAGCACAGCCAGACAGATACTGGATGATCTGAGGATTGGAGATCTATCAGAAGCCCTGGTTCATGAACTTCCGGTTGCATCGCAAAAGCGGGTTACAATGGCCACGGCAATCGCCACCAAACCAAAGCTCCTTATGCTGGATGAGGTGGCTGCCGGGCTTAATCCCGGTGAAATAGAAGAAATCATGGGAAGCATAAGGCATCTCCATGATGATCTAGGCATGACGGTTATTCTTATCGAACATGTGATGGAGCTTGTCATGAAGATAAGCCACCGGATCGTTGTTCTGGATTACGGACGTAAGATCGCTGAAGGGCCCCCGGAGGCAGTATCAAGAGACCCATCTGTGGTCAAGGCCTACCTTGGTGAAAGATACGCTCAAGACAGCACTGTTGATGGGGGCTAGTGCATGGATAAAATGCTTCTCGAGATAGAAAACCTGGTAGTCAAATACGGTGGTCTTCCGGTTCTTCAAGGGGTTTGTCTCGCGGTAAAAACAGGGGAAACCGTATGCGTTCTGGGCTCAAACGGCGCGGGCAAATCCACCCTTCTCAGGGCGGTTATGGGCAGCCAGAGGGCTACCGCCGGAAAAATCATCTTTGAGGAAGAAGAGATTCAGGGCTCCCGCACAGAATATATTGTGCGTAAGGGTATCGTCTATGTCCCAGAGGGAAAAATGCTCTTCGGCCCCCTCCCGGTTGAGGAAAACCTTCTTCTCGGAGCTTACATCTTAAGGGATGAAAAGGCTGTAGCGCGCAACCTTGAATTCGTTTACGGCTTGTTTCCCCGGCTGCTTGAAAGAAGAAACCAGCCGGCATCCACCCTGTCCGGAGGAGAACAGCAGATGGTGGCAATAGGCCGGGGCCTTATGTCAAACCCCAGACTACTTATGCTCGATGAGCCCTCTTTGGGCCTTGCCCCTTTGTTGGTAGATGAAGTGCTGAGCACGGTACACAGCTTGAAAAGACAGGGGATGACCATCCTGCTTGTCGAGCAAAGCGTACGTGAGGCGCTTGACTTGGCCGATCGAGGCTATGTGCTTCAGACCGGAAGGATCACAGGGCAAGGGACAGGAAGCGAACTGCTGCAGAGTGATATATTTCGATCCGCCTTCCTCGGTATATGACCATGTCCTTTTATATGAAAATGGCACTTTCCTTTCCTCCTCCCCCTCGACGGGGGAGGGAGGGGTGGGGGTGATTTTCATCCTTCGTTGTGCCCTGCCAGGGCATGGCAGTTAGTGCCTTGTTCCAAAGCTTTCGGTCACAAAAAACAAGGAAATTTCGGCATGCTTTATCTGCAATTTTAACCTTCCGTCATTCCGGCACGGTTTTGGCCGGAATCCAGAAATGCGGGGAAGTAGATTCCGGCTGAGGGCATGCCGGAATGACGATGCTCCACACTGGCGCCTTGGTTGCGGGTATCCGCATCAGTAAAGAAGACTCCACCCAATTCCCGCCTGCATGGCGCAAAGCCTCTTGACAGGTAATGGCTCATAACCTATTTATATTATTAAATCCACGATAGCACAGCCCAGACTGGAGGCTAATTTGCGAAGGTCAATTCCGGGGTCATCCTTTTTTAATATCTATAACCACAATTTCATAAGGGCCGCGGTGGCGGTTCCGGCGCTGAAGGTGGCGAATCCCGCCTTTAATGCGGCAAAGACCTTAGAACTTATGAAGGAAGCAGCATCGAAGCACGCGGTGCTTGTGGTTTTTCCGGAACTTGGCCTAACTTCCTATACCTGCGATGATCTTTTCCATCAAAATACCATCCTTGAGGCCGCCTTAGAGGCACTTGACCGGATCAGGGAAGCATCCAAGAACATACCATTGGCCGCTGTCGTTGGGCTTCCGGTTTTGATTGACGGCATGCTCTTTAATTGCGCGGCTGTTGTGTCGGGTGGCAACATACTCGGCATAGTCCCTAAGACCTATATCCCCAATTACAGGGAATTTTACGAATCGCGTTACTTTGCTCCGGCAGACAGCATCCATAAACAGTTTATAGAGATATGCGGAATCAAGGATGTGCCCTTCGGAACGGAATTGATTTTTCAAATGGGGGAGCAGCCTCTTTTCACCTTCCACGTGGAGATCTGCGAAGACCTTTGGACCCCGATTCCGCCTTCCTCATTCGGGGCACTGGCCGGAGCCACGGTGCTTGTAAATCTATCAGCTTCCAATATAACTGTAGCCAAGGACGATTACAGGAAACAACTCGCATGCAATCAATCAGCCAGATGTATAGCCGCATATCTCTACACGGCAGCCGGAACCGGAGAATCCACAACGGATTTGGCCTGGGACGGTCACGGCCTGATCTATGAAAACGGCACCCTCTTATCCGAGACGCAGCGCTTTCAATACATACCACAGATAGCCATCGCCGATGTTGACCTCGACAGGCTTGTACTCGATCGCGTGAGGCAGAACAGTTTCCGTCAGGCCGCCTCCCGCTATAAGGATCAGATAGCACGTTACAGGACGATTGCTCTGCCTGTACCTGTTCCCTTCCGAGGAGTGCTTCTTCCGGCAAGACCCTATGAGAGGTTCCCCTATGTTCCGAGCGACCCCGGCATGCGTGACGAGCGCTGTGGGGAGATATATGAAATCCAGGTCCAGGGCCTTGTAAAAAGGCTTAAGGCATCCGGCATAGAAAAAGCTGTGATAGGAGTTTCAGGGGGCCTTGATTCCGCCCATGCGCTTCTTGTATGTGCAAAGGCTATGGATATAATGGGGCTTTCCAGAAAGAACATTCATGCCTTTACCATGCCGGGCTTTGCAACCGGCGAACGCACTCTCAATCAGGCAAAGGCCTTGATGACTGCGCTGGGATGCACGGCAGGCGAAATTGATATTAGGCCGAGCTGTCTGCAGATGCTGAAAGACATAGGACATGCCTTTTCTAAAGGGGTGCCTCTCTACGACATAACCTTTGAAAACGTGCAGGCAGGTGAGAGAACAAGCCATCTTTTCCGCCTGGCGAACCTTCTATCGGCAATAGTGATAGGCACCAGCGACCTCAGCGAATTGGCTCTCGGATGGTGTACTTACGGGGTCGGAGATCATATGGCCCATTATCACATAAACGCCGGCATTCCCAAGACTCTCATACGATATCTTGTAAACTGGGTGGCGGAAAAAGGCGGGCTTGGCAATGACGCGCGCAAGGTCCTCCAGGAGGTGCTTGATACAGACATAAGTCCTGAGCTTGTTCCCGGCACCAAAGGCGATCAGCCGGTGCAGCGAAGCGAAGATGTCATCGGACCTTACGAGCTTCAGGATTTCAATTTATATTATACCCTGCGTTTCGGATATACCCCTACAAAAGTCGCCTTCCTCTCCTGGTGGGCATGGAGCGACAGGACCAGGGGACCATGGCCTGAGTTACCCGAGGACAAGCAGAATCAATACGGAATAGGAGAGATAAAGAGCTGGCTAAGGGTTTTTGTCACCAGGTTTTTTCAATCAAGCCAGTATAAGAGAAGCTGCGTAGCAAACAGCCCGAAAGTGGGATCCGGGGGCTCCCTTTCTCCGCGAGGTGATTACCGGGCGCCAAGCGACAGCGACGCATCCGCCTGGATCGCCCAGATTGATTGGATTCCGGATCAGGCCCCTCCCATACTTCCCCATTAGTTTTGTTGATGTTTTATTTGAAACTGAATTGAATTTATTGGCAATTTTCATGTTTCCTTGTGCCCTTTCAGGACATGACCGTTAGTTAGTGCCCATCCGGAAATGGCTATTTTCACCGATTTCGGCGTTGGGCTCAAATTTTAATCCTCGAAATACGTCAATGTATTCCTGTGGTTAAAATTATCGCCCGCCTTGAACTCGACGAAACTATCTCATTTCCGGATGGACACTAGTTAGTTTGGAGGCAGGGGGTAACAAGGGTGAGTAAAGAGCCTCATATCAAAAAAATAGGTGTCCCCAAAAATCACACACAAAGACCAATCCTTTTAAAAAAAATGATTTGACATCGCAATCTGCTTTTGTTACTAGCTCACCAGTTCTTTTCCGGTCAGGCATTTCCGGATATTTCCCGGGATGGAGAAGAGCGGATTTAATGACACACTCCTGACTGACGTTTTTCGGTAAAACCGCAATAAGAGGGGATATTAGATATGACGGACACCAAACTCCAGGAGCTTATTGAGACTTTAAAGAAGCGCGGCGTTGAAAGCGGGGAAGAGGAATCACGCCAGATAATTGATCAGGCCAAGAGCAAGGCTGACGAAATCATTTCCAAGGCAAAGACTGATGCCGACTCAATTATATCATCGGCCAAAAAGGAGGCTGACAATAGTTTCAAACAACTCCAGTCATCCATGGAAATTGCCGCCTCTCAGCTTATGACAGACCTCAAGAGAGCAATTGAAGAAAACATGCTCACCCTGCCGATGAAAAATAAGATATCTGATCAGCTTTCGGATACAAAATTCCTCAAGGAGCTTCTCATAACCTGCGTCAGGGAATATGTAAAGAGACCTGAGAGTTCAGACTTGAGCATCTTGTTGCCCAAAGATCAGCAGGAGAAGCTCGGTGACTTTGCCACTCAACTGGTAAAGGAACTGCCCGGCAAGAAAGAGGATGACAATCTAAGGATTGACCTCAAGAGCGATGGTGTATCCTTTGGATTCATCATCGGGACAAAGGACGGGGTGGTAAGGCTGGATTTTACCGAAGAGGCCTTTCTTGAACTCTTCCTCAAATATCTTTCGCCCCGATTCCGCGGTTATTTCAAAAAGGTGGAAGTTAAGGGGTTTGCCGAAAAATGAAATATTACTTCCTCGTTTCCTATCTTCCCGAGATACTGAGGGACGACAAGAAGCTCAAGGTAAGGCTTTCCGATCTTCTTTCCGAGAAGTATCTTTTTACCGAAAAGGACTTCGCCGAGATAGAGCTTCTGCTTCTGGCAGGAGATCTTTTACAGATAGAAAGGCTTTTATCCGGTAAGGAAGTAGATGTAGAGTACTGCCTTTACGGTAAGGAGTTTTGGAGGGAGCAGCTCAAGTCCCCGAAAGAGGTCCCCGAATTCATGCGGGAGGCCTTCGAGGTCTTCCTCTCAGAAGGCCTGACTCCCAGGAACCTCGAGCAGCTTTTCGAAGCCTATTATTCATACGCAATTGAAAAGACATCAAGTACGCTTATGCGTAACTTCCTTTCCTTTGAAAGGGATCTAAGAAATGTCATCGCCGCTGTAAGGGCCAAGCGCAAGGGTCTTCCGCCTTCCGATTACACGGTGGGGGAAAACGATCTTGTTGACCTTTTGAACCGAAGCACTGCCGATGACTTTGGATTAAGCTCCGAATATCCCTGGATAGAGAAGTTGATAGCGGCGCTTGAGCCCGGGGATACAGAGGATGCAATCCAGGCGATCGTCTGGGAAACCCTTGATGAGATCACCGAGCATTTGGATTTTGACTTTGACGTAGTCCTTGCCTACCTCCTTAAACTCCAGATAGTTGAGAGAAACCTCGCCATGAGCGAGGAGCGAGGCATGGATATAGTCAGGCAAATGGAGGAGTTATAATATGTCACGTGCGATAGGAAAAATCGTGGCGGGTTACGGTAATATGCTTACTGCTACCTTTGATACCAGTGTCCGCCAGAACGAGGTGGCATACGTTGTCACCGGTGAAAGCAGGCTTAAATGCGAGGTTATTCGCGTTAAGGATGAATTCTGCTTCATGCAGGCATTCGAGGATACAAGGGGTGTCAAAGTCGGGGACAAGGTCGAATTCACGCAGGATCTTCTTGTCGCAGAGTTGGGCCCGGGCCTTCTTGGACAGATCTATGACGGCCTCCAGAACCCGCTGCCTAAACTGGCCGCGCAGTGCGGCCTCTTTCTCAAGAAAGGAGTTTACCTTGAAAGCCTGGACAGGGATACAAAGTGGGACTACACCCCAGTCGCCAAGGCAGGAGATGTTGTTCAGGCAGGAGACGTCCTTGGGACTGTCCCTGAGGGTATATTCACACACAGGGTCTTTGTTCCCTTTAATTTCATAGGCAAGGCGAAGGTCAAGAAAACGGCTGATCCGGGTTCCTACACCGTCGCAGAGGTGATTGCCCATCTGGAAGACGAAGCTGGAAAGGTACACGAGCTGAACATGATTCAGGAGTGGCCTATTAAGATCGCCCTCAAACAGTACAGGCAAAGACTCCTGCCCGTTGAGCCCCTGGTGACGGGGTGCCGTATCATTGACACCTTCTATCCCGTTGCAAAGGGAGGCACAGCATGCATCCCCGGCCCGTTCGGCTCGGGAAAGACCGTTTTGCAGCAGATCATATCCCGATACGCAGACGTGGATGTAATCATAGTAGCGGCTTGCGGTGAGCGTGCCGGTGAGGTGGTTGAAACCCTGAAAGAATTCCCGCATCTTCTTGATCCCCTTACCGGGAAGACATTGATGGAGCGAACTATCATCATCTGCAACACATCTTCAATGCCCGTGGCCGCGAGGGAGGCATCCATTTATACCGCTGTTACCCTTGGAGAATATTACCGTCAGATGGGCCTGGACGTCCTTATACTCGCGGATTCGACATCCAGATGGGCACAGGCCCTGCGCGAAATGAGCGGTCGTCTTGAGGAAATCCCGGGGGAAGAAGCATTCCCCGCATATCTGCAATCGAGGATCGCTGATTTCTATGAGCGCGCGGGTTTGGTTCAGTTGGAAGACAACACCAACGGTTCTGTCAGTATCATCGGAACTGTATCCCCTGCCGGAGGAAACTTCGAGGAACCAGTCACACAGGGCACCCTGGCAGTTGTAGGGGCCTTCCTGGGCCTAACATGGGCAAGATCGAACGCCAGGCGGTTTCCTGCAATTGATCCTCTTATCTCCTGGTCAAAGTATCCCAACCAAATGAAGGAGTTTCTTGATAAGATAGACCCTGCCTGGGTGGCAAAAGTCAAAGAGGCCCAGAAGTTCGTCTATAACGGCAGTGAGATAAAGAAGAGAATGGATGTGGTGGGTGAGGAAGGAACCTCGATTGGCGATTTTATCATCCATCTTAAGGCCGAGTTCCTGGATTCCGTATTCCTTCAACAGAACGCCTTTGATCCGGTTGATGCCGCAAATAACATGGAGAGGCAGGTCTATGTCTTCAATAAGGTGATACAGCTCCTGCGTAAAGACATAAATGCAAAGGACAAAGACGATGCCAGGGCTATTTTCTTCAAATTGACGGCCCTTTTCAAAAACTGGAACTCGTCTGAATGGCAAAAAGACAATTTCAAGAACTATGAACAACAGATAAACGAATTCTTGGATAAATGAATTCTTAGGGGGTTAGAGCTGTGAGAGAGATCATCACAAAGATCCGTGAGATCACCGGTAACATAGCCACGCTTGACGCGACCGGCGTCGGTCTGGGCGAGCTTGCCGTCATAGAGTCCCCTGGCAAGAAGACCCTGGGCCAGGTCATACGTATTTCCGGAGGGAAGGTGGCGCTGCAGGTATTCGGCGGCACCAAGGGCCTCTCCACCAACGACAAGGTGCGCTTTCTGGGGCATCCGATGCAGGTTAAGTTCGGCCCTTCCATGCTGGGACGGATCTTCAGCGGTGGTGGAGTGCCTATTGACGGTGGTCCGGAGCCGGTAGAGGAGGAAATCGCGATAGGTGGTCCCTCCTTTAATCCTGCAAACCGGATCATACCAAAACACATGATACGCACAAACATCCCGATGATTGACGTCTTTAACTCACTGGTCGTGAGCCAAAAGCTTCCGATCTTCTCAATACCTGGAGAACCATATAACCAACTCCTTGCGCGCGTGGGCATGCAGGCCGAGGCAGACATCATCATCCTCGGAGGAATGGGGCTTAAGTTTGACGACTTCACATTCTTCCGGCGCACCTTTGAAGAAAGCGGTGTTATGAACCGAGTCATTATGTTCATACATCTGGCTTCCGACCCGGTAGTGGAGTGTCTGCTGGTTCCGGATATGGCCCTTGCCGTTGCGGAAAGGTTTGCTGAGTCCGGAAAGCGAGTCCTCGTGCTCTTGACCGATATGACCAACTTTGCCGATTCCCTGAAAGAGATATCCATCTCTATGGAACAGATCCCCAGTAACAGAGGTTACCCGGGCGATCTTTATTCGCAACTGGCATCTCGATATGAAAAAGCAGTTGATATGGAAGGATTAGGAGATATCACCATACTTGCCGTAACCACCATGCCCGGCGACGACGTCACCCACCCGGTCCCGGATAATACAGGCTATATCACGGAAGGACAGTTTTATCTGCACAACGGGGCCATTGATCCCTTCGGATCACTGAGCCGTCTGAAGCAGAATGTGGTATCCAAGGTGACCAGAAAAGACCATAATGATATCATGAATACCATGATAAGGCTTTATTCCGATTGCCGTGAATCGAGGAACAAGATCGCCATGGGATTCAAGCTGTCCAAGTGGGACGAGACTCTCATTGCCTACGGCAGTGATTTTGAAAAGGAACTGATGGACCTTAACGTCAATATCCCTATAGAGCCGGCGCTGGATCTTTGCTGGGACATCCTCTCCAGGCATTTTCAGCCTGTCCAGACGGGGCTTAAGGACCACCTTATAGAGGAATTCTGGCCTAAGGACAAGGCGATGAAGAAGGCCGCATAGGCGGATCGGTTATAGACAGATGGCTGAAAAACTGAAATACAACAAGACGGCACTCAAGGCCCAGCGTGATGGAAAGGCCAAGTACGAAAAGTTCCTTCCTATCCTGCAGCTAAAGAAGATGCAACTGCAGATAGTGATCCGTCAATTGGAGCCGATAATAGAGGAAAAGCGCGCATCCCTTCGCAGGACGTCTGAGAAGATCCGCCAGTGGGCCAAGTTTCTTACCGACCCTGCCGCCGACGTGCGAGATTTCCTTGCTGTCCAAGAGGTTGCAATCCACACAGACAACATTGCCGGAGTTGACGTTCCCGAGTTTAAGGAAGTGATCTTCACCGAAAGGCCATATTCTCTTTTTGCTACCCCGGCGTGGCTTGATACCGCGGTACTTGCGCTTCGAAGACTGATCTCTCTTAGAGAGGAATTGAGGGTGCTCTTGCGCAAGGAAGAACTTATAAGAGAAGAACTTCGCACGACCACACAGCGTTGCAATCTCTTTGAGAAGAAGCTCATTCCCGAACTCAAGGAGAATATCCGAAAAATAAGGATATTTCTTGGTGACGAGGAGACCGCGGCAGTGGCGAGGGCCAAACTGGCCAAGGCCAAGATTCAGCAGAGCGAGGCTAACCAGTCATGATAGTTGAGATGCACAAGGTTACATTTATAGGTCTGGAGACAGAGAAAGAAAGATTCCTTGAGCGTCTTCAGGAAGTGGGCGTCGCTCATCTGATTCTTCCACAAGACAGCATTGAGCCCCAGGATATCGCAAAGGAATTGGCCAGAGTAACCGAAACCCGTAAGTTTTTGCAACCCAGAGCAAAGGCAGAAATCGCCGAGAAGGGATTGTTTGCATCTGAGATATGTGAAAAAAGAGAGGCACTGGCACAGAGGGAAGCACGTATTCAGACGGAGATGCTGGCACTGAAAAAAGAGATCTCCACTCAGGAGTCGTGGGGGGACTTCAGGGTCGAGGATATTGAGACCCTGAGAGCAAAAGGCCTTCATCTTCAATTTTTCAGGGTTAGTCAGAGGGTCTTTGAAACCCTTCCCCTACAAGACGTGTTTTTCGTAAAAATCAGCGAAACAAGGGGAGAGATCTGCTTTATTACCCTTTCATTTGAGCCCGTCTCTTTACAGGTGCAGGAGGAAAAACTTTCATCCAAGAGCCTGTCCACTCTTAAAGAAGAGCTTGCGGCCAAGACGATAGAGCTTGAGAATATAAACAGTGAATACAATAAATTAGCCCTTTATATTCAGATTGTAGTTGAGAAAGAAGCCGAGCTGACAAATCTTCTCGCCTATCGCAAGGCCATGTTGAATGCCCAGGGGGAACTTGACGGAAGGTTATTTATTACGAGATGCTGGTCTCCTCTTTCTGAGGAGGTTCTGCTTAAGGAGATTGGAGGATCATTTGCCCTTTACCATTACAGCGAAAAGGCTGAGAAGGACGAAAGGGCTCCGGTCCTCCTGTCCAACAAGCGTGTCTTTGACTCCGGTGAAGATCTGGTCAAGGTCTATTCTTACCCAAGTTATCAGGACTTTGATCCAAGCGGATTTGTCCTTTACTGCTTTGCAGTATTCTTCGGTATGATTATAGGGGATGCCGGTTACGGTCTGACCCTTCTTGCAATAACATTTTTCATCAACATGAAGGTAAAGAACAAATCTGCCTTCCTTGTCCGTTTTTTCAGGTTGATGTTCCTCTTGAGTATAGCTACCGTTATTGCCGGAGTTTTAAGTGCAGGCTATTTTGGAGTAAGTCTGAGCCCTGACAACCCTCTTTCAAGAATAGCATTAATGGATTTCAATACCAAGGAAGGGCAAAATCAGGTAATGATCCTGTCCATCATATTCGGGATGATCCACATCTCCATCGCGCTTCTCATCAGGTTCAAGAACACCCGTGATATAGCTGCCCTATCATGGGTACCGGTAATATGGGGAGGTTATTTCCTGGTAAGCTCGCAGATGGGAAAGGGCATTGACAACCCCCCAGCAAAGTACGTGCTTATCGCGGGTCTGATCGGGGTCATGCTCTTTTCCTCCACCAGAAGAAATATCTTCCTGCGATTGCTTGAGGGGTTAAACGGTTTACTCGGCATAGTGCAGGTATTTTCGGATGTGCTTTCCTATCTGAGGCTTTTCGCCTTGGGTATTGCAACGGTTTACATGGCGCAGACCTTCAACATGCTGGCTGCCGACATTGTAAACGGAGTTCCGGTGGTTGGTTATATCTTAGGAGGCCTCGTCCTTTTCGCAGGCCATTCCGTAAACCTGCTCCTGGGAGTAATGGGAGGAGTTATCCACGGTTTGAGGCTCAACTTCCTTGAATGGTACAGATGGTGTTTCGTTGGAGATGGGCTGGTATATAAGCCCTTTCGCATGATAAAGTCACAAAATTAATAAATTAATAAATTATAGAAGAGGAGATGTTGAAATGGATTTTTACACGATGCTAGGCTATGCTGGTTGTGCTTGCGCTGTAGGGCTTTCTGCCATGGGTAGTTCTATTGGATGCGGTATCGCAGGAGCGGCTTCCCATGGAGTTATGGCCAAGGTCGAAGAAGGTCACGGGAAGTTCATCGGTATTTCGGCTGCGCCTTCCTCGCAGACCATTTACGGCATAGTGCTCATGTTCGTTATGCTTGGGAAAATCAAGGCCGGAGCAGGTCTTGGACTTCTGGGAATAGGCCTTTTCTGCGGTCTCGGCATCATGACCTCCGCGATCTTTCAGGGAAAGGTTGCCGCAACGGCAATCCTCGCCTCGGCTAAGAAGCAGGAAATTTTCGGAAAGTGTTTTGCCGCCGTCGGTATCGTTGAGAGTTTTGCGCTTTTCGCAATGGTTTTCGGCCTGATCGTAACCGGAGCAATTTAACGATAAAACCCCCTGCCCTTTTCCGGCGATCCGTGGATGTTTCTTTGTCGTTGGTCCCGGAAAAGGCACTTTTCATCCCTTCCCTTGCCATAAATTGGTATTCCTGTGCATGTTCAGTTCCAGCCTTGATTTGCGGTCTGCGATACGGAGTCGTTTAGATGGAAAACATGCAAGACATAAGAAAACACTATCGGTTTTCCACCTTCGATGAAAAGAACCTTGAAGAACTCTCCGTGATCCTTCTTCCCTTCTCCGATCAGCTCGCCGAGGATTTTTCCGCTTACCTGCTGGATAATCCCTATACCGCTGCATACTTCCAGACTGATGAGGCGATACAAAAGCGAAGGCAGACAATAATAGGCTGGTTCAAGGATCTCCTGACAGCTCAATACGACCACCGTTTTGCCCTGCGCCTCCAGAGGATCGGAAAGGTGCACGTAAAGATCGGCCTCAACGGGCATTACGTAAATGCCGCTATGAACTTTATCAGGGATTTCTGCATCAAGCGGCTCGGAGCGGCGGTCACTGAAGACGGCCGCAGGATGGATCTGCTTGAGTCTTTCGAAAAAGCCCTGGACATAAACCTTGACATCATGACCAGTTCATATCGAGATGCTGAACTAAAGAAGGTCTTCCTTTCCCACCGCATTGAACTCTGGCTGGTGCGCTGGGCTGAGCGACTGCTGCATGGATTGAATCTGCTTCTCATGATAGGGCTCGTTCTTATGGCCGCCGGAGTCGCATGGCTGCTTGTTTCTGACATCCTTTACGCCTTGCGGGAGACCCTGGAGACCGGAG
This sequence comes from Desulfobacteraceae bacterium CG2_30_51_40, assembly GCA_001874005.1. Lineage (GTDB taxonomy): Bacteria > Desulfobacterota > DSM-4660 > Desulfatiglandales > Desulfatiglandaceae > CG2-30-51-40. The sequence continues at coordinate 32,189 of MNYJ01000167.1, forward strand.
TCATAAGGGCGCTGGGATCTCTCTTGATACTGTGGATGATGGTCGAACTTCTACACACTCAGGTGGAACATCTCAGAGGCGGCAGTTTCCGCGTGCAGGTCTTTGTGGAGCTTGCTCTAGTCGCATTCATCCGAAAGCTTTTTGTCGCGGCCATTGACGAAAAAAGCGCACTAACTTTCGCCCTTCTCATTTTTGGCCTTTTGGTGCTTGGCATTATCTATTATCTGACTGCTCAAATAACGCCCAGACGCAAGAATTAGCTCGTTCTTTTTTTTATCGCCGAGCCGGCAGACCTGCTTCCAGCCAATTCTTGACAAAAGTAGTATATAATCTTATTTTTGAGAAACGATTAATCAATACAGCGAAAGGCGCCGGTTATGAATGCGGAAAGGCATATTATAGGAGAGCGTGGAAATCATTTTCTAAACCGGGTCGAGGGGGATACCGGTGCCAACATCTCCGCTTGTTATCAGTGTGAAAGATGCACCAATGCCTGCCCGGTAAGCATTTTCATGGATATAAAACCTCACCAAGTTATCCGCTATGTGCAAATGGGAAGGCGCGATGAATTACTCAAGTCTTCTACTATCTGGGTCTGCCTGTCCTGTGAGACCTGCACAACTTACTGCCCCAACGAAGTCGGAGTGGCAGAGGTCATAAACCATCTGAGAAATCTTGCCGCAAAATCCTCGGTGGAACCGGCCGAACGTCCGCTTGCGGTATTTCACAGGACTTTCCTTGAAGAGCTGCAGCGCTTCGGCAGGGTCAACGAGTTCTGGATGATTAACAGCTTCAATCTTAAACCAGGCATTCTCAAGGAAAAATGGAAAAGCGGTGTACTAAAGGAAGAGATGCTGCTTGGAATAAGACTATTCAAGAAAGGGCGGCTCCACCTTCTGCCCAGCAAATCCAAGGGAATTAAAAGGATCAGAAAGATCATGAAGCAAAATGAGGGAATATTGGACAGATGAAAATCTCCTTTTATCCGGGTTGCTCCCTTGAGGGCATGGCCAACGACTATGCCCGTTCCATAGTGTCGGTCTTTTCAGATATGGAGATAGATCTGGTTGAAATAAAAGACTGGTCCTGCTGCGGGGCAACGGCCGCACACAGCCTCAGTGAGTATCTCTCGGTCGTCTTTCCGGCAAGAAACCTTTCACTGGCAGAAGAGATGGGACTTGACATAGTTTCTCCATGCGCCAACTGCTTTAAGCGCCTCAAGTACTCTCAGCACATGATCAAAAAGGGGCTCTACGATATCCCTTGGAAGGTCCAAGGAGACAATACCGTTTACGAAATAACAAGGTTTCTGTCTCAGCCCGAGATGTTGGCCAGGGTGCAGAAAAGGGTTCTCAGACCCCTCAAAGGCCTAAGGGTGGTATCCTACTATGGCTGTCAGATGGTTAGGCCACCTAAGATCACAGGATTCTTTGACTATGAAAACCCCCAGAGCCTTGATAAATTGGCCGCCGCCGCGGGTGCCGAGGTGATAGACTGGTCATATAAGACGACCTGCTGCGGCGCTGGAATTGGAATGGGAAGAAAAGACATACAGAGGCACCTTACAGGTCGAATACTTGAAAAGGCAAAACAGTCCGGGGCCGAGGCGGTAGTGGTATCATGTCCCTTGTGCCAGACCAATCTTGATACCGCGCAGTCCGAAAAAGATGAAAGGCCGCTTCCCGTATTCTATATTACCGAACTCATAAGGCTCGCCTTTACTGAACATGCTGGATCAGGCTGGTTTCGTTCACACTTCGCAGATCCCTCAATGCTATTGGATGAGAAGGGAATTCTTTAGGGCTATTTCTTCATGACAGACTTATCTCTTGAGCAACACGGCAGCGTTAAGAAAAACGGAAAGGTTCTTGTGGTCGGAGGCGGTATTGCCGGTATTCAATGCGCACTTGATCTATCTCAGACCGGATTTTTTGTCTATCTGCTCGATCAGGCCCCTACCCTTGGCGGCACTATGGCCATGCTGGATAAAACCTTCCCCACCAATGACTGCTCCACATGCATGTTCTCACCGAAACTTGTCCAGGTTGCTCAGGATATCAATGTAGAGATATTGACCAGCTCGAAGATCATTTCGCTTGAAGGCGCGCCTGGCAACTTTAAGGTCCTTGTAGAAAAAAAGCCAAGATACATCGAAGAAGACAAATGCATCGCATGCGGAAAATGCGCTGAAAAATGTCCCAAGAAGGTCATTGACACATTTAACGGAGAACTCAAGACCCGTAAAGCCGCTTTCCTCACGTTTCCCCAGGCAGTACCGCTTAAGTACTCTATTGACCCTGAAAACTGTCTTTACCTGACCAAGGGTAAGTGCGGGGTATGCAGCAAGATATGTCCCGCCAAGGCAGTCAACTACGAGCAGAAACCGGAGAACCTCAGCCTTGATGTAGGGGCTGTAGTGATCTCTACCGGATTTGAGCCTGCCCTGAGAAAAGAGCACGGAGAGTATGGATTCGGACGCTATAAAAACGTCGTCACATCCCTTCAGTATGAAAGGATGCTCTCGGCCACAGGGCCATACGAAGGGCATCCGAAGCGTCCCTCGGACGGGGCGATCCCCCGCAGCATTGCCTGGATACAGTGTGTCCTCTCACGAGACAGTGCCCGTAACAGGCCCTTTTGTTCCTCCGTGTGCTGCATGCACGCTGCAAAGCAGGCCATCCTGACAAAGACGCATGAACCGGAAACAAGCGCGGCCATTTATTTTATGGACATAAGGGCCCATGGAAAGGGTTTTGACGAATATATTGAAAGGGCCCGTTACACTTACGGGGTAAAGTACCTGAGAAGCATGATCTCCCAGGTCTATCTTAATCCCGTAAACGATAACCTCATCATAGAGACCTTCGACCCGCATATAAAACGCAAGAAAGAAACAGAGTATGAACTCGTTGTGCTCTCAAGCGGATTAAAGCCGACAGAGAGTTTTCTTGAGCTTTCAAAGACCCTGGGGCTTCAGTGCAATCCTTATGGATTTCTTCCCGCTTCGTTTGATGATCCTGCGTCAACATCCGTTCCCGGCGTCTATGTCTGCGGGGCGGTTGAGACGCCGAAGGATATCCCGGAGACGGTAATACAGGCTGGAGCGGCCGCTGCTGAGACATCTTGTCTTCTTGCGGAGGCAAGAGAATCCGCAGTCAGAAAGCCGGCCAGGTTCGAGGAAGCACCCCTGGATAAGCAACCGAGGGTTGGTGTATTTGTCTGCCACTGTGGGACAAACATTGCCGGCGTGGTTGATGTGGAGGATGTAGCCCTTTACGCGTCAAGGCTTCCGGATGTGGCGCATGCCGACCACTTCATGTTTTCCTGCGCCAATGAAACCCTTTCGAAGATCGTTGACAGCATAAAGGAGCACAGGCTTAACAGGATCGTTGTGGCTGCCTGCTCTCCAAAGACGCACGAACCGATATTCCAGGGCGCTCTCATGCGCGCTGGGCTTAACCCCTACCTTTTTGAGCTGGTGAGCATAAGGGATCAATGCTCCTGGGTTCACAGCGATGATCCTGCCGCCGCGACTGCAAAGGCCAAGGACCTGATAAGAGCCGGCGTTGCAAGGGCGGCACTCCTTGAGCCTCTGGAGTCAAGCACCTACAGGGTCACAAGATCATGCCTTGTGATAGGTGGGGGCATTGCGGGCATGAGCGCTGCCCTTGCCATCGCCGATCAGGGTTTTGAGTGCCATCTGGTCGAAAAGGAAGATCGCCTCGGAGGCTTTGCAAACAGACTTACCCGGACCCTTGAAGACGATTCCCCCCTTATGCTTGTGAGAAATCTGGCAAAGAGAATAGAGTATCATCCGAAAGTGAAGCTGCACCTCAAGGCGGAACTTACGGCCCATAAAGGCCGGATAGGAAATTTTTCAGGCACCATTTCCGGCCTAAACGGTAACGAGGCGATCAAATACGGCACGGTAATCGTCGCAACAGGCGGAAAGGCCTATGAGCCTGCGGAATACGACTATGGAAAGGACCCGGGGGTTACGACACAGGTTGATCTATCCAGAAAAATCAAGGAAGACCCCGGCTGGGCGTCGGGCCTCAAAAGCGTTTCAATGATACAGTGCATCGGATCGCGCAATGAGGAATTCCCGATCTGCAGTCGTGTCTGCTGCTCCGCTGCGGTCAAAAACGCCATTGAACTCAAGAAACTTAATCCTAATATGCAGGTTGTGATCCTCTACAGGGACATGAGGACATTCGGATTCAAAGAGCTTTACTATCTTGAGGCAAGGAAAAGAGGGGTCCTTTTCTTTAGGTACATCCCGAAGGAAGCCCCGGCTATGCACAGGGAAGGCGAGCATCTTGTCATTGATTTCAAGGACAGAAGTTCGGGCGAGGAATTCAGGGTGATTTCAGATCTCCTGGTCCTCAGCGCAGGAATAAGGCCGTCTGAGAGCGCCAAGTCCTTAAGCGAAATGCTTAAGCTCGATAAGACCCGGCAAGGATTTTTTCTTGAGGCCCACGTGAAGCTCAGGCCCACCGAATTTTCCATGGCAGGATTTTTTCTCGCCGGACTGGCTCACAGCCCCAGGTTCATACCAGAAAGCATAGCCATGGCAAAGGCGGCGGCGCAGCAGGCCATGAAGATACTGTGCAAAGAAGAGATAAGCACACTTGCAGCCATTGCAATAGTAAATCCCGACAGGTGCGCCGCCTGTCTGATATGCGTCAGGACGTGCCCATTTGGAGCGCCCTTTATAAACGACCAAGGCGTATCCGAGATACCCCCGGCACAGTGCCAGGGATGCGGGATATGCGCCTCAGAGTGCCCCGCTAAGGCGATTGAGCTTAAACACTCCACGGACAGCCAGATGGAGGCAAGGATTGACGCCCTTCTTGATGCAGCACTCCAGTAGAAAATCGGTTATGTGATTCCAGGCAAAAGCGGTTTCAGCCCCTGGCAGGCATCTGGTCCATAATGAACTCGGAGAGGGCCGTTATCGTCAGACTGGGATTAACCCCCAGATTGGCCGGCACCACGGAACCGTCAGCGACATAAAGTCCGGGATAGCCGAAGACCTCTCCATTAAACCCGGCTACTCCTTTTTCGGGCCCATCAGCCATGGAACAGCCGCCCAAGATATGGGCGGTGGTGGGGGCGTCCATCAAGACCTCAGCCCAACTGCTCAAGGGTGTTCCATTCATTTTTACGGCAAGGCGCCTGGCCACGTCGTTTGCGATTGGAATGAATGAGGGAATACGCTCCTGACCTGAAGGCAGGCTGCTGTTCATACTGCGGCCGCCGAGCCTCCAGGGCCGAGGCGCATATTCCAGGCGCAGAAAATTGTTGCTTGTCTGCATGACCAGAAGAACCGATGTGCAGGCGGAGCTTCCCACAAACCACAGGTTTCGCAGGAAACTGATAGGGTGACGGGCGACATTTGCGGCAAAGCGAATCTGGCGCGGAATTCGGTCTCCGCCATCCGTCAATAAAGTGAGAAGTCCGTAGAGCAGGTCAGAGCCCTTGTTGTAACGGCACATCTCAATATGTGTGGAAGCATCGGGGTAGATACCGGAGGTTATGGCGATCTGGTCGTTCCAGTTTGCAGATCTGTCACGCGAACGCACCGCAAGGATTGCTTCTGAATTGGTTCGTACGAAATTTCCAAGTTGATCGGACAACCTGGGAAGCATGCCCTTGTGGCGGCATTGGAGAAGCAGTTTGACGGTACCCATAACCCCTCCGCTTAAGACCACCTTCCCTGCGTGGTAGGTTTTAGGCGACCCGAAAGGAAGAAGCGCCCTTCTCGTCAGCACATCATAGCCACGCGCTGAGGGAACAATTCCGGTCACTTCTGTCTCAGGTATGATTTCCACCCCGTGGTGGTGCTCGGCAAGGTAGAGGTAATTCTTATCCAAGGTGTTTTTTGCCCCAACCGGGCAGCCGATCATGCAGGCCCCGCAGAAGGTGCAGCCTTTGCGCTGCGGGCCTTTTCCGCCGAAATAGGGATCTGGAACAGTGCGATCCGGTTCGCCGAAAAATATCCCCACATCGTTTTTGTGAAAGGTGTCTTCACCGCGAAGATCAATGCCCACCTCTCGCAGCAATCGGTCGGCCCTGCCCACAGTGGGACTCGGGTTTGCGCCCAGCATCTTGCGAGCCTTCTCGTAGTAAGGCGCAAGGCGCATCCGCCATCCGCCTTCCCTCCCCCATTGAGGCTGGGTGAAGACATCCTCCGGCGGTATCAGGAGTTGGTTTGCATAAACAAGGCTACCTCCTCCGACACCGGTACCGTGGAGAACCGCCACATGGCGCATGAAAGTAAGCACCTGAATTCCGTAAAGGCCCAGTTGAGGGAACCAGATGCTCTTCTTGAGGTTCCAGTTGGTCTTGGGAAAATCCTCTGTGCGGTATCGCCGGCCCTTTTCCAGGACCGCCACCCTATAGCCTTTTTCCGCCAGACGCAGGGCCGACACACTTCCGCCGAAACCAGACCCGATCACTATCACGTCATAGTCCATTCCAAATCCCTTTCCCTTCCGGAGTGACTTGACACGATGCACGCCAACCTTTAAGATTTAACTTTATAAAAATGGATAGTTAAACGCAACCATGAAGTAGCTTTTGTTTCCACGGAAAAGCCCAGTAATGTTGATCAGCCGCCCAAAACCGCGTCACAGTTGTAGGAATGGGAGTGTCAGACTATTTGATATTTTTTCTTGCCTGAACCCTTTTCATGAAATTTACACCCACCCTTTAGCCCCACCTCGAGGGCGACCAATATGGGAAGTGAGGAGATTTTTATTTTTAATTTTGAGCCCTTAGGGCTTTGGGTTTATATAAAAATGCCTTCCCTTTGCCGTCGAAGCGTCGGGATGCGGCGCCATTATTCCCTTCCCCTTTACGGGGAAAGCGTCGGGATACGGCGACATTATTCCCTCCCCCTCGACGGCAAGGGTGGGGGTGATTTTCATCCTTCATTGTGCTCCTTCCAGGGGCATGAGGGCTAGTTTGAGACACCAACCAGTAGGCATCAGATGCGCTTATACACCATCCTTGCCTGATTACCTTTAATGATACAAATATGATACAAACAGCCAAGAAGATATATACCTCTGATGACGGCTCTATAGTCGCTGAGAAGGATTTCCTAACAGTAGTTGACCCCGGCTGTGAGGAGCGCACTGTGAATGATTTTGTGAGCCTTAGCAGGCTGAAAAGGATCCCTGTAAAATATGCATTCCTCACCCATTCTCACTGGGACCACGTGCACAATATAGGAAAACTTAAAAAAGTATTTAAGGACATTGTATTAATAGGGCACAAGAACAACCCAAGGGCGAAGCTTCCGATTTTGCGAACCAGGAAGTTCCATCTCGGTGAAACCACCTATGTGCTGATCACGACTCCCGGCCACTGTGAGAAAAAAGACGATATATGCGTCTATTTGCCTGCCGAGAGCGTTTTATTTTCAGGCGACACAGTTCAACCGCAGGGCGAGAGCTTTGAGCATTGCAATTTCTGCACCCCTGTGCCTTATTTCGAGTATGGTGACTTATATCTCTCCTCGCTTATTAAAATAGCAAAACTGGACATCAAGCACGTAATAACCGGCCACGGCGCGGTGTTGTCGAAGGATTCAATTGCCATCACACTGAAAAGCGTTAAGGAAATAGCCAAGTTGAGCAGGGAGGTTGTTTCCGAGGCTGACAGGGATGGGATGAGAAGAAATGACAAAACTCTCGCACAAATAGTCTTCAGGAGTATTTCTGAGAAGAGGCATTTCAGACAGGTGGAGGAGCGGCTTAAAGACCCTTATTATGACAACCTTGATAGCAAGGGCATCATCTATTTCATCAACAAGTACAGGAATCACGGAAAAAAGGATGAATGAGGTAGGATTGTTAGAAAACAGGGGCGACAGGTTCATTGAGGATGTCGCCCGAAGACTTATTGAAAAGGGCCTGCGGGTAGAGTACATGGGGTTCCGGCACGTGGAGATGCCCATCCAATGCGACTGCCGAATCATCATTGACAGGCTCAGCTTCCAGGACGATTTCCTGAGAACAATGTTGAAGAATTTCTCTCTCAAGGGGACTTATGTGATTAACAACCCCTTCACTAATATCTGTGACGACAAGATTACCGAATATACCATCTGCCGGAAGATGGGCATACCTCATCCCAGGACGATCATCATGCCGAAGATTAACGAGGAGAGTGAAGCAGTCAAGATGCCTGACTTTGACGAGTTCAAGATAACTTTCCCTGTGGTGCTGAAACCATACAGAGGCTACGCGTGGCAGAATGTTTTCGTCATAAATGACTTGGAGGAGCTAAAAAAGATATACTATGAGAACTGCAGAAAAGACCTTTATATCCTCCAGGATCTTATCAAGTACAAGACATACTATCGGGTATATGCCTTCAGCTTCTCTGAACCACTGTTCGTTAGGTATTTTCCGAATGAGAAAAAATATGTCGTGAGCGACTACTCTGATATCAAGGACATCTATGACAAGATAAAGACATACACAATGCAACTTAACAAGGCCCTTGACTATGATTTCAATTCCCTTGAATGGGCGATAGATGAAAATAGCCAGCCATATCTAATAGATGCATTTAATGAAACCCCTGATATTCTTCCTTGGGAGATCCCACAGGAATACTACCGGAAGATAATAGAGAACTTCTGCCTGATCGTCGAAAGGATCTACCCGACAGATGAGAGCAACCGATTGCCTTTCAATTTACCCGCCTGAGCCCTTTTGTTGCGGTAGTATAAAGCGGCATTTCTCAACTGCCGGATAATCTCCGTAATATAAGTCTGGCTTTGTCTCCCTGATCACCCAATCTTGCTTGAGTTGCTGCGCTCCCTCTGCGATACTTAGGGGCATCGCTCCGTCTATCTGCTGCTTGGAAGCGCCATCCTACTTATCTTCTCAATAAATCGGGGCGACTGTTTTCGCCGCGATATTTCCGGATTCCAGCTTTAGCTGGAATGACAAATAGTTGGCTTGTTCCATCTTTCCGCCGAAGCCTGCCCCTGACCCCGATCCGGGAGCCGGAATCCAGTGGTTTTACACCCAATGATTGAGATGTTACCGTCCTGCCTTGTTGATATGAAAATCACCCCCCACGCGGAGCCAAGCCTGAGAGTGCGTTTAAGAACCGCTGTGCACAGGTTTACGAAAAATGCCCGGATGTAAGGCCTGCTAAACCCCTAGGCCTACGACATCACCTTCCCTGAAACGATAATAGCCTTTTTCCGTAATGCGAATGAACGGGATAGCTGGCGTGGTAAGTACGCTCAGGCTCAAATGTGCAAAATCCAATGTTGTCCCCAGTGAGGTCATGATTTCCTGGAAGCTCTTCAGCCGGTCTGCCAGCTCCGGCATCTTCAGTTCCGAAACATACCCCCCGGCGCGAAGGGGGATGTCCATCTTAAGCCCTCCGTCCACAAAGATCGAGGTTCCTCCCTGGAGGTCTATCAGACGGTTGATGGCAGCAGCGAGATCTTCATCGTTTTCTCCGATCCCTATAATGCCCCCCGCATCCCAGCAGAGCGTCGTTGCAACCGCCCCCCGTTTCTGCCCCCATCCCCGGACAAACCCGATAAAAGACTCTCCCCGGCCGCTTATGCGCTCCATGAAGAATATCTTCAATAGGTCTTTTCCCGGATCGGCCGCAAGGAGCCCCGAGACAACAATGGGGCGCCCCCTCCCCTCGCGCGCCACCAGACCACCCTGCTGAATATCCATGGTCCGCACCATGCCATCCGCGTCCGCATGAGATTCATGGAGCCGTAGATCAAGCGGCGAAATGCTTGCGGCCCTTACCGTATTCATCAGCCCATCGGGATACTCCGCTTGAGGGATGGAAACTTTCATCCGGCCCTCCCGGGCTACCACTCGACCTTTTGAGATAACCAGCTGCGGCTTTATGGTTTGGGGGTCCGGTAGAATCAGAAGGTCCCCGTGACGACCGGGGGCGATGCCTCCTGTCAAGGTATCCAAGCCCAGATGTTCGGCCGGATTGAGCGTCACCATGCGGACCGCGTCCATGGGAGCGATCCCCAGGTCAATTGCCTTCTGAACCACATCCTGCAGGTAGCCATTTTGCATGAGGAGCGCAGGATTGGTGCCGTCGGTAACCAGAATAAGCCTGCGAAAATCTATTTTGCCCTTCAAGGGGAGGATTATCTCCAAATCCCGGCGGATATCCCCCTCCCGGATCATGGCGTAAAGCCCCATCTCCAGACGGTTGAGCACGTCCTCCGGGGAAATGGCCTCATGGCAGGACTCCACTCCGGTGGCGGCATAGCCGGCCAGTTTTCTGTCAAAAGCCCCTGCCGCGTGCCCCTGGACGGATTTTCTCGCCTTCTTGGTCTCACTTATAAGTTCCAGCACCCGCTCATCCGATGTCAGGATCGTGCCCTGCCAGAAGGATTCTCCCAGCCCGATGACACGAGGATATTCAAAAAGCCCGGCCATCTCCTCCGGCCTGATCATGAGCTGTTTCACGGCAGGACTAAGTGAGATCATGGGCGGAACCAGGGCGTAGATCTTGATGGGACATATATCCGTCTGATCCAGAAATATCTTCACACCATCCGCACCCAGAGTGAACCCGTAGCATTCCAGTTCCGTCACGATGGTAGTGACGCCTGAAGGTATGGCATATGAGAGAAATTCGGGGATACTAAAATAGTTGATCAGGTGTGTATGGGCATCTATGAACCCCGGACAGATCACAGAACCGCAGGCATCTATCATCCGGGTCCCGGGGCCTATTGTATGCTCGGCCTCGGGTCCTACATAAGCAATCCATTCATCCACCATGGCTACGGAACGACCCGGCAGCATCCTCCCGGTATATACATCCATCAGTATCCCGTTTCTGACGACAAGATCTGCAGCGCGATTTCCCAGGGCCGTATCCACAATCTTACGTATGTCTCTGCCGGATTCCATGGATTAACCTTTCGAAGACGTCCAAAACTCAATCGGCTTAATCATATTTTAAATATCTCCCTTGCCGTAACCGGGCGCATAATCTGGTTGGTAATAGTCAATAGATTTGCTGTGTTTCCATATAAAATCATAATGGGTTTACTTCATACTGTCTGCGGCGATCATTGCACAGGAGCCTTTTTCCATGCACAAAGTCAACATCCTGAAATGCCTGACCCTCTAGTTGGTGTCTCTTCATAAATGGCTATTTTCAGCGATTTCGGCCTTGGGCTCAAATTTCACTCCTCAAGATACCCAAATGTATTTCTGTGGTTAAAATTATCTCCCGCTTTGAACTCGATAAAACTATCTCATTTACCGATGATCACTAATGAGTATTATTAATTCTCTTCATGCCAATTGCATGTCACGCAACCCTTCTTGATAACATAAAATCCGCCAACACGGCTTGACTTTAATGATAATATGATAAATATTCTATAATACAATAAGCCAGATTACGTTATATTCCAAGATATTTTATCTAGACAAAGTCAAAGGAGTCCTTCTGTGAACCATCTCAAATGTATGATGAACCTCTCCGAGATGCCCCTAAGACGGTAGGTCAATTCCGTAATAGAGATTTCATCATTCTTTGATCCGGCGCAGGTGCCGGCATAGGTTCAGACATTGGAACTTTGGCCCATTAAGGGCTTCTTTGCGGAACTTACCGGGACAGCAACAATGAACCGGACAAAAAGCCTTTATGCTCAATTGCTCGAGAAATATGTTGATGACGGCGTGATGGACTATAAGGGTTTCAAGAATGACAAGGCCAAACTGGATAAGTACCTCAAGGTTATGGAGAGAGACCCACACAAAAGCGCACCCACGCTGCGATCAGTCAGCCCCTATATCTAACGCAAAAAATCCCAGGATCATCAGGCTGATCGTGAGCGCCTATTCCGGCATCAAATCAATCAAGGGCCTCGGCAGCCTGTTCAAGATTCCGTGAAAAAATGAGAATTGCCGGGGAATCGGGATGAACGACAAAAGGGCCAAGGAAGCCTAACTCCTCTTAAAAAACCAAATCGGCTGGGGTTCTAATTGCAGAGAAAGGATATGATGAAAAACGCACAGAATAGGGGGGATGCTTTCGGCCGGCCCGGTATCGAGCCGAAGTGGACATCGAGTATTAAGGAGGCGGTGGGTACGGCTTATTCCAGATCGAGCCGCATCTGGTTTACCGTATCCCACGGAATTGTAAACGAAATCTACTACCCGACTATAGACCATCCCCAGACAAGGGATATGGAGCTGCTCATCACGGACGGCGAGACCTTCTTTCACGAAGAGAAACGCGACTTGAAGGGTGATATCCGCTGTGTGGAAGGCTCCGCTCTCGGATATTGCATTCGCAGTTCCGCCCCCGACGCCCTTTACCACATACACAAGGATATTATTTGCGCTCCTGATGACGCGTGTCTCCTGATTCACTCAAAAATAGAGGCCTCCGAAGACCTTTTGTCACGTCTCAAAGTCTATGTCCTGCTTGCCCCGCACCTGGGTATAGGCGGTGTAGGCAATTCTGCGAGGAAACATACGGTTGCCGGAAGCGAGATGCTCGTTGCATGGAAAGCCGACACCTTCCTTGCCCTAGGAGCAAGTCCGGGTTTTCTCCGGACCTCCTGCGGATTTGTCGGGTACAGCGACGGCTGGCAGGATTTGCGGGACAATTTCCGGATGGATTGGTCTTTCGATGAAGCGCTTGACGGTAATATTGCGGTCATGGGGCAGATTGACCTGTCCAACGAAGCTGAATTTACTATCGTTGTTTCTTTCGGCGATGCACTTCACGCAGCCGTGACTTCCCTGAAGCAGGTCCTTTCCGCGCCCTTTTCTTTACACAGGGCCGGGTTTGTTCAGCAATGGCAGAGATCTGGGAAAGGCATCCTTCCCCTGGGCCGACATGCCCCCGACGGAGGACGTTTGTATTCCATCAGCCATTCCGTATTGGTGTCCCACGAGGATAAGACATACCCCGGTGCCTTTATCGCTTCCGCAAGCATCCCGTGGGGTGAATCAAAAGGTGATGAAGACCTGGGCGGATATCATCTGGTCTGGACACGGGACATGGTCAATACAGTCTCAGCCTTGCTGGCTTGCGGCGATACAACCACGCCGTGCCGGGCACTTGTCTATCTTGCCTGTTCTCAGCGTCCGGACGGCGGCTTTCCCCAGAACTTCTGGATAGACGGAAGCCCTTACTGGGGCGGCATTCAACTGGATGAAGTCGCTTTCCCTGTGATCCTTGCCTGGCGGCTCTGGAAGGCGGACGCCCTCGGCCTCTTTGACCCCTATGACATGGTGATGGCCGCGGCGTATTTCATGATCAAACAGGGCCCTGCCACCCAGCAGGAACGCTGGGAAGAAAACAGCGGCTATTCGCCTTCTACCCTTGCTTCAAACGTGGCGGCCCTCATCTGTGCAGCAGACTTCGCCCGTAACCGCGGCCGGAAAGAGACCGTGGCCTTTCTCGAGGAGTATGCCGATTTCCTGGAATCCCATATCATCCAGTGGACCGTGACCGGCAAGGGTACACTGGCACCTGATATCCCCAGGCACTTTATCCGTATCATGCCGACCGATATCAACGATCCCAGTCCCCTTGAAGACCCCAATGCCGCTTTTATGACGCTTGCAAACAGCCCTCCGGGGCTTGAGCACAGGTTTCCCGCAAAAGAGATTGTGGACGCGGGTTTTCTCGAGCTTGTCCGTTACGGCGTGGTGAAACCGGGCGATCCACTCGTCGAAGACTCCCTGAGAGTTATCGATGCCTTTCTTAAGGTTGAAACGCCTTTTGGTCCATGCTGGAGGAGGTACAATAACGACGGTTATGGCCAACGTTCGGATGGAGGTCCCTACCTAGGCCATGGCAGAGGCCGCGCCTGGCCCCTTCTTACAGGAGAGCGCGGCCACTATGAGCTTGCTGCGGGCCGGGACCCTTACCCTTTTCTAAAGGCCATCGAGGGCTTTGCCTCGGCCGGCGGCATGCTTCCCGAGCAGGTCTGGGACGAACCGGACAGGGATCACATGAAGCTCGGCCGTCCGACCGGATCCGCAATGCCTCTCTGCTGGGCCCATGCGGAATATATCAAGCTGCTCCGCTCCGTGCGCGACGGACAGGTTTTCGATCTCATTCCCATTGTTGCCGACAGGTATCATCGCTCCTTAGGCCGGAAAGACATCGAAGTCTGGAAACCCGCGCGCCAACTACGCTCCATTCAACCTGGCAAGCTACTTAGAGTTCAGAATCCCAGAGCGTTTAGAATGATCTGGACCGATGATGGATGGAAGACCGTTAAAGATTCGGAATCGTTCCCGAGCGGCATTGGAATAGGAGTTGTGGATATTCCTGTCGGAGAGGGACAGAAGGCCCCGATCCGCTTTACGTTCTTCTGGCCGGACACCTTAACATGGGAAGGGCGGGACTACGAGGTAAAGATTGATACGGATCAAACTAAACTAACGATCCTGGACAGCATGCAATGACACGAAAGGAGCAAATAAGGAAATTCTTAGAAATGCCTCTGGTGCCGGAGGTCGGAATCGAACCGACACGATGCCAGGCATCACCGGATTTTGAGTCCGGCGCGTCTACCAGTTCCACCACTCCGGCTTGAACTATTCTCTTTAAGAGATTACCGAGGCACTATAGATAAAGAAAGGTTTTTTTGTCAATATAGTATTGACATAGGTTCCCGCCTTTTGATAGCATGAAAAATCATCTTCGGGGCTGTAGCTCAGTTGGGAGAGCGCTTGAATGGCATTCAAGAGGTCGTCGGTTCGATCCCGATCAGCTCCACCAGGAAAGGAATTGGGGATTTAGGCAAGAATGCTTAAGTCCTTTTTTATTTGATAAGAACATTAAATTGAAGTTTTATGGGGCTGAGGAGGCAAGAAGGCCAGAAAACAATTCCCCGGCAGGAACAGGAAGAAGACATAGCTGCGCAAGGCCTATGGCTTACTAACTCCCATGCCCGCCCAAGGCACAACGAAAGATGAGAATGCCGCACTCATTCCGGCATAGCCCGGGACAAGGGTTCGGTAGCGGCCCCCGGATCAAGACCAGGGACAGGCCATGCAGCTATGACTATCTCATTTTATATAAGCATTATGAGGCAATTGCGAAATTCACAGTTTCGTCACTCCCCGACTTGATCGGGGAATCCAGTCTATCCGTGAATCAATCCGTTATGGATTCCGGCTTTCGCCGGAATGACGAGTGGTCATAGTTTTGCATTTGGCTCTTATGACAAAAGTTAATAACTATGAAAACTAAGCTGTTACATGCAATATTACCGGCACTTTCATTTTTTATGATTTTCGGTGCATTTCCCTGCACCGCTGCTGAGATGGATGAGCACCTTACCAGGTGCTCCAGGTTAGAGGACGATGCCGAGAGGCTCAACTGCTTTGACGAACTGGTGAACAGGCTGTCTCCGGCAAACAGAGAAGTAACGTCTTCAACCATCGAAAAGAAAGCTGCCCCCACCGTTACTATGGAAGGAACAAATTCAGTTACACCGGACAGAGAGGCTCTATCGGTAATGGAAAGGCATTGGGACATGCGTCTTGAGCCAAGAAGAGAAGGAAGTTTTTTTGTACTTTGGCCTTACCGACCCTCTTATTTTCTTCCAGTTGCATACAATTCATCGCCAAACAAAGACGCTGCCCTTGATTTTGACCCCAGAGCAAAGGCCATGCACAATGAAGTGAAATTCCAGTTGAGTTTCAAAGTCAAGCTCTGGAGGGATATTATAAGAAGCAAGGCCGTTAAAGAAGTTATAGAAAAAAATACCGGAATCAGGGGGATTGATCTCTGGGTAGCATATACACAGCAATCGTTCTGGCAGCTTTACAATTCGGAGTTTTCCGCGCCTTTCAGAGAGACCAATTACGAACCGGAGCTTCTGCTTAATTTGCGTATGCAGCGTGAGATTCCGTATCTTATGGGGACTAAGCTGCAATTCATAAACTTTGGTTTCAATCATCAGTCTAACGGTCGCTCAGAGCCCCTTTCAAGAAGCTGGAACAGGATTGTCGCCAATGTTGCTATAGAAAGGCCCTTTAGTCCTGGAAAAGCGGATTCTTGGGGACTGTTAGCAAAAACCTGGGTCAGGATACCTGAAGACGACGCCGGTGACGACAACCCGGATATTACCGACTACATGGGATATGGTGAACTGTGGGGGACTCTTTACTTGAAAAAACAACGGTTTGCCGCTATGCTGCGCAACAACCTGCGTTCGGATAATAGGGGGGCGGTTCAATTGGAATGGAGCGTGCCGCTATCAGCAATCCACAGACGCCTGGCCAATAAAATCAGCCTTTATGTTCAGTATTTCAATGGCTATGGAGAAAGCCTGCTCGATTACAACAAGAGCACTAACCGCATCAGCGCCGGTGTAATGCTGGCAGACTGGAACTGATTGGAGCATGGGTGAATAATCCGCGCCGCAAAGCACACCCATCAGCGCCCTCTGTCGGATAATTTTTCTCCCCTTCTTTCTTATCAGGTATTTCAATTCATTAGATATCTAGCCGGCGTTTCACCAAGTTCCGTGTGCGATCGCCCTTATTCTGTTTCTCAAATACGTTTTCCTTATGCTCTGAAGAGATTGTCGCCCTGGAAACGCTGATCAAAACGGCATCGCATCCACTGCCCTTTCATGGCATCAGATAAAAACCCAGGTCCTTATGATGGTAATAGAGGTCGGTAAACTCGGCCCCCACCTTGTTTCCGGCTATGTGCCTTACTTCCGCTTCCAGTTTGATCTCTGTCTTTTTTGGATCGTCCAGACAAAAAGCCAGCTTAAGGATATCCCCTGCCTTGAATTTGGGCTCAGATATAAGCCTGAAGGAAACTCCGCTCATGGAAATGTCCTCGATCAGTACGTCCCCGGCCAAGGCTTTTCCCTCCACCTTGTATCTCGCTGGAAGTCTGGCCTCCTTGCGGTAGCATCGCCGCAACTCTAGCTGATAGACCTCTCCGCACTTGCATCTAATCCTTGCCCCTTTCCTTGCAAGTTCTATTCTTTTTGCATCAAGCTCCTTTCTCAACCCGCACCTGCTGCAGACAAAGACGTTACCTCCCGCACCGGTCAGGTATATCTTTATAGGGGTCTTCTCCTCCATACTTATAGTTTCCCCTGCTCGTCCAGGTATTCTATCACCCTCAGGGATTCGGCGATCCCTGTAGTACCGCTCATGGCCACGACAACCTCGATAGTCTCAAGTATCTCTTCTCTGGTAGCACCTGCATCCAGGGCGTACTGGGTCTGTGAAAGAATGCAGTTGATGCACCCGGCCCTCAGGGCGATTGCAAGAGACATTAGGCGTTTGACCTTTACCGCCAGCGCTCCCTCACTGTAAACCTTCTGCAGTACCCCAAATTCCGCGGCCATGAAATCCGGAGCAGCGCTCCTGAACTTCTTTAAAAGCTCCATTCGTTTCTGATTAAGTGCGGTCTGTTCACCCACGGCTTTTCTCCTTTCCCTTTGAAGCCGCGGCAGGTTTTGCGGCCTTCTTCCTTGTCGGTATTCCTATGATGGATTTTGCGAGCCTGACCTTCTTTTCAAGGTCCCCTTCCCTGAGGATCATTATCCTCTGAGCCTGCGGTGAACCTGCTCCGTGCATGGATTCCACAAGAGCCGTTCCTCCTGTCATGGCCTCAATGAGGCGTGCTATCTTCATTCGATGCTCCGGGGGAATCCCAGCTACGCCTGAAAAATATTTTCTCACAAGTCCACCCACTTCTTCGCTTTCAAGGTCATACTGGCTCGGCATGGTGGCAATGAATCCCCCGGCAAGATCAAGTGCAAGCCTTGCAACCTCAAAGTGAAACCTGGTAACGTTCTGCTTGCAGACATTGGCCAGCATTGTATTGACCATATAAGCCCCAGAAGGGGTCTTCCATCCCTCTGCTGAACACGCTATGGATGAGCAGTACAGAGTTTCACAAAGATGTATCATCTCAGTTATCTTATCCTTCACGTGTGAGCCTTTGTCGGTCCCCTGTATCTGGGTGAGATAGGTAACAGCGCCCGTCAGCACGTCCATGAGCCCTGTCTTGCATGCCCCGTAGTTGGCCCTGTGGTGGGCTGCGAAACGATAGACCAGAGAGCCGGTAAAGTCCGTCTCACCGTCCATGAATACCCTCTGCCTTGGGACGAAGACATCCTCAAAGGCGATGACGGCCTCCCCTCCAACTGCCGCAAATGTTGGTTTCCCTGAGTCAATTCGCTCTCCCCTATCCCTTCTGTCGTCGCTCGCCTGTCTTCCGAAGATCAATGTCACGCCCGGAGCATCAATTGGTATGGCGCACACAACGGCATAGTCCTTTGATCGCTCATCCATCGCCGTGGTCGGCATCACAAGGATCTCATGGGAATTGACCGCACCTGTCATGTGAAGCTTAGCCCCCCTTATGACTATGCCGCCATTCCTTCTTTCTACCACATGAACGTATTGATCCGGATCAGGCTGATCGGCTGGTCCCTTTGAGCGGTCGCCTTTCGGATCGGTCATGGCGCCAACCACCATAAGGTTTTCGTCCTGTATGTAGATAAGCCATTTCTTGAACCGCTCAAGATAGTCCGTGCCGTATTTCTGATCTATCTCGTAGGCGACCGAATAAGTGGCATTGATGCCGTCAAGCCCTACGCAGCGCTGAAAGCAGCTTCCCGTCTTCTGCCCCAGTACCCGAAGGAGTTTTACCTTCTTTATAAGATCCTCTACCCCCTGATGAACATGGGTGAACCTGCCTATGGTTCGGCCTGTCAGGTGGGAGGTAGCAAGGGCAAGGTCCTTGTATTCCTTATCGCTTGCAAGTGCATAGGTCATGGCGGCGGCACGCACATGGGGGGCGGTTGCGGGATGTCTTGTGACATCTTTTATCAGTTCACCCTTGTAATAGATCCTGGGCTTTAAACGCCTCAGGCTATCCATATATTCTGCTCCGTTTTTAAGCTTCATGGGAAGTTCTCTCCTCTCTTTATATGAAAATGCCCTTTTGCTTTAACCCTCCCCAGTTACCGTAGAGACGTCTGGATACGCCGGCATTATTCCCTCCCCCCTCGACGGGGGAGGGATGGGTGGGGGTGATTTTCATTCTTAGTTGTGCCCCATACAGGGTATGGCCGTTATTTTCAGATTTACTTTGACTCTTATCGCGAGGCCGCGCCGCCCTTATCTCTGAGCGATCTTCGAAGAAACTTGCCTGTGAGGGTTTTTGGTATCTCAGGGACAAATTCCACGGCCCTCGGATATTTGTAGGCCGCCATGCGCGATTTGCAAAAGGCGATTATCTCATCAGGTTTTACCTTCCCCACCATCTCCTTTTTTAGGGCGACATAGGCCTTGACTGTCTCACCCCGGTAAGGATCAGGTTCTCCGACCACTGCCGCCTCTCTTACCGCCGGATGTTGATAGATGACGTCCTCCACATCCCTGGGCCATACCTTGAAGCCGGATGCCACTATCATATCCTTCTTTCGATCAACGAGATAAAACCAGCCATCCTTGTCCATCTTCCCAACATCGCCTGTGTGGAGCCAGCCATCCCTGATTGCGTGTCTTGTCTCATCCGGCTTGTTCCAGTACCCGGGAACAATTATTGGGCCCTTCTCTACTATTTCCCCCACCTCCCCGGTAGGAAGCTCCCTTGTGCCGCCTTCAATATCCATTATTCTGGCAACGCAGTTAGGGACAGGGAGGCCTACTGAAAGGGCTCCGCTTTCCGGGTCCACCGGCGCCCTCATACCCCATGGGACAATATGGGAGGGAGAGTTGGTCTCGGTCATTCCATAAACGTTGTAGATATAGAGCCCGGTCTTCTCCTCAAATCTTTTCACCAGGGCATCCGAGACAGGCGCGCCACCGCTGTATGCCTTAACAAGACTTCTCAAATCCCTCTTTTCGATATCAGGATGATTCACAAGAGAGATATAGACCGTTATCGCGGCGACGGTTGTCGTGACCCGCCATCGCTCGATGAGCCTCAGGGTCTCGGCAGGGTCAAAACGGTAGTATAGAACGACCGGTATCCCGACAAGTGCTGCCGAAGCGAGATGGGCCACCTCACCTGTCACATGAAACAGGGGAGCAACGCCTAGGATCACATCCATTTTCCCCAGCTTCTGCATCGCCTCATAGACGCGGGCGTTGAAGGCAATGTTTCCGTGGGTGTTCATAGCGCCCTTGGGAGGGCCCGTAGTCCCTGAGGTATAGGTCAGATAGGCGACATCACCGGAGGAGAGCCCCGGGTCAGGCACTGTTTCGCCCTGATGCCCTCTGATCATCTCCATAAGATCAATTGCACCCTTGACCCTGCTCTTTCTAAGCCCTGAGATTGATGCGGGAATCGGAGCTCCCCCGGGAACAAAGTCAAGCGCACTGGTTGTAATAACGTGCTTTACAGAGGTCTTATCAAACAGGCTCAGGTCAAGGCCGGCGGCAGTCTCCTCCATGGCTATAAACAAGACCGCCCCTGAATCTTCTATGAAATATGAAATCTCCCTTTCTTTATACATTGGATTTATCGGCACCACCGTTGCACCGGCCTTCCATGCCGCATAAACACAAACAGGGAACTGTGGTACGTTTTGGAGATCAAGTATGACCCTGTCTCCCTTGTTCAAGCCAAGTTTCTTAAAGGCCAAGGCAAGGCTTGTTGAAAGTCTGTCTATCTCCCCATAACTCACTGGGAAATCAAAATAATATATGGCAGATCCCTCAGGGTTGCGTGCGGCCGCTGCCCTGAAATCATCAAGCGGCGTAGATTTAGGGATAGGAAGATCAGCCTTTATATGGGGAGGGTAATTTTTCAACCACGGTCTAGAAGAATAAAAGGAATCCATTAGCCTACCCCTTTACCATGCGGTCCATCCGCCGTCTATGTAGATCGTCTGTCCTGTAATAAAGTCCGAAGCGCGGGCCGCAAGGAAGATCACCACTCCCTCAAGCTCAAGCAGCTCCCCCCATCTTCCCATTGGAGTTCTTTCGTTGATGAACTTAGACCTTTCGGGATCGTTTCTTATCTGGACGTTCAGATCAGTGGCAAAATAGGTCGGTCCTATAGCGTTTACGGTTACACCCTTTTTCGCCCACTCAAGTGCCATGACCTTTGTGATCTGATTTACTCCGCCTTTGGAAGCCGCATACGCGAGCTGATTGGGCAGGGCTACCGTACCCAGTATGGATGCCATATTGATGACCTTTCCGTAACCCCTTTCAAGCATCTGGGGAACCACTGCCTGGGATACAAGCACGTAGCCTTTGAGATTGGTATTGATGACCTGATCCCACTGCTCTTCCGGATATTCAAGAACCGGCACTCTGTAGTTTACTCCAGCATTGTTGAATAGAATGTCTACCTGTCCGAAATAATCAAGAATTTCCTTTGTAGCCTTTGAAACGGAGTCCTTTGAGGTGACATCAATAAAGAAGCCTTCAGACCTTCTTCCCATGGCCCTTATCTCCCCTGAGACCTTTTTGAGCCTCTCCCGGTCTCTACCGCATACCGCCACGTCAGCGCCGGCCTTTGCAAGCGCCTTTGCCGCCACCTCTCCAAGACCCCTTGTGCTGCCCGTCACCATGGCCACCTTCCCATCAAGATCAAATAGCTTTACCTCCATAATACCACCTCCCTCCTTTCCTCCTTGGATATAGAAACACTATTACATAGGCTTTAGAGCTGTCAAGCCAGCCGGAGCTTTCGATTTGAGGCTAAATGATAGAATACGACAGTTTGGGGGGATACTAAGACAAAATTATGATCGCAGCCCATCTCCGCGTCAAGGGGCGTGGATTCAGAATGCCTGAGGCTATCAGGCGGGGAAAAATACTGGAGTGTTACCTGCAGAAGTTGTTCTCTTGAAGTGCATCTCCTTCAGTATATAGGTCTCCGTATAATTTCCTGGCGCAATCAGGGCATATTCCGTGGCTGAATTCCGCGTCCGAGTGGCTGCTGATATATGCTTCGATCTGATTCCAGTACCCCTTGTCGTCACGGATCTTCTTGCAGGAAGCGCAGATTGGAAGAAGGCCCTTTAAAGCCCTTACCTGGCTCAGGGTGTATCTCAGCTCTGCGATAACCCTTTCCTTCTCTGCCTCGGCCTTTTTTCTCTCATCCATCTCAGCCCTTATCCTGTCGTGCGATTCCCTAATTTCACGATTCTGAGCGGCAAGGCACCTTCTGAGTCCGGAGACAAAACCTCCGAAAGAAGCAACCCACAAAAGCAATATACCGAATATGACAAACAAAAATATTTCATAATTAAAGTCAAATCCCGCTCTTTTCTCAAGATACTCCAAAACCAGTAAGCTGCCATATAGTGCCATCACCGCTCCGGTAAGGGTCATATACTGACCTTTTTTCAAGCTAAGCATCCCAAAACTGAATGCAGGCAGGTAAAACATTAGCACTATAGGTCTTGCCCCCGGAAGGGCATAAAGTGCCACCATGCCCCAGCAGGTTGAATAGAATATCTGCGCCCAGGTAAGGGAAGGATATGAAAAGTGAAGATTAAAACCCGTAAGGAAGAATAGGAAGAATGCAGCGTTTCCTATAAAGGCAAATGCTGCAAAGAACCACCATTGATTTGTGCTAAGTCTGCCAAGTCCGAGCCTGCATGTCAATATGGTGGCGATACCTACCAATGCGTAGGTGCCCACGGCCATACCAAAGCGCACCAGACGAACGCGCTGGGCCTGGGTAATATTCCCTCCAGCATGGACCATAATAAGCCCCATTCTCTCTCCAGCTATTACTCCAGGAAGCCCCGATGAGGTAAACCGATTCGCAGAAGCAGGCATAACTCTTCAGAAAGCAGATTTACAATTCAGCCCCAGGGAGCCTCTTACAGCCCTCCCCGGAAATGTTCATTAGTCTATATAAGAAAAAAAGTCAACGCGCTACTTTGAAAGGCCTTTCAGGGTCAGGGCCACCTTCTTAAGGATTCATATGTAAACCTTATGCTTTCCTTTGCGCCTAACAGGCCATAGAATAGCAGCAGATCAGGTGTATAGATTGGCCGGCTTTTAGGCTCTTCAGGGAGCCGGAACCAGGCGATGCCAGCAACTGACAGCCTCCACGGAATACAGACTAACCGCCATGGCCTGTTGCGGCACAATAAAAGATGAAAATAGTAAATAGTCTGAGGTATTTTTACATAAAACCACCTAGTGTCCATCCGGAAATGGCTATTTTCACCGATTTCGGCGTTGGGCTCAAATTTTAATCCTCGAAATACGTCAATGTATTCCTGTGGTTAAAATTATCGCCCGCCTTGAACTCGACGAAACTATCTCATTTCCGGATGGACACCACCTAGAAAATAACAAAGAAGATTATGACGACAATACATCTTCCACCCGCAACATACTCTAACGCCGAATCAGCCGCCCCAGAGGGGTTCGATGCAATATTTGCAACCCCCTACCCTTTTTCCGACCATCCCTCTTTTCCTGAAGGGATACTTAAGCGGGCGCTTGAAGACGCGGGATTTTCTGTTGGAATCATAGAAACCCCCTTCTGGCAGAGATCGGATTCATTCAAGATACTCGGAAAACCGAGGCTTTTTTTCGCTGTCATATCAGGCCCGGTTGACTCCGTTGTCCTCAACTACACCTCTTCAAGGAAGAGGAGAATGGAAGATCTATATCAACTAAATGGAAATGCCTTTTTTGAGGGTTATCCTCCCTCTATCTCATATAAAATAAGGCCTGACAGGGCCGTTATCGTATTTTCTCAGAGGATAAGGCAGGCCTGGGGTGATATTCCGGTCATAATCGGCGGTATTGAATCAAGCCTGAGGCTTTTTGCCCACTATGACTTTCAGCAGGACGCCATAAGAAGATCAATCCTCTTGGACTCCCGGGCCGACCTCCTTGTAACAGGACCGGGTGAAAAACAGCTTGTGACCGCAGCCAGGCTCTTGAAGGGAGGGGCACTGATTCGTGAAATCACGATACCGGGAACCGCCCGGATATGCAAAGAGACGGAACGGCCTGATGATGCGGCGGAGCTTCCTTCGTACGAAGAGATAACAACCAATCCTGCAAGACTCATTGAGGCCCACAAGACCACGCTTAAGGCCATGGGACAGGGGAAGGCTCTGATCCAGAGATATGGGAACAGAATTGTTGCCTCTCAGCCCCCTGAGCGCTACTCGACAGGAGACCTTGATCATATATACGGGCTTTCTTACATGAGGTCTAATGTCATGGGAGGGGATATGTCTCCTGCTCTCAGGATGAATCTTTTCTCCGTTACCTCTCACAGGGGATGCGCCGGGGGATGCGCTTTTTGTTCCTTAAACCTGCAGGAGGGAAGACGCATCATCTCCCGCAGCCTTGACTCGGTGGTTTCAGAGGTTGAAAGACTTACTCACCATAAGGAGTGGAAAGGTTATATATCCGATATAGGCGGGCCTTCGGCAGATATGTACGGCGCAGAATGCGAAGGTGAAACCTGCATAAGATTATCATGTCTGTCTCCTTCGAGATGCCCTCGGTTCGATCTTCAAAGACGCTATCTCGGCCTTCTTCGAGAATGCAGGAGCATCAAAGGGGTAAAAAAGATATTCGTCGGATCCGGAATAAGATACGACCTTCTCCTTCATGATCCGGAGCTTCTCGAGGAGATCATGGTACATCACTGCGGAAGTTTTTTGAGGATTGCTCCGGAGCACACGGAGGATCATATTTTAAGGCTCATGGGAAAACCGCCCTATAAGGCCCTTGAAGACTTTGTGAGGCTTTTCAGATCAATCCGGAAGGCAATGAAGAGAAAGGTGGAACTTGCCCCCTACCTGATGGTCGGGCATCCCGGAGAAACCGAACGGGACGTAGAGGAAATGAAACGCAAACTTTTCTCCCTTTCCCTTCCTACAAAGGATGTGCAGATATTTACCCCTACCCCCGGCACCCTTTCAACCGCCATGTATGTTGCCGCTACAGACCTCACGGGGAGGGATATCCATGTCGAAAAGGGCCTGAAGGCCCTCAGTATCCGCCGGCGCATGATCGCATCAGGCTAGTGGCTGGTTCCGCATCCGGTTGAAACAGACGTAAGAAGCCTGCGGGTTATGAGACTCACAAGACCCCATATAGCATCTGCCGCCAGATGTGCCTCAATAGACTGGTCAAACAATACAGACACCCGTGCTTCGAACTCCTCATCCTGTTCCCAGAGAAGGATATATACGGGAATCTTTGGAAACGCCTTGAGCATGTATGCGGCATCCGCCATAGGCAAGGGGATTCCCCCGAGGGCTTCCGCGGCCTTTCTGAAACCGTCAATATCTTCCCCGAAGCGCCGCTCCAGCGGGCCGAGACTCAGTTCGTGAGGCCCCCGGAAGAAGTGGGCGCATTTCAACTGCGCCGCGCTTACGGGGCGATTGACCAGCGCTCTGGGACCAACTCCCAGGAGATAGACCAGGCAAAGAAGGGTCATGAGGGGATCTTCTATGTGCTGCCAAGTCCCCCTGCACTCCATGTAAATGGATTTGGCCTTGGCATCAACGAGGATCCAGTCATTCAAGAAAGGCATCAGTATCCCTGATTGCGGGTGAAGTGTGACCTCTGCGTCAGCGCAAAGGACCGCCAAATCCTTTGCAGCCAGATCATCCCAGTATTGCGGTGAGACACTGATCCTGTCTCCCGAGGGCGCTCGATGCTGAGCTGCCTCGTTTCTTCTTCTTTCCTGCATGCTCAAAAACCCCTCACTGAAAGGATATGGGCCTGACCTGAACCTTTCGCACGGAAAATCTTCACAATCCCTCATGCAGTAGGCGACACGCTTTTCAATTGCGCAGGCAAGAACCGGACAGGCTGCTCCGAATAGCTTCATCTGGGCTGCAGCCTTTTTGCGGGCCTCATCCGATTTCCCTGACCCGCAGCTCGAACAAATACCCAGAAGCTGCAATCGGCATATATCGCAACTAATTCCACATGCACCGGTAGGCATATAAATCGCTCCTTAGAGCTGCGCTTGAGGGACGCACAATATTAATATCTGCAAAGAGGATCATCAGCATCAGGTATCTATTTCAACCCCATAACCAGCCTGTAGATCCAGTTTGCCGCCAGAGCAGCGATCAAGACTATGAAAAGTCCCTTTGAAGAACGAGGCATTAGAGACACCGACACCCTTCTTCCTACAAAAAGCTCAGCTATAAAAAAGGCAACACTTAAAAGGGCACAAACCAAGACAGCAACATACAAAAGCGCCCCCAATGGAGAGTTGAAAAAGGCCCAGGCCCAGTCTCCTGCAGCCATGGCCCAGAATGATCTTGTCGTGCCGCAAAGGGGACAGGGATATCCTGTCCATCGAAGAAAGCTACACGGTCTCAAGGGGATGATATCCAGCGGGACAAAACGGGACAAACTCAGGACTAGTACCGCCCCAAGAACCATCACCAAACGGCCGGCAGACAAGCCCTCAGTCAAAGCCCTGTTAAGAAGACTTCTCCTCGATAAGCCGTCCATTTGAAAATATATCCCGATAAGCAACGGTTAATATACAAGCCTGGATAGGCAGGGTAACGACGACTCCTATCGCGCAAAGCACAAGTCCGACAGTGCCGATAAGGCTTGCGATGGCTGAAAAGCTCAAGAAATGCCAGAAATTGCTCCTGGCAACTTGATAGCTTTGAGCGGATGCCTGCCAAAACCCCATACCTCTGTCCACTATAAGAAACATGCCGAATATCAGAAGCGCCTGAGCCACATAAGCGATAAAAATGGCGGCAAGTTGCCCTACGCACGGAAAAAATGAGACCACTGCCCCTGCAATAATAGTGGCAATCCCCCAGACGAATACAAAAAGAAGGGAATCAAGAAAGAACTGAAAGCCTTTCATGAGCAGTCCCAGCTCTGCCTTTTCACCAGGTCCGTCAAAAAGCCTCAACGTAATCATAATCATGCCGGCTATCATCGGCCCTGCAAGAATACCCGCCGTGGCGGCGCTGAGTATCACGGCTATCAGAGTAGCAAGAATGAGGAAGGGAGCGTTCTTCTTAAAGAGGGAAAAACCATCCTCGAACCATTTGCCGTATTTTACCTCTGTCATGGAAAAGGCCTTTCTCCCCAAGAAGGCAACTGAAATCTATTTGATCATGTTCAGGGATTTTATAATACACCTCCGGTTCTTCGCGGGCAAGATCAATAAAGGAGGAGAGAGTGGACATCTAAACCGAATATCAAAAACCCATTTTATTTGAAAATTTGGCCGGCAGGCTGAAGGGCATTTGAAATGAACAAGTTGCCATGATAACCAGAGGATCAGCAAAATAACCTGCCCCACCCTTCCCTCCCCCCTTGAGGGTGAGGGATATATGGAATGGGGAGATTCTCATGCCTTGTTTTGCCCTGCCCGGGCATGCGGATTAGCACGCAGCAATAAGGGGAGATAAGCGAAGCAGATAGACGTTTTCAACAGCCTGCTGACAGAGGATCAGCATCCATCGCTTGCCCTGGGTTTTCTCTTGGGAACAGTTGTCTTGGCAGGCCCCTGCCGGACGACCTTTCCCTGACCCGGAGAACCTATCTCTACAGGATACCCCTTTTTACACCACTCAATCCATGCGCCGTCATAAACGCTTACGTTTGTGTAACCAAGAAGCCTTGCAGCGAAATAATCCACAGTACCGAAACAGCCGCTCACGCATGTGAAGGCAATATGTTTATCAGGCGCAATGCCCTTTGCCTGGAAGATATCTCTAATTTCAACGGCCGACTTGAACTCCTTATAGTTCTCTCCTGTAAGAAGTTGCATGAACATCAGATTGCTTGAACCGGGGATTCTCCCAAGCTTTTCACCAGCTCGGCTCATCTCTTTTCCAACGAATTCATCCGGCCTCCTGGAATCAACAACAACAAGGTTCAGCCTATCAAAAATCCCTATGTACCCCTCAAGCTCACCGGCAGTCATGAGGCGATTTCTGTTGAATGCCTTGACCGAATATTTGACTTCCGGAAAATTGGGAGATTCGGTTACGAGTGGACGCTTTTCGGCCATCCATTTATCTATCCCGCCATCCAGTACTGACATCTTCTCATGTCCCAGCATCTCCAATGCCCAGAAAACCCTGGTTGTAGCAGGAAGCCTCTGGGAACGGCCTACAAGGATGATATGATGATCGGATGACACACCCTTTGCCTCAAGAAAAGAGATAAGGTCCTTGAGTATAAGCATCTCCTCCACACCATCCTTCATTCCCTTTATTGCCGATGTGGGCATGCGGATTGAATTGGCTATATGCCCTTTTGCGTAAAACGCGTCAACCGGTTCAATATCCTGCCTGTCAAGTATCCTGATGCCGGGATCGCTCAGGTGCTCAGAGAGCCACTGGGTTGTGACAAGGAAGCGTGATTCCGTATATCCGCCGTTTTCTACCGCCAACGCACCCGCAGCAGAAATAATCAGGTATAAAATGCCGATAGTACCAATAAGCCGAAATCTTTTTGCCATTAAATCCTCCTCCTCGATTTTGAGATATTAAACAATAAAATGCCCTATTAATTCCCGGGGGAAAGCTATGTTCCACGGACATTTATAGCCTAAAGCAATAAATATGCCTCACACGCTAGTATTATCGCATCTCAAAACGCTGAAGATCAGACACTATAAATGATAAATTTTTATCTTAAATGTCTTTAAATCCTAGGATGGGGTGCGCTAAGATTAACAGATGTTTAAATAGTAGTCATCGAGGGAAACTCTGACTTCCAACCTGCGTTCACTGGTCCAAAATGCAATGAGAAAATAATACAATTTCAGCAGGCATTCCGTCGTTGTCCGGGTACACAAAATCGCTTGACTTTCGGCGTTGCCCTATATAGGATTAATATCATCATAATTATACCATTTACACGAGGTCTCAAAGTGCGTATAACCAGGGCAGCAGAATATGCGGTCAGATGTATCCTTTTTATTTGTATGAAGGCGCAAGGTGAAATTGTCACCAAAAGGGAAATAGCCCGAGAAATGGATATCCCTGACCAGTTTCTGGGAAAAATTGCCGGGGCCCTCGCGCGTGCCGGCATTCTTGAGATAGTTCAAGGAGCCAGGGGTGGATACAGACTCCTTCGCATGCCCTCAAAGATATCTCTTCTGGATGTGGTTGAGGCCATAGGAGGTGAAATCTTCCTAAACGACTGCATTATGAACCCTTCATCATGTTCGAGAGTTCAGGGCTGCGCTGTACACAGAGTCTGGGAAAAGGCGAGAAACCAACTCAGAGAAACCCTCGGCTGCACCCTTTTTTCAGACCTGTTGGCTGAGGAATCCTGCCCTGCGGGAAAGTCTTTTAATAACGCGGCAGGCAGGACGATAGAATGATTAAACCCTTAGCAGCCGCTAACGCGGACGGAAAGGAGGAATGAAGGTGGATGCATTAATCTTGTCAAGGCTTCAGTTTGCCGCAGCTACGTTTTTTCATTTCCTGTTCGTACCACTGACTCTCGGGCTTTCAATACTGGTTGCCGTCATGGAGACAAAGTACGCTCGAACAGGGGACAATCTCTACCTGCGCATGACAAAATTCTGGGGGAAGATATTCCTGATAAACTTTGCGATAGGGATAGTCACCGGCATTACCCTGGAATTTCAGTTCGGAACCAATTGGTCCAGGTATTCTGCGTTTGTCGGCGACATATTCGGTTCTCTTTTGGCCATAGAGGCTACAGCCGCCTTCTTCCTGGAATCAACCCTCATAGGCGTCTGGATCTTCGGGTGGAATAAACTCTCAAGAAAGGCCCATGCTGCGGTCATGTGGCTTATAGCAGGTGCGTCAACCTTATCTGCTGTATGGATACTAATTGCCAACTCCTGGATGCAACACCCGGTGGGATATGTCTTAAGAAACGGCAGGGCCGAATTGAGCGACTTTGCCGCCGTGGTATTCCAGCCGTGGGCTATCCTTGAATTTGTCCACACGGTATCAGCGGCCTATATCCTGAGCGCCTTTTTTGTCATGGGGATAAGCGCCTATCACCTTCTTAAAAGACAGCATATCGAATTCTTTACAAGATCTTTTAGAATCGCCCTTGTCTTCGGCCTTGTATTCACATTGGTCGAGGTGGTCGAGGGACATCTGCACGGAGCTGATCTGGCTGAAAAGCAACCAACCAAACTGGCAGCTATGGAAGCCCACTGGGAAACAAGTACATACGCGCCGAAATACCTCTTTGCCATCCCGGATGAAGAACAGGAAAGAAACCTTATACAGATAATGCCCATCCCCGGAATGTTGAGTCTATTGGCCCGACACTCCCTTTCAGCCGAGGTAAAGGGCCTGAAGGATTTCCCAAGGGATGAAAGACCGCCGGTATTTATTTCCTTTGCCGCCTTTAACACAATGGTGGCGCTGGGATTTTATTTCCTGCTTATGACCGTGGTCGGCTGGTTCAAGAGAAACAAACTACTTGAAAGCAGGGGCTACCTGCGGCTGATGCTTTACTCCATCCCACTTCCATATCTGGCCAATGAACTGGGATGGACCCTTGCTGAGGTAGGTCGTCAACCGTGGATTGTTTACGGTCTTATGAAGACAAGCGATGCGCACTCCCCTATTGCGGCCTCGCAGGTGGGAATTAGCCTTGTCGCCTTTATCCTGGTTTACGGGCTGATTGGAATAATAGGCTACTACCTTATGGCACGGCATGCTGCAAAAGGCCCTGAAGCAGCATGAGGTTAACTAACCTGCATTTATTTTTAAGAAGGAGGTAAAGAATGGAACTGGCAAGCATCTGGTTTTTCATCTGGGGACTGCTCTGGGCGATTTATTTCATCACCGATGGATTCGACCTGGGCATAGGAATTCTCCTGCCTTTCCTTGGGAAGAAGGAGGAAGAAAGAAGGACAATGCTGCGGGCAATGGGTCCTCTATGGAATGGAAACGAGGTATGGTTGATAACCGCCGGAGGCGTTACCTTTGCCGCCTTCCCAATGCTCTATGCCGTTATGTTCAGCTCCCTCTATTCAGCCCTAATGCTCGTTTTGTTCGGATTGATCATAAGGGGGGTATGTGTTGATCTAAGGGCAAAAGCCAATACGAACGCCTGGAGAAGGATATCCGACGCGGGTATCTTTCTGGGGAGTCTGCTTCCCGGGATACTTCTGGGAGCAGCGTTCGCCAATATATTCCGTGGGCTGCCGATTGATAAAGAAGGGATATTTCATGGCTCCATACTGACCCTGCTCAATCCATACGGCCTACTGGGCGGAGTGCTTTTCCTGATGTTTTTCCTGCTTCATGGAAGTATCTGGCTCTCGATCAAGACTCAAGGGGAGCTGAGAGTTAAGGCCGCCGCTACATCTGCCGGACTTTGGGTGGCGCTTTTGATTGCGGCAGTAGTTTTTCTGATATCATCTGCCTTCGCTACCACCCTGTATGATAACTATATATCAAGACCCGGCCTCGGAGTTGTCATACTCATAGCAGTGGCAAGCATACTTGCAATCCGCTTCTTTCTCGCCAAAAAAGCCTACTGGAAGGCATGGTTTTCCTGCGCAATTTCCATTCTGGCTTCAACATTTTTTGGGGTCATAGGGCTTTTTCCGGCGATGTTTCCCTCAAGCCTCAACCGGGAATGGAGTCTTACCGCCTTCAACGCCTCATCAAGCCCTCTTACTCTCAAGATAATGCTCATAGTCGCAATTATTTTTGTTCCCATTGTACTTGCCTATCAGATATGGGCCTACGGCCTCTTCAGACATCCTGTCACTGAAAAGGAAATGGCATCTGAGGATTCCTATTAGCAATATCCTTTGATACTGCTGTGCCATACCCTATCCACAACTGTCTGGGGGATGGCACAGCCCCCCTGTTCCACTTGACTACAGTGAGTCTTTTGCATAAGCTCTCAGCCGTGGCCGACCGAACGGTAATACGCATGGTTCTATAGCTTTGATGCCTGATGATTGTAAATCGGAGGTGTAAGATATGAGCGACACCGTCACCCTGAATGAGCTGGCCTCACGCGTAAGAGAACTTGAGGAGGAATCCGAAAATCTAAGGGCCGCGCAGAAGTCTCTCAGGGAAAGCGAAGAAAGGCTCAGCCAGATCATTGAGGGAAGCTCAATAGCCACCTTCGTGATAGACAGTGATCACATAATAACTCACTGCAACAAGGCCTTTGGTAAGCTGACAGGCATTTCCGTGAATGAAATAATTGGAACCGACAGGCAATGGAAGGCGTTCTATCCTAAACCAAGGCCGATCCTTGCCGACCTCGTGGTGGATATGGTCCCAAGGGACGATGTCGCCAGTTTCTACGGTGAGTCTTTCAGAGAATCGGAGATATCTGAGGGCGCCTATGAGGCCGAAGGTTTTTTCCGAACCATAGGCAAGGAGGGCAAATGGATATTCTTTACCGCAGCTCCCATCAGGGATTCGCAGGGAAGAATCACAGGCGCTATAGAAACCCTGCAGGATATAACAGAAAGAAAGCTTGCCGAAGAGCAGCTAAGGGGGTCCCAGCGCAGGATAAGGAATCTCCTTGATTTCGTTCCCTACCCCACAGTGATATTTTCCTTCGAGGGCAAGGTAATGCATGCCAATCCGGAATTTACCAATGTCTTCGGATGGACAAACGAGGAGCTTGAAGGCAAAGTTATCCCTTACATGCCTGCCGGCCTCAAGGAAGAGACCGGCAGAATGATCGAGAAACTCTTCCGGGAAAAACTCCTGACACGCTATGAGACAAAGAGACTTACCAAGGACGGCAGAATTCTTGACGTAGTCATGAGGGCCGGCCTTTTCCCGGACTCGGGAGGGGAGCCCGGAGGCGAAATAGTCATCCTTAGAGACATTACCAGAGAAAAGCGCACGACAAGAAATAATGAGGCAATGCTGAGGATAAGCATGGCCCTGCCTGAGTATCCCGACCTTGAGGACCTCCTGGACTACGTAAGCCGTGAGGCTAAGGAGCTTCTCAATACGGAAGGCGCGCTTGTGCTCCTGGTTGATGATGAAAAGAGAGATCTTTATTTCAAGGGAGCTGCCTACGACGACTCAAGCAATGAAGAAAAAGTAAAGGATGTGAGGGTGCCTCTGCACGGAAGCATCGCAGGCAGGGTAGTGAGTACGGGCGTACCAGTCATAGTTCCGGATACCACCAGGGAAGCAGGCTTCTACAAGGGAGTTGACAAGCGGCTCGGATATCATACCAGAAATCTTCTCGATGTACCTCTCAGAAGCGGTGACCGAATTATCGGGGTCTTGTGCGCCCGCAACAAGAAGGAAGGCGGCTTTGATGAAGCAGACGTAGAGATACTCAACATGATAGCCGGCACCGTAGTTCTCTCAATAGAAAACGCACGCTTTTCTGAAGATCTCAAAAAGGCCTACAGAACCAACGAATCGCTCCTTAGGATCAGTACGGCCCTGCCGGAGCATCCAGATCTTGGGGAACTTCTTGATTTCATAAGCGGCGAGGTGAAACGCCTGATTGCATCCGAAGGTTCTCTGGTCGTTCTCCTTGATGAAGAAAGACAGGAACTCTACTTTCAGGGGGCTGCCTACGACGATGAGGCAACGCAGGAAAGGATAAAGGAGATAAGGTTTCCCATTGATCAATTGGTGGCCGGTCAGGTGATCAAGAGTGGAAAGCCCATAATTGTAAACGACGTGGACCAGGGTCTTGCATTGTCAAGGGAGAGGGACAGGAAGCTCGGCTACAAGACCAGAAATCTGCTCCTCGTCCCGCTTCGGAGCAAGGAGCGAATTATCGGGGTACTTTGTGCCATCAACAAGAAACAAGGGGCCTTTTCAAACGCGGACAGTGAACTTCTAAGCATGATAGGGGGCACTGTTGCGCTTTCCGTGGAAAACGCGAGGTTCGCTGATGATTTGATAAAGGCTTACAGGGAAGTCACCGGTATGAACCGCGCAAAGGATAAGGCGATAAACCACCTGTCCCACGAACTTAAGACACCTCTTTCCGTTCTTTCAGGGTCGCTCAATATTTTGGCAAGAAGACTGGAACAGCAGCCTGAAGCCGCATGGAAACCGGCTTTCGAGAGGGCCACTCGAAACCTCAACAGGATCATAGACATCCAGACCGAGGTTGAAGATATCATGCAGGAAAGGCACTTCAAGGCCTTTGATGTCCTGAGCCTTATGCTTTCAGAGTGCGCCGACGAACTGGAGAGCCTGGTTGCCGAGCAAGTTGGGGAAGGAGCTATTGTCAAGAGGCTTCATGACAGGATAGAGGAATTGTTCGGCCCAAAGGATGCGATCCCAAGCGAAATCCCGTTGCACCTATTCGTTCAGGACCGCATGGAGGAACTGAAGGTCCAGTTTTCTCACAGACAAGTGAAGATCAAGACAGCCATCGCGGAAGTGCCTCCTGTATGGATGCCGTTGGAGCCGCTTAAGAAGGTCACTGACGGTCTGATAAGAAACGCCGTCGAAAATACCCCGGACGGAGGCACGGTTGAGGTCTTCGTGCGCGAAGCCTGCGACAGGAGCGCCGTCGAACTTGAGGTCCTTGATTACGGTACCGGCATCCGCGACGAAGATCAGGCAAGGATTTTTGATGGTTTTTTCACCACCAGAGACATAATGGCCTACTCCTCGAAGAGACCCTTTGATTTCAACGCAGGAGGAAAGGGAGCTGATCTATTGAGGATGAAAATCTTCTCCGAACACTATAATTTCAAAATCAAAATGTCATCCAAACGCTGCCCCCTTATACTAGGTGAACTGGACGTGTGTCCCGGAGACATCTCCAAGTGTTCCCCTTGCAGGCAGGAGGGGGATTGCGCGGAGAGGGGCGGCACGTCCTTCATTATTTCATTCCCATTGAAGCGAACGAAATGATTCCTTTCCGATCGTTGGCATTGGGTTTTTTCATAAGCTTAACAGCGTGTTGAAGAACTGCTGAGCGCAACCCTGAGGACAAATAACCGGCTGCAACAACCGCCCTCAAGGGGACCCGTCCGAAGGGCGGGGAGTATTTATGAAAATGCCCCTTCCCTTTACCCCTCCTCCGTCGAATGGGGAGTCAGGGGTGTAGTGATTTTGATAATTCGTTGTCCCCCACCAAGGCATGGGGGTTAGAATGGAGGCAAACTCAGAGTTGAATATCCCTAAGACCAAGATAGTATGCACTATAGGACCTGCGTGCAGATCAATTGAAGCCATCAAATCAATGATCCTTCAGGGCATGAGTGTAGCCAGACTCAATTTCTCCCACGGCACCCACGAAGAACATCTCGAAAACATCTATTCACTTCGCAGAGCGTCAAAGGATGCGGGTCGGCCTATTGCCATTCTCCAGGACCTTGGCGGGCCCAAGATCCGGGTCGGAAAGATCCCTGAACCGGGCATACGCCTTGAGGCAGGCTCAGAAATAGTATTGACAGGAAGGGCAGTGGAATTCTCTCACAACCTGATCCCGGTCACCTATCAGCATCTGTCTGAAGATGTGCTCGCCGGAGACAGGATACTCCTTGCTGACGGCTTTATGGAACTGGAGGTTATTGAAATAAGTGGTGCCGACCTAAAGGCAATCGTGATAACAGGCGGAGTACTCACATCTCATAAGGGAATAAACCTTCCCTCCAGAAGCATCAAGGCATCCTCTATGACTCCGAAAGATGAGGTTGATCTATCATTCGGAATAGAAAACGGAGTTGACTACATCGCCCTTTCCTTTGTCAGAGGTCCCAAAGACATCGAAATGGTAAAGGAACTCATAACCCGTAAAGGCGCTGGAACTCCTGTAATTGCCAAGATTGAAAAGCACGAGGCCGTTGACAACATTGACAGGATAATGGAAATAGCGGACGGTATCATGGTTGCCAGAGGTGACCTGGGCGTGGAGATAGCGCTGGAGGAAGTACCGCTGGTTCAGAAGATGCTTATAGAGAGGGCCAATAAGGCAGGAAAACCCGTAATAACAGCTACACAGATGCTCAGATCAATGGTGGATTCCCCAAGGCCCACACGTGCCGAGGCAACAGATGTCGCAAACGCTGTATTGGACGGAACAGATGCGGTGATGCTTTCAGAGGAGACTGCGATCGGCCAATATCCGATTGAGTCGGTAGCCGTTCTCTCACGCATTATCAAGAGTGCCGAGTCAAGGTTTCCTCACGAGCGTTATCTGGCCATGATACCCGAAAGGTATGTGCCTGACTCGGTCAGCCATGCGTCTTGCGTCCTCGCTTATCATCTGGGGGTATCCGCCATAGTTGCTCCGACGCAATCAGGACAGACTGCCCGTAGGCTCTCCCGATTCCGGCCTAAGCCCCCCATAGTCGCGCTTTCTCCTCAGCCGGCTACTGTCAGGAGCCTGGCCCTGGTCTGGGGATGCATACCAAAGCTGATTGAAACCCCAAAGGACACGGACGACATGATTGAGCTTGCGGCAGATTCGGCGCTTTCGACCGGTCTTGTCAAAAATGGGGAAACGGTTGTGATTACTGCCGGGCAGCCTTTATGGGTGGCGGGCAGCACCAATATGCTTAGGGTGAAAACCCTCTAAGGGCAGGAGGCAGTCTGAATGTACCGGTAACAAATTGGTCCATCCCTCTCTGTTTTTACTGCCGGCCCCAGAGAAATAGCGTTATCAGGCCTAGATAGATAAATACTCCCAGAACGTCATTTGAGGTGGCGACAAACGGCCCCGTTCCAAGCGCGGGGTCCACCTTGAGTTTGTTAAGGATAACCGGGATAGCCGATCCGGCAAACCCTGAAAACATAATGACCGTCACAAGGGCTATTCCAACTATAACACCCAGAGGAAAATCGGAAAGCCATGTTCCCACAACCAATGCCAGAATAGTCCCGCATATAAAGCCGTTTATGATGGCCACCCTGAGTTCCACCCAGAGCCTCTTCCAAATCTTCACCATGCTTATGTCACCTGTAGCCAGTCCACGCACAACGACTATGGCGGCCTGAGTACCGCTGTTTCCTCCCATGGCCATGATGACGGGAAAGAAAAAGGCCAGCGCCACCACCTTGGTTAGCGAGACCTCGAAACGGCTTATCACGAACGCGGCCACAAGTTCTCCGAACATGGCTCCCAGGAGCCACGGAAGCCTGGCTCTGGAGATGACGATAGGGGCCACCTCGGCGATATCCTGAGGCATGATACCTGCAATGAGGGACATGTCCTCATCTGCTTCTTCATCCATTACATCCACTATATCGTCATGGGTTATGCGGCCTATCAGGCGATTCTTGCTATCAACAACAGGAATGCTCACAAGATCGTATTTCTTGACCATCCGCACCACCTCTTCCTGATCAGCATCAACAGTTACCGAAACGACATCCTGCTCCATTATTTCGCTTATCTTTGTTTCAGAGTTATGAAGTACCAGTTCAGTCAAAGCGACCATGCCCACCAGTCTTCCGAAACCGTCAACCACCCATACAGAGTAAACCCTTCCGACATCCTCCTTCTTGTGTCTTATTGTATCTATGGCGTCCTGAACATCGGCATCCGCATTGACCGCAACAAACTCAAGGGCCATGATTCCGCCGGCGGAGTCTTCCCTGTATGGAAGAAGCTTTTCTATGTCCCTTGATATATCATCGTCAACGCTATCTATGATCTGACGCGCTCTGTCCTCAGGAAGATCACCAAGAAGATCAGCTGCGTCATCAGAATCCATTTCCTCAACAATGTCTGAGAGCACTTCATTGTCAAGGGATTCAAGGAGGCGTCCCTGTGCCGGGGCCTGCATCTCCACGATGACGTCCGCCGCTCCCTCAGGTTCGAGGAGATCGAATACGAAGAGACGCTCTTCGAGATCAAGGTGCTCCAGAAGATCGGCAACATCCGCAGGGGCCATCTCCTTTATCAAGGTCTTCAGGGCGTCCTTATTACCCTCTTTTACAAGGTCCTTGAATTGATCTATCTGTCTTTCGTTTATGCTACCAGTATCAGACAACTTCCTTAATCCTTTCTGAGATCATGAAATCAAACCCGTCTTCTAGGCTTGAAGATTAAGGCGCTTTATATATCTCATGATTGACCTTTGTGAATTGGCCTTATCGCCGGAGTTGCCCAATATACTCCCAAGGGGTATCTCCGCTCTGCCGGCGCTCTTGTGGCCTCCGCCGGACCCGCCGATACGTCTTGCAATCCTCTGTGCAGCCCTCCCCGCGTTCCCTCTCAATCCGGCATATCTGAATATCAGGATAAGTTTTTCCCTGTAAATCCCTGAGGAGATACTCCAAGTCGCTTCAGCAAGCTTCATGAAAAAATCTGCAACAATCACAATAATATCCGGGCTATTCACCTCTCCTAGATAAGTAAATGCTATACTCTTATGGAAGATTACCCTTTCCAAAGCCAGTTTATAGGTTTCAAGGGTGCCCCGGGTTATTTCGGAAGACTCTATCTTTTTTATGATATTCATGTTCACAAAGGGATAAAGGTACTGAAGGGCGTTTATGTCGTTAGATATGCTTCCCTTAACAAAATCCCCCGTATCCGTCTTGATGCCGTAGAAAAGTGCGGTTGCCAGCCGCGGCGAAGGCCTTATCTTGGCCGCCCTCAGAAACTCAGTCATTATAGTTGAATTAGCCCCGTATTGATCCCTTATATCAACATAGAGACCATTGAGCTTGGGTGTAACGGGATGATGGTCAATGATGATGTCAAACATACGATCGCCGAATTCCGCGTGGTGGCCGGGCTGGGAATCAACCAAGGCCCACTTGGTGAATTTTTGGCCTTCACACTCGGCCAAGGGTTTCAGCTCGATTTTGAGGAGCCTAAGCATGGCAAGGTTGTCGGTCCTTTGAATATCATTTATCCGATAGACCTCAATCCTTCTGCTCCTTCTCCAAAAGATACGCCTCAGGGCCAGGGCGCTTGCAATCGAGTCAGGATCAGCATCAATAACGATCGCAAGGCAGTCCTCTGCCTTCACAACCTCTCTGAGTCTCTTGAGCCTTTCGGAGACGGCGACTGACTTTGGAAAAGTATGATCCATCTGTACTTTCATTAGTAAAACACCAACAAAATCATTTTACCACGGCCACAACTTCGTGAGATTCAGGATACTCAACTCTATATCCTCTCTTAAATGGGGTTCGATCGTTATGACTGGCGGTACATCCCTGTTCAATCTAAGCCAAGAAAAAAGGAAATGAAAATCAACAATACCGGTGCCTATTGCCAGATGTTCGTCCGCCTCCCCCCGGTTGTCGTGAAGGTGCAACTGACGGAGGAAACGGCCCAGTACATCAAGCCATCTTTGAAGACTAGCCGAACTGAATGCGCTTTGATGTCCCACATCGAGACAAAACCCCACCCCTTCTCCATAAAGACTTTCAAAAAGGTCGTAGAGTTCCTCGGGACCTTTCTCAAAGACGTTCTCAAGCACCAGCCGGGCTCCAAGTTCATGTAATCTGGGAGCAAACCAGCTCCATAACGACAAGCTGTATTCGAGCCACTGACCCTTCATGTGTCTGTAGCGTCTATCTTCGTATCCCGCGTGGCACACAACAGTTTCGGGCCTCAGCTCCATTGCGACATGGAGCATCTGCTCAAGCCTGTGCCTTAAAACCGTTCGCACCATCGGATCAGGCGATCCGGGTGCCATGTCCATAAATGGGGCATGAAGGGTTGTACGCAGACCTTTCATCCCAAGAGCTTTCGCAATAATGGCAAGGCTTGCAGGCTCAAGGTTATCAAGTGCATCCGCATCAAAGCTTATCTCGGGATTTAGCCCTCTCTCTTCAACCAGGGGCAGCAATTCACCTGAAATCATGGAGTAGGGAATCCCCACATGCACCTTTTTAAATATTGTCTTTGTTTCTACCAATGTTGATGAACCCACAAAAAGTCCGAATCAAGACGGCACTTAAAAAATTTACAGGTACAAGGCTCCCAGATCCCAACATGCCCGAATGGGGCATAACGAGGCATTAAAATGCCCAATGTCATTGCCGACTCGATCCGGAATCCAGGTCGTCATTCCGGCTAAGGCTGAAACAAGAACCGGATAGCGTCCTACGCCGCTATGACTACTTATTCTCATATGAATATGGAGTTATGCGGCGCAACTATGTAGTGTCCATCCGGAAATGAGATAGTTTCGTCGAGTTCAAGGCGGGCGATAATTTTAACCACAGGAATACATTGACGTATTTCGAGGATTAAAATTTGAGCCCAACGCCGAAATCGGTGAAAATAGCCATTTCCGGATGGACACTATGTAGATGTCCCTTTATGAAACCGTCAGGGTTGACATCACGCTCACGGCGGTCTATATATCCCCCCGGACCCACCCAATCAAGGGAAATCCTGCAATACCTAATTCCACGGAGGCCCCGGCAAAATTAAGTTATGAAAAAGGCCATTCTTGCACCGATTCTCTCTGCCCTTGTAATACCGGGTCTGGGACAAATAATCAACGGGAGGTTTGTAAAAGGTCTGCTAGCGCTCTTCCTGGCAATGGTGTCCTTCCTCGGGGCTCTTCTTTCATTTTTTTGGAGAATGGAGGACGCCGTTGCCTCGCATGGCGATCCGACCTCCTTTTTAGAGGCCCTTGACGTCGCAGATCTCACATTGCCGATGTGTTTCGTCGGCGCCTTCGCCCTCTTGTGGCTCCTTTCGGTTATTGACGCCCTCCGGGATGGAAGAAAACTTGATAGGAGGGAGTAAAGAAACGATGAGATATTATCTCATTGATGAAATAGCACCCCAAGACATGAAGAAGGCCATGGGGTTTCTGAGGAAAAACGCAATGACCTCATGTCTTGATTCCCTTTTCTGGGTTCGGCTACCCGATGATCTTCTCAGCCCGGAGCAATACGAACACGACCGGTGCAGGCCATATGTTTTCGCGGTCGAAACTGGAGCGGACTGGATAAGATTCGAACTTTTCATCAGAACCCTCAATACGATGAAATGCACCTGCCCTGCCTATTGTTCGGCAAATCAGAGGGACTTTGTTGTGAATTTCGCCGACTCCATGATAGAGGAGCTTGCCATCACAACCTGACAAGGCCTTTTCCCGCCAGCCCTGACAACTACTTCACCATCTCCGACCGGCAATCGGAACCAAAGGCCTTACCCTCAGCGGACCTATTTTTTCTCCATTAGAACCGATGCTATCTTGTCCCTGATTGCGGCAGAAGCCCCTTCGTCTCCTATAACCCCCACTCTTATAGAGGCCTCTGTCTCCTTCGGAGACTTATAGGTCAATGAAACCTTCACCGGCTGCCCGTCGGCCCTTGAACCTTCTATCTTACCGCCGGTCAGATCATGTTTTGAATCCTTCACTGTGATACCGAGGTCTGAAAGGGCCTTCAGCGAGGCATCCCAGGTGTCAATAAATGGAAAGTCATACATCACCTCCATGGTTCCGTTAACGTATTTGTATCCTGCCACTCCAGCCGCGGTGCCTGCCCCGAACAGCAAAATGGCCCCGCATCCGGTTAGAAGCAAAAGAACACAAACAGCAGCAAGGCATCTTATAGCCTTCATAAAGAGTACTCCTTTCGAAGCGGCATCAGCCGTTGTTGTTCAGATATTTAATCCGCTACGTCGAGTCTGTCAACATTCACCTTTATATTTGACTTGTCAAAACCTACTTGTTAATCTTTTTTGTTTATTACTACATTTGGTGGAGGAATAAAAAATGGATTACAAACAGACCCTTAATCTCCCCTCTACAGCCTTTCCCATGAAGGCCAATCTGATCAAGAACGAACCTGTGATCCTTGAGTCCTGGGATGAGATGAAGGTTTACGAAATAATTCGCAAAAGCTCAAGGGGGCGACCCCAATACATGCTGCATGACGGCCCGCCTTACGCTAACGGCAATATCCATATGGGCACCGCTTTCAATAAGATACTCAAGGACATAATAGTAAAATCCAGGCAGATGTCGGGATTCGACGCACCTTACGTTCCCGGATGGGACTGCCACGGCCTGCCCATCGAACATAAGGTTGACTCCGAGCTGGGAAAGAAGAAATCCCAGATGACGCGGGTGGAGATACGTCGTTACTGCCGTGAATATGCCGAGCGCTTCATTGATATTCAGAGAAAGGAATTCAAAAGGCTAGGAGTTCTGGGTGAATGGGAGCGGCCCTACCTTACAATGAACTATCACTATGAAGCCTCCATAGTCAGGGAATTCGGCAAATTCGCCCTTAACGGCGGGCTGATGCGCAGCAAGAAGCCCATTTACTGGTGTATGTCGTGCAAGACGGCTCTCGCCGAGGCCGAGGTGGAATATGGTCAACACACTTCGCCTTCCATTTATGTAAAATTTCCGTTGATCACCGACCTCGGCCGCCTCGACAAGAACCTGGAGGGTAGAGCCGCCTCTATAGTGATCTGGACCACAACGCCCTGGACTATACCGGCAAATCTGGCCGTGGCCCTGCATCCCGATATTGAATATGTCGCTGCGGAAACGGATGGGGGAGAGATTCTGATACTTGCCGCTCCTCTTCTGGAGCAGTGCATGAAGAGCTTCGGGATAGAAAATTATCGCTCGCTATCTGTATTCAAGGGCATCGCGCTTGAACGATTTGAGGCCAGGCACCCCTTGTACGACAGATCTTCGATGGTCGTGCTTGCACCCTATGTCGCTTTGGATACGGGAACCGGCTGCGTGCATACGGCCCCGGGCCACGGCCGAGAGGACTATGACACCGGACTTCTTTACGGCCTGGATGCCTATTCTCCAGTTGACGATCACGGCTGTTTCACAGATGAGGTCGAATATTTTAAGGACCTCAACGTATTTGAGGCAAACCCTGTGGTAAACAAGAAGCTTGCTGAGGCAGGAAGACTTCTTAAGGAACAGGCAATCACCCATGAATATCCCCACTGCTGGCGATGCAAGAAACCGGTAATCTTCCGCTCCACCGAACAATGGTTTATCTCCATGGAGTCAAACGACCTGAGGGGCAAGGCCCTCAAGGCGATAAACGAGGTCAAGTGGATACCTTCATGGGGCAGGGAGAGGATATACGCAATGATAGCCAACAGGCCGGACTGGTGCATATCAAGACAGAGGGCCTGGGGGGTTCCGATAACCGTGTTTTTCTGTAAGCAATGCGGAAAGGTGGTAATAAGCCAAGAGATTATAGATCATGTGGCAGCCCTTGTGGAAAAAGAAGGAGCCGATGTGTGGTTCAGTCTCCCGGAAGAAAAGCTCATCCCGCAAGGCACGACCTGCCCGTCATGCGGTGGTTCGAGTTTCATCAAGGAAACAGATATACTGGATGTGTGGTTCGACTCAGGGGTCAGTTATGCCGCCGTCATGGAGAGGCGGGACTATCTGAGGAGCCCCGCTGATCTTTATCTTGAGGGAAGCGATCAGCATAGGGGATGGTTTCACAGCTCTCTTCTCTGTTCTGTGGGAACCAGGGGAAGGGCTCCTTACGATGCTGTGCTGACACACGGATTTGTGGTGGACGGCTCCGGTAAGGCAATGCACAAGTCAGCCGGAAACGTAATAGCCCCGGAGGACATCATCAAGAAATACGGAGCTGAGATCATAAGACTGTGGGTAGCAGCAGAGGATTACAGAGACAACGTAAGGCTTTCAGAAGAGATACTCCAGCGACTTACCGAGGCCTACCGGCGCATCCGCAATACTTGCAGGTATTTACTCGGAAATCTCTCAGACTTCAACCCCGCAGCCGATTCAGTCCCCTTTAGGGACATGGAGGAACTGGACCGCTGGGCACTTGACAGGCTGGCGCGGCTCAATGAAAGACTTACAATGGCCTACGATGACTTTGAGTTTCACTTGGTCTATCATGGACTCCACAACTTTTGTGTGCTTGATCTGTCTTCCTTCTACCTGGATATAATCAAAGACCGTCTCTACACCTCTCCGAAGACTTGCAGGGAAAGGCGCTCTGCCCAGACCGCAATGAGTATCATACTTGAAACCCTTATCAGGCTCATGGCCCCGATACTGTCTTTTACGGCCGAGGAGGTCTGGGGTTACATGGGAAGAGAGGGAC
The DNA here is from genome assembly GCA_001874005.1 of Desulfobacteraceae bacterium CG2_30_51_40. Lineage (GTDB taxonomy): Bacteria > Desulfobacterota > DSM-4660 > Desulfatiglandales > Desulfatiglandaceae > CG2-30-51-40. Next base: position 76,134 of record MNYJ01000167.1, read on the forward strand.
GGCCTCAAAGCGTTCACGCAGACATCTTTCTCCCCTTGAGCCCGGATTATATTGACAATGATCTTGCCGACCGGTGGGACACTATCATAGCCGTCAGGAAAGAAGTGACAAAGGCCCTGGAGATAAGCCGAAAGGAAAAAGTAATAGGTCATTCCCTGGATGCAGCAGTAACCTTGGGCGTTCCCAAGGAATTTATCTCCAAGTTGGCGCGTTACAAAGATGACCTGAGGTTTATTTTTATTGTTTCCTCTGTAACCCTTACCGAATCCGAGAAGATGGGAAGCGGCATGGCCAGTGAGGCGATACCTGGGATCAAGGTTCTTGTTGAGCCTTCTCGCGAACCGAAGTGCGACCGCTGCTGGGTAAGAGACCCATCTGTCGGCAGCGATCCCGGGCACCCGACCGTGTGCGGGAGATGCCTTGCTGCGATGAATGAAATTTAGCGGGTTTTGCCATAAAAATACATTCCCCTGCCCTCCCCTGCGAGGGGAGAGGAAATATTTTCAACACCGCAGGGCAAAAGGATATCTGGAAAACCGCTGGGGGGTAGGGAGAGTTGTAAAACCGCCCAATCGGGAAGGACTCGGAGGGAAAATTTCCTTCTGGGGATGAGATAAAATCTTGCTGTCATAAAGGGTTGGCTTGAAGAAATTTCATCTTGCATTCTTTGTGGTTCCGGCTGTTCTGCTGGTGGTCGTGGACCAGATCACCAAGTCTCTGGTAGTCAATAACCTGCCGGTTCACTCATCAGAAGCCCTTATCGAAGGATTTCTAAACCTGGTGCACGTGAGGAATCGGGGGATGGCCTTCGGTATGCTTAACGGTCTTTCAACAAACACCGCTTCCTATATCCTTGCAGCAGTAAGCGTTATAGCGGTTGTTGCCATAATTCTGTATGCCTTTAAATACAGCGACGGATCACAGACAACGATCTTCGCGCTCTCTCTCATCCTCGGGGGAGCCGTCGGCAACCTGATTGATCGCCTGCGGCTTGGAGAGGTTATTGATTTTATAGATTTTTTTATAGGTTCTTTCCACTGGCCTGCCTTCAACGCGGCTGACTCCGGCATCACGATAGGTACTTTTCTGATCATACTAAGCCATCTTTTCAGGAAAAAAAGGGCCTGACATAGATGCTTTTCGAGCTTTTTTCGACCAGGATGCAAAAAGGGTTTTTTAACGGGCTGACAAGCGATTTTTGCGGGATGCGTCCTTCCACCGATAAAGCGCAATCCCTGTAGCCACAGCGGCGTTAAGAGATTCAACACCGTCTGCCATCGGAACAGATACAAGCTCCATATTCCTTAGGTGCTCCGGGAGCCCCTGCCCTTCAAGCCCCGGCACAAGGCAAAAAGATGCAGGGAACTCGAATTCCGATATGTCCTTTCCGCCAGGAGATAAAAGCACGTGAGGCAGGTGCCCCTTTGGAAGTTCCTTTATGGAAGGCCCTTCGTAGAGCCTGATCCTCATGATGGTGCTCCCCGACACTCGAAGAGATTTCGGATGAAAGGGATGAGCAGCCTCCTTAAGTATCACCAGACATCTGACTCCAAAGGCCGCGGCAGACCTTACAACAGCCCCCACGTTGGCCGGATCCTGGAACGGAACGAGAAGGGTGCATCCCTTACTTATTTGCTCTCCGTTCCACAGAGGCATAGGTTCAACCCTGACTAAGGCAAGCGGTCTGTCTGTGCCGTAGAGATCAATTTCGCGAAAAAGCTCCGGAGAAAGCTCTACGGCCCTGTTCTTATCTGCAATCAAGAGACTATCAGGCTTTCGTCCCTTTTTAAACAGGATGCCTTCACACCTGTCAGGGAAAAAGCCTAATATCTCCTCCACCTGTTTCTGACCCGATACGATCGCAAGCCCCTGCTTCTTTATACCCCTTGCTGCATGAAGACTCATGAGCATCTTGAAGTAATCGTTTGAGGCGCTCTCTATTTTCTTGATGTTACTGAAAGCCGAAGAGCTTGCGGATGGGGCTTGAGGCCGCTCCCGGGCAAGCTTTCTAAATACTAAAAGTCTTCTTCTGTACGGGGTGTTTTTTATCGAATAGGCAATATCTTTTTCAAGCTCATAGCCCTCGCCGAAGCCCGATAGGGCCTCGGTTACCTCATCGTCACAGTTGGGGCCTTTCATCAGGATCACTTTTCCCCCTGCCTTAAGAAATGGATTTACTCTTCTGATGGTCTCGGAGGCAACCTCCAGCGCCCTGGTTATGACCCCTTCCACGGGCAGGTCAAATCGTCCTGATATCTTGTGGGGATATATCCGGACGTCCTTCAGTTCAAGCAGTCCGCATGCCTCTTCGAGAAATACCGTCCTCCTGGCCCTTCCTTCCGCAAGAATCAGGTTTATGTCAGGCCTTAATATCTTTATGGGGATACCGGGGAAACCGGCCCCAGTCCCTATGTCAAGCAGGGGAGATGGGAGTTCAATCAGTTTGGGGATCAATGCACAGTCAACATAGTGTTTGATGACGGTTCCTTCGAAGCCCCTTATTCTTGTAAGATCAAACTCTTCGTTGCGTTTTCTAATAAGCGCGTCAAAGCGCCAGAATAGCTCATATTGGGAGGAGGAAAGAGATACCCCGCTCCTCCTGAAAAGCTCCATAAGATTCGCAAGACTTGGCAAACGGGTGGCCACGGTGATATCCTTTTGATATGAGGCTAAGGTCTGATCCCTATTCCAAGATAAAGGTCCTCTATGAGGACAACCATCTCCTGGCCCTTTTTAAGCCTGCCGGCATCCCTACGCAAGGAGACATAACAGGCGATCTCTCCCTCCTGGACTGGGCAAGAAGATGGGTCGGGAAAAAATATGCCAAACCCGGGGCTGTCTATATTGGCCTTGTTCATAGAATAGACCGGCCGGTTCAGGGCGTAGTAGTCTTTGCCCGGACCTCAAAGGCAGCCGCAAGGCTCTCTGAGCAGTTCAGGAACCACACGGTCAGGAAGACCTACCTGGCGGTAATTCACGAGGTGCCTAAAAAACCGGAGGGAGATATTATGCTCTATCTGGCCAAGGGGCGGGGAAAGAGCCTTGTCGCCTCTCAAGATGATCCCCGGGCAAAACTCGCCGGCCTCCACTACAGAGTGATAGATTCGGTCACCGGCTTTTGCCTTGTTGAGGTTGATCCCATAACGGGGCGGCATCACCAAATAAGGGCCAGCCTTGCACAGATAGGTCATCCGATACTGGGTGACATCAAATACGGATCCCCTGCCAGGATCAACCCCGGCGCGATAGCACTCCTGGCATCCACTATTACCTGCCGCCATCCGACCAGGGATATGACGATAACCATAGAATCCCCGCTGCCTCAAGACTGGCCCTGGCCCCCTTCGAGGGCATGACAATCACGCCTTTGTCTGAGTACCGGTATTTCCGGCCGCCTGCTGCTTGGCCCTGAGCTTAATCCTCTTTGCCCTCCTGTGGCGTCTTCTCTCCAGTTCTCTCACACGCTCTACCTTCTTGTGCCTTGACACAGCCTACCTCCTTAAATCAGTTTGTAAATTTAAATAGTTGAAGGCCAAAGGCCCTCTTTTCCATAAAAATATCTGAAAAGATATCGGAACTTCCTTTTCAGCGCTTGATCAGACAATGCCTGGGCATCGGAAAGGGAGTTTTTTACATCATAAAAGGCCCTGAGTTTAAGAAATACCTCCCTGCTGAAGGCGGCATCTTCATGGCTGCCCCTGCCCTTTCCCAGGATCTCAAGAAGCCCCGCAAGCGGAATGCGATAGGCATCAAGCGTGCTGTAATTATAATACTGCGTCTCCCGCTCCTTCCGGAACTCCTTTGGAGCAAAAGACTCGATCAGAGAAATAAGCCTGTCGAGTTCATCGCCGTAACCTCTTGCTCTGGGAGACTTCAGCTTGAAAAAAGCATCCAGGATCATAAAACGACTTCCACTGTCAATCCGTCAAGCCTGAAAAAAATCCGCCGATTGCCGGGCATGAATATCTTTAGTTTGAACCTGAGTGGCCTGCGTTTAATAGCATACAAAACGCTTATTCCGCAAGACGTCCCGCACCATCATATTTTCGTTTTTCCTTTCTTTACCTGATCCAGCGCATAGCTGAGGAAAAACGCAACTCCTGCCACAAGGATAATGGATGCACCGGAGGAAAGATTATAGCCGTAAGAAAGCCACAGTCCGGCCAGCGTAAAGATCACTCCCAGCAATGACGATAAGGCCATCATCTTTCCGAGGGAGCCGGTATATTTCTCTGCGATGTAAGGTGGTATGGTCAGAAGCGCGATCACGAGTATGAGTCCCACAAGGCGTATGACCATAACCACACAGAGCGCAGTCATGATAAGCAAAGTAAAATAAAGCGTCTTGACCGGTATCCCCACCACAAAGGCAAATTCTTCGTCATAGGAAAGCGCCATAAACTCTTTGTAGAAAAGCGCTACCATAAGTAATACAACCGCGTCGAGAGGGATCATCATCCAGAGGTCAAAAGTCGAAACTGCCAGGATGCTGCCGAAGAGATAACTCATAAGATCCACGCCGTAACCAGGGGTGATATCAATTAAGATTACCCCCAGGGCCATGCCTACGGCCCAAAGCACGCCGATCACGGTATCGGCCCTTTGCTTGCTTCCGAGGCTTACAAGACCCATGACTATGGCGACCAGTACTGAGAAGGCGGCTGCGCCGAGAGTGGGCGCGATTCCGAGGTAGAAGGCCAGCCCTATTCCGCCGTAGGCCGCGTGTGCAATGCCCCCCGAGATAAAGACGATCCTGTTTACGACCACAAGCGTCCCTATTACTCCGCAGACGATACTTACAAGAACCCCTGCAATCAACGCATTTCTTACGAAATCAAACTGAAGGGCCTCCCACATCTCAATGTCCTTCGTGGGTGGGGAGCACCCGGTGGGGCACACCGTGAGCTATTAGATCAACCGGGCATGCATATACGGTATCAAGCATCTCCGTTGTTATGCGGCCTTCGGCGTGAAAGACGAGAGTCCGATTTACGCAGGCGACCGACTTGACATACCGTGAGATGACACCGACGTCATGGGTAATCACAATAATTGTAACACGGCTGTTGAGTTCCTTTAAAAAACCGTAGAGGTCCGTCTCAAATTCCTGATCAACACTGCTTGTGGGCTCATCCAGAAAAAGTATCTCGGGATCGGTGGCAAGCGCTCTTGCTATGAAGACCCTCTGCCGCTGTCCTCCAGAGAGCCGACCCACTAGTGTGTCCGCGTACTCAATCATCCCCACCCTGGTAAGGGCATCGGCTGCCTTTGCGCGATCTTCCTTGGAAAAAGATCTGCCTAGGCGAGATCGAGAAATCCTTCCCATCAGAGCTATTTCCATGGCGGAGATCGGGAAGGAGATGTTTAGGTCTGTCCCCTGAGGCACATACCCTACTCTTCGTGTCGCCTCAAGGGGAGATGCACCCAGGATGCGAATGGTTCCCTTGTCGGGCTTAAGAAGACCTAACATGAGTTTCAAGAGCGTGGTCTTTCCCCCGCCGTTGGGTCCGAGGATACCCAGAAAATCTCCTTGATCAAGGGTAAAGGTAACATCCCTCAAAACCTCAGCGGTCCCGTAGGAAAACCAAACATTTTTAACCTCTACAGCCGCTGGCTTCACACCTCATCCCCTATTTCTTTTTCCCTAACCTGAATGCCCCTGATTGCGCGACAGAGAATAAAAACAGTCACCAAGCCTGGAAACCTTTTATAAGCAGCCCGGTGGTTGCCTTTCTATTATTGAACCATTCTCGATTATATTAGCCGAAGCGTTGCAAATTTGGAGATCTGCCATGAGACAACACATGTGTCGGGTCATTCACCGGATGCCGGATAAAGTCCAAAAATCATCGGAGCCCTTTTCACTCATTAATACTCTCGAAAAAATGCAGGTTTTTCAAAAGCTTTTCCCTACCGAGAGACAGTGACTCATGTCTTTCCTTTACTTCTGAAACCACATCAGGAGAAGCCTTTTCGATAAAACCTTTATTTGATAGCTTCTTAGCCATGAGATCAATATCTTTATCTTTTTTTGCTATCTCTTTTTGAAGCCTTTTCTTCTCCTCATCAAAATCTAGCAGGCCCTTGAGCACAACATGCACTTGGACTGAACCCACCACGGATGTGGCTGATCCGGCTGGTTTCTTCAACCCTATATCAACGACGGGATTCTCGGCCTTTGTCAGTGACTCTATGTGATGGATATTCTCGATCAGTATGGTCTTTATACTATCCTCCCCTTCATGAATGTCTATTACCACAAGAACCTTTTTTGAAGGAGGGATATTCATCTCACCTCTTATGGCTCTAACGGCGCCTACCACCCCCATAACAGTACCCATTTCATTAAGGGCCTCGCTATCATCAAGATACTCAGATCTTTCCGGAAAAGGCGCCTTCATGATGCTCCCGTTCGTATAGGGAAGCTTTTCCCATATATCTTCGGTCACAAAAGGCATGAAAGGATGACACATTCTGAGCACAGCAGAGAGCACTTCTTTCAATGTCTCTCTGGTGGATGACCTCAGAGTGGTATCGTTGCCATAAAGGCCTTTTTTGGCCATCTCGATATACCAGTCACAGAACTCATGCCATACAAACTGATAGCAGATATTGGCTGCATCGTTGAATCGGTATTCATCTAATGCCTTCTCCATCTCTCCCACAACCAGGCCGACCCTGGTCAGTATCCATCGGTCGGCAAGCGGATATATCCTGCTTTCGCAAGGAGGGGACTCCTCATCGAGGTTCCCCAGAACCAACCGTGAGGCATTCCAGAGCTTGTTGACAAAATGCCTATATCCCTCGATTCTGTCCTCCGAGAGCTTGACATCCCTTCCCTGGGCCGCAAGCGCAGCGAGGGTGAAGCGAAAGGCATCTGTTCCGAATTTACCCATTACATCAAGAGGATCAATAACATTTCCTTTGGACTTGCTCATTTTTTTGCCCTCGGCATCTCTGACAAGGGCATGGATATAAACATCCCTGAAGGGCACATCCCCCATGAAATGGATACCCATCATCATCATCCTTGCAACCCAGAAAAACAGGATGTCGAATCCTGTCACCAGAACCGAAGTGGGATAAAACGTGTCAAGTTCCACCGTCCTATCCGGCCAGCCGAGGGTTGAAAAAGGCCACAGGGCGGAACTAAACCACGTATCAAGAACGTCGTTTTCCTGCTCAAGATCTTTGCCTCCGCAGCTCTTGCAGGCAGAAGGAGCCACCATGGCCACTGTTATCTCACCGCAGGATTTGCAATACCATGCAGGGATGCGGTGGCCCCACCATATCTGCCTTGAGACACACCAGTCTCTTATGTTGGACATCCATTCAAAATATACGGCCTCCCATGTGGCCGGATAGATTCTTGTCTTTCCGTCTTTAACGGCAATAGTTGCGGCCTTAGCAAGGGGCTTTGTCCTTACAAACCACTGCTTGCTCAAGAGAGGCTCTATCATGGTCTTGCATCTGTAGCAATGGCCCACGGCATGGCGATAGGGATCAACCTTTTCAAGCAATCCCTGGGATTGGAGGTCATCAAGGATTTTTTTCCTGCAATCGAATCGATCCATACCCGCATAGTGCCCGGCAAGCTCATTCATCCTGCCGTCGTCGTCTATTACCTTAATAAGCTCCAGACCGTGGCGCCTTCCTATCTCAAAATCGTTCGGATCATGAGCGGGAGTGATCTTGAGGGCGCCTGTTCCGAAGGCCGGGTCAACATAGGAATCCCCTATTACAGGGATGATCTTATTGACGATAGGAAGCACCACATTTGATCCGACAACTGATCCGTAGCGATCATCCTCAGGGTTTACCGCCACGGCCGTATCTCCCAGCATGGTCTCAGGCCTTGTCGTTGCCACAACAAGATAGCCGTCCCTGTCCGCAAAGGGATATCTTACCCAGTAAAGTGCACTGTCTCTGTCCTCGTGCTCGACCTCAATATCGGCCAGGGCCGTATGACACCTCGGGCACCAGTTTATGATATGATCCCCACGGTATATGAGACCCTCGTCGTAAAGTCTTACAAAGACCTCCCTTACCGCCCTCGAAAGTCCTTCATCCATGGTGAAGCGCTCTCTGCTCCAGTCACACGAGCAACCCAGCCTTCGCAACTGATTGATTATAAATCCGCCGTATTTCCTTCTCCATTCCCATACAAGCTCTATAAACCGTTCTCGGCCCACTGCGTGACGATCCGTCCCCTGAGCGGCGAGATTTTTTTCCACCACATTCTGGGTAGCGATTCCGGCATGATCGGTGCCCGGTTGCCAAAGCACCTTGAAGCCTTTCATTCTCTTATACCTGCATAGGATATCCTGGAGGGTGTTATTGAGGGCGTGGCCCATGTGCAGTGTCCCGGTGACATTCGGAGGCGGTATCACAATGCAATAGGGGTTTCCTTTGGCAGCCTCATCAGGCCTGAAAAGCCCTGATTCCTCCCAATACCGGTACCATCGCGCCTCTGCCTTTTCCGGCTCAAAACCTTTTGCCATCAACTCTTCGTTCATTCTACCAGTGCTCCTAAAAAATCTGCCGCTCCTACCTCCGACCCGGATTGTGAGAATCGGAGCGGGATGTGTGTTTTAACGGAAAACGCTCATGGCCAAGAGGCCAAACCCAGCCATGAAAATCCATCGGCATCGTCTTTTGACGACAGGCCTGCTCTGCTCGATTGCGATTTATACCCCGATACCGCCCCCGAAAAAGGGGCATTTTCATGGTAAAGATAAGAAAAGGGGTTGCATTGATTAAAGCAACCCCCTCTGAGAACAAATTAAGGCGGCAGAGAATGCCGATAAGCTCTATTCAACTAACCGCGGGAGACTTTCAGACTCTCCTTAAGAGCGTCAATGGCCTCCCTGATGGCTCTTTCAGCAGCCGCCTCTATGGCCTGTCCGGCTACTCTCTCAACTGCATCGTTTACCGCTTTGGCTATAATGGCCTCAAGCCGATCCTCGCTGATTCCCAGCGGCACTTGAGATGAAAGCGTCTTATCAGCCCCCATAGATTCAATGCCTTCAATCGCGGGGATTACCTCAGAGTTAACCTGAGGTCTGGAAGGAGGCTGATCGGAGAAGATTGCGGCAATCTCCTTATCGAGGGAATTGAGATCATCGCCAGCGCTTTCATCCCCTGAGATTGCGTCTTTGACAGAAGGGCTTTCCGCCTCTCCCGATATCCCTTCAAGGATATCCTCTTGAATCTCGCCTCTCTTTATGGGATTGACCAGCTCTATGATTTCTTCAATGGCTCCCCCGGCATTACTTCCTTCCGGCTGAATCAGGGGTGACTCCGGTGAATCGTCGAACGTAAAATCAAGCAATGTCTCTTCCGATCCTGTCTTGCCTCCATCTTTAAAATTGTCCACGGCCATGAGGAAATCTCCTCTCCTGAAAGCGGTTAATTATATATATTGGAGGTTCTTTAGCATAGCGGCGCTAACCTGTCAACAAGTCTAAGCAAACTGGCTCGATCACAAAACCCCGTGACGTGGAGGACTCCTTCATTTGCTCTTGTGCTCTAATTCCGCAGGGATTATAATATCCCATAAAGACTCGGATGGGATGTTCCTTCACACAGTTTCACTCCCGAGCTGTGACTTCTTGTCCGAACGGGGGTTAATCTGGTAAGTTTTAAGGCTCTTGCCCGCTTAAAGCCTTCAGATATTTTAACCTGTCTTTTAATGGGCGATTAGCTCAGGTGGATAGAGCGTCGGTCTCCGGAACCGAAGGTCGCGCGTTCGAGTCGCGCATCGCCCACCACACAATATCAGGGAGTTTAGCATGCTTTAAGATCAGTATCTCAAGATTTTTACGGTTCTCTTTTCTCTTCCTTCCAGGTGCCAATCCGTGTCAACCCATTCCTCCCGCAGTATCTCACGGTAATCAGAAGGAACGAAGGCCCTCCCGCCGTCCCCTATTAGGATGGTTACGGAGCGGTCCCTGCATTTTTCAAGCAAACTCGTAAGAGCAAGGGAGTCTTTCTTTGTATAAAAAAAATCAGAGCAAAGTACCAGTTGAGCCTGCCCAACCGACCCGGTTTCAATATGATTTTCCGAATCAAACTGCATGTACACCCTGTTATGCGCTGCATTTTGGCAGGCAATCTCGAGGGCAACCGGGTCAACGTCGTTGGCCGTAACAGTTCTCGCTCCGGCCGCGGCGATGGATGCCACCCCTCCTCCACAGCCGATCTCAATCACTTCCTTTCCCCTTACGATATCCGGCTGATCGAGAATAAAACGGGCGAGCACCTGGGCCGCAGGCCATACCACCGCCCAGAAAGGCACGGGGCAAACTCTTCCAACCTCCTGTTCCCAGGCCTCCCAAAGGGCAAAGACCGCCTGTGATCTTCTTACCCGGATCTCATGGCAGCCGGTCACGGGGCCTAATGGGCAAAATTCCTCCAGGAGTACAGAGGAAGGCATGCAGCTTGGAAGGATTCTTTGGATCATAAGAAATATTCTATCATCGGAAAAAACCACTCCCCGGTAAGAACCCCTGGAGAGTGAAATTTGACAGTAGCTTCGATACCAGCCAATGAGTCGGTCGTCGATTTACAGTGTACTCGGTCTGCGCTTCGTCTTCTATGAACGACTCAGACGATGCAGAGCCGCAAGGGCGCGCACGGCCTTTTCGGGAGACGGGAAGACCGGAACGCCGTTTTCTTCCAGCCACATCAGGTTCTCATGCCTTCCTGAGTCCATCCCGGCAAGCCACAGGGCGATGGGCTTTCCCGCCCGGGAGGCCTCGCAGAAGATACCCATGAGTTCCTTGGGAAACTTAAGGGCCTCCGGGTGAATCTGGATAGCAAGTGCATCAACATCTGGCTCTGCAACCATCGCATTTATGATAGTCTGATAAATGATCCCTGTATTGTGAAACTGCATGGTGAGGCCGAGGTCCCAGGGGTTGGCCGGGATGTCCCAGGCAGGAAAAATCGCCCTCAGCTTATCCACCGTGGCGCCTCCCGCATCAGCGATTCTGAGCCCTTCCTGTTCCAGGAGGTCAGTTACTATGACGCCCTCCCCGCCTGGGAACGTGGCGATGAAAACCCGGTTGTTTTCTAAAGAAAGTGGGCCGAAGCGCTCCAAAGCACGCGTCAGATCAAAAAAATCCTCCAGACTGCGTGCGCGCAGAGCGCCGCACTGCTCCATGGCGCCGTCAAAAATGCGGTCATTTCCCTGTACCAGAGCCCCGGTATGCGAGAGGGCGGCCCTGGCGCCTGCCTCGCTCCTCCCCGACTTTAAGACGACAACACGTTTTCCCTGTCTCGATGCCTTGCGGATGAGGCGCAGAAACTCCCTTCCTCCTCCCCCGATACTTTCCAGATGAATCCCGATCACGTGCGTCTCAGGGTCATCTATCAGATAGCTCAGAGCGTCCACCTCGTTTACATCCATCTTGTTGCCTAGATCAATGAGCTTGTTGAGGTGATAATTGAAATCTTTCAGGAGCCATCCTGATCTCGGCTCATAGAGGCCGGACTGAAAAATAAGGGAAAGACTGCCTGTCTTGATGGATTCGATTGGATGAAAGCTGATGCAAAAGCCCGCCCTCACGTTTATGGGACTCAGAGCATTTGGGCCGATGACCCGGATACCGCTTTGCCTTACTATTCGAGCCATTTCCGCCTGGACCTTTCTGCCTTCCTCTCCAGCCTCGGAAAATCCGCCTGCGATCAGGGTGACCCGCCTGATGCCTTTCTCCACACACTCTTTTAACACAGCCGGCGTCACCGCGTATGAAACCGCGATGACGGCGAGTTCAACAGTTTCTGGAATGTGTTTTACGCTCGGATATGCCTTGAGGCCCATGATCTCCTTTTCACTCGGATTGACCGGATATATCCTTCCCTGAAACCCCAGCCTGATCAAATTGGCAACGATCTGGTAATTGATGCGAGCCGGGTTGTTGGATGCGCCCACGATAGCAACGCTCTCCGGCTCGAAAAACCTGGTGAGAAAGTGCTCGTCTTTCCTGTGAACATCTTTTGGCGACATTTTGTTCCTTTCTGTCTCAAATACTGGTGCAAGAGCTCCTCTCATTAGGGAAAACTGCCACCTTGGTGACCGCAGGATAATGAATTTAAAAATAATCGGCAATCTCTTTTGAGATTACGCAGAAACGTTCCCTGAAAGGAATCCCCCCTTGATCCATTCATCTTGGGTCAGATCAAGGCAACGACTTGAAACGATTCCGCAAATCCTGGGGAATGGTCTTCATATACTGCTAGGGATCAGTTAAAGGAGAAATCTTGCCGCCTGCTGAGGACTGATTTGTTGTTATCGGAACACCTATGGGATACCGTAACTAGTGCCCATCCGTAAATGGCTATTTTCACCGATCTCGGCGTTGGGCTCAAATTTTAATCCTCGAAATAAGTCAATGTATTCCTGTGGTTAAAATTATCGCTCGCCTTGAACTCGACAAAACTATCTCATTTACGGATGGACACTAACTTGCACTCACCTGGCAATAATTTCGATCTGAAAAGGACGGAATCGAGTGGAGTTACAACCTGGAGGATTTGATAAGAGCAAAGGAGCCGTTATGCTCCTCATTATTTCTTGGCTGATCTTAACAGACTGGGACACTTCATCCTAAGCAAGAGGCCCGTGGGGTAAATGTTGATTAAAATAAAAATACACTTCAACTGGAGCGCAAATGATAATTTACACACTGCCACCTGCGGGAAGACCAGCCGGCCTTATCCCAGCGCGTCATTTTGTACTCAATACCTGTTGATACCATGTTTACCGGCCATCTTCTTCCGGGGTCATTTCTTCCACAGTTCCATCGTTTTCAGCGCCGGTTTCAAGCGATTTATTTTCCAGCTTGCGTTGCTTTTTTTCCTCTTTTTTCTTCTTTTTGGCCAATTCTTTCTGACGCTTTTTGAACTCGTAATTGGGTCTTGCCATGGCATTTCCTTTCCGGTTGGTTGCCAGGGGCCCAAAGGACCACTAGTAACAGGTAAAAGAAGCTAAGCCTGTATATTTATGGTTTGATTGTAACAATCACAAAAATGGCACCTCCCATTTTACAGGAGATGCCTTTAGTTGTCTAGGAAAGCAGGCTATACTGCGGTCACGTTGACAGCGGACGGACCTTTTTTCCCTTGCTCAATGTCAAAGGTTACTCGCGCACCTTCACTCAGGGATTTAAAACCGGTCGCATTGATTGCACTATGATGCACAAATACATCCGGTCCGTTTTCCTGCTCAATAAATCCAAAACCCTTTTGGTCATTAAACCACTTCACAGTCCCATTTGCCATGATATCATCCTCCTTTCGACAAATTTCAACGTTGCAGACTGAAGGATGATAACCCTTAAAAAACGGATAATCCTTACAGAGAGAAACCCCCCCGCCAATTTGAAAGCGGGATTTGATTGATGTGGTTAATATAAACGCTTTCATATCTAATAGCAAGACAAATTCTACTTCTTTTCTAAAATATGCCGACTATCGCCTCACTTTCTTCATTACCCGCCTTTAGCCAATCTCGCGGCAATGGTGATTCTTCCTGCTATGCCGAGTCGATATTCCCTTACAAATACCTTGACGAGGGAATGCCGCCGAAATACGCTATGGGTAACGTAGCACTATAAAAAGCAAGCGTTTCTTGCTTGACTTAGACTTGCCTTACGGTCAGTTAACCTATAACCCAAGGTGATTATTGATGCCAAGGCTAACCAAGAGTGACTCCTCAAATACCACTGCCCAACTACTTAACGTTCATGTTGAAACAGGCTGGAAGTGCGCATTGTCTGGGTCAAAGGCATTCCATATAGGTTTTAAACGCATCCCCCTCACCAATGAAACCAAGAAATACGGCAAGGTCTAAGCTGGTTATTTTTTCTTGGAGCTTACAGGGAAAGGAGTTCATGCTCATGGGATCAAGAGATTCTAAAGATGATGCAGTTACGAGGTTGAAAGAAGGCAAGTATCTGACATTTTCGCTTGAAGGAGAGGAATACGGCATAGGGATACTGAAGATCAAGGAGATCATAGGACTGATGCCGATTACAAGGGTTCCCAAGACTCCGACCTTTGTCAAAGGGGTTATAAATCTCAGGGGCAAGGTGATACCGATAATGGTCCTGAGGCTC
>MNYJ01000134.1 GCA_001874005.1 Desulfobacteraceae bacterium CG2_30_51_40
AACACTGCTACCGTGAGTTTCTGCATAACGGACCAAGGATGGAAGCGCCCGGGTTCTTAGAATATAACTAGTGCCCATCCGGAAACGAGATAGTTTCGTCGAGTTCAAGGCGGGCGATAATTTTAACCATAGGAATACATTGACGTATTTCGAGGATTAAAATTTGAGCCCAACGCCGAAATCGGTGAAAATAGCCATTTCCGGATGGACACTAACTAAGCAAAGCAGGCCAGGCTCTGTACACATAAAGCGGAGAGACTTCGCCATGAAAATAAAAGCATCGGCTTCAATGATCTTCCTCCTCTCTCTTCCCTTTTTTATGGGATGCGGGCCGCACCATCTTCAAAAAGGTCAATCTTTGAAACCAGACATTCAGACGGAAGAGGCCCTTAGAAAACACACCGATATTTTTAAGCAGGCCGTGGAGCGGATCGCGAAAAACGTATATGTGGCAATTGGATACGGGCTCGCCAACTCCATCATGATCGAAGGCTACGACGGCCTCATTATCGTAGATACCATGGAGACCAGGGAGACAGCCCGCTCGGTGCTGGCAGAGTTTCGAAAAATATCGGCAAAGCCTGTAAAGGCAATAATCTACACGCACAACCACACTGACCACGTTTTCGGTGCCGATGTCTTTGCCTCCGGAAGCGAGCCGGCCATATACGCCCATGAAACCACTGATTACCTTGTCAACCGTGTGGTTGGAGAACTCCGCCCCGCTATCAACACCCGGGCCATGAGAATGTTCGGCACCTTTCTGGACCAGGACGGTCTGGTCAATGCCGGTATCGGGCCATTTCTGGGCGTGGGCAAAGAAGAAAGCACACTGGGATACATGCCTCCCACCGTTACTTTCAAGGACAGGCTGGAGGCCAGGGTAGCTGGCATCCGCTTTGAACTGATCCATGCTCCGGGCGAGACAGACGACCAGCTCTACGTGTGGCTGCCTGACCAGCGGGTGCTGATCTGCGGTGACAATTTCTACTGGGCCTTTCCCAACCTCTACACCATCCGCGGCACCTCGTTTCGCAGCCTGAAACAATGGTATCAAAGCATTGATATCATCAGGGCCATTCGCCCCGAATATCTGGTGCCTTGCCACACCAGGCCCATCCAGGGCGCTGACCGGATTTATGAGATCTTGACCGATTACCGGGATGCCATTCAGTTTGTCCATGACCAGTCCATAAGAGGCATCAACATGGGAATGACTCCGGGCGAACTGGTGGAGTTTGTGACACTTCCGCCCCACCTGAAGGACGCGCCCTATCTTCAGCCGTTTTACGGCACTGTGGCCTGGTCGGTGCGGGCCATGTTTTCAGGGAACATGGGGTGGTTTGACGGGGATTCTGCCAGCCTTGATCCGCTTTCCCGAAAAGCGCAGGCGCGTCTGATGGCCGAACTGGCCGGAGGTGAAGCTGGCCTGTACCAACACGCAAAAAACGCCCTCGAAAAAGGTGAATACCAGGCGGCCCTGCAATTATCCGGGCATTTGCTGCAACTGTGGTGTGACAATACGGATTACAAAGGCTTGCGTTTTCTCGCGCTCACAGCCCTTGGCGAAAAGGCGCAAAACCCCAACGCTAGGCACTATTACCTGACTGAGGCCCTGGAGATCCGCGAAGGCTTTGTCGCCTCCTCTCCGGTGAAACCGGGTACGGAAATGCTTCGCCGTCTCCCGCTCGCCAACTTTTTCAGCGCCCTTGCCGTATCGCTGAATGCCGAGGAAAGCCGGGAAAAGGATATCAGGGCGATCGTGAAGTTCCCGGATACGAGGCAGGCTTTTTTCGTGCATGTCCGCTTCGGCGTGGCTGAAATCAACGAACGCAGGCCTGACGCCGTAACCCTTGCTGACGCCGACATCATTGTCACGGCAGACGCCCAGAAGTGGAAAGAGATGCTCGCCAGGGTCAGGAGCCCGCTTTTGGTCCTGCCGACTTTTGACTATGAAAAAGGGAACCTTTTGTCTTTTGCAGGATTCATGAAGCTATTCGAGCCGCAGGCAGCCAAGCTGCCTCATGAACCGGCCCGATAGGAGAACCGCTTCTGCTTTTCAACAAATCCTTGCCTCAAGCAGTAAATCTACCAATGACTCTCCCTTCGCCGATCCCCTAAGCGCCCCGATCGGATCCGAGGGAATTGGGATGACTTTCATCCCGGCGCCAGTGTCTATCCACTGTAACCGCATGCCAGGAAATATTTTGTATTTTTTCCGCAAGGGCCCCGGCACCACCACCTGTCCCCTTGATGTGACAACCGATTCCATTTTTTTCAGCCTCTCAGGCAATAAATAAGATTTTTTGATAATATACATTACTATTGTATCCTGGCAAGATGAAGTTAGTTTTTCAACGAAATATGAGGTCTGCGGCATTGAAAGCGTTTCACCGGCCTTTTGCCGGGTGGGCATCTCCATTCCTCTAAAACTGTAAATCTGAAGAACCTACCTCAAGGGAAGGCGTACCCCGCAGCAAAGAACGCCCCCCCCCGGCGGCTTTCGTATTCCTACCGGACGCAGGGGGGGACTGAAGCCGATAGGCCGGGTCTGTCTTTGAAATGAAACATGAGCCCTCCCCCAAAGGCAACGATGTCGGATAATCACCGCCGTACAGGTCCCCAGCAATACTACGAGGATCACAATGAAAGCAGATGAACAGGCGGGTGTCAATAATCAGTTTCTCCGGGGGGACCCTATGGGGTCTTGTCAGTCCTGAATCTCACTTACTCCCCTGCCTAGATCTTTATCTATCCGTTCCCTGAGATATACTTTGATAAGGGACTGATATGGAACATCCATTTTGTTTGCAAGTAATTTCAACTCATTCAACATCGTCTCAGACATACGCAAAGAAATTGTCTTTGTTGACGATCTCAGCTTCGGGAGGACCACTGGTTCCCCTAGCTTCCAGTCCAAATATTCTGTCGAGTCTTGTTGTACCCAAAATTCTTGCTCATCATCTTCAGTACTAAAATCAGGAATTGGTTTTAGCATATGCTTATCTGTCTTTATTCTCCTCGTCCCAATCATAATCCTCTATATGCTTAAGATTCAACATGTCAGTATATTATTATCGTATACTAGGAGAGTCAAGAATGGGCTTTTTCTCGATCAAAAAACACCGGCTCTGAAGACTTGGAGCCGAACAAGGCGCCTGGATGCAACTCTGTGATTGCTTACCAGGGCACAATAACGCGACGGTTGCATTGCGCCTTCAGGCGGCTTCTCCAATCAAGATTTTCGCTTGAAAAATTGCTTAGTGAAATGTATTTTAAGGAAAATCATTACCATAGGATCAGGCACTGGTGGGTGCATACGACATAGCCTCAGAGGTTATCCTTACACACTGCCGAAAGGCAGCTGTTGAGTTTTTTATGGGCATTGCGGTCAAGGAGTGTAACTGATTAGTCTTTGTAAGTTTCAACCTTCTAGTGCCCTCAAAGCAGGGGCAACAATCGTTATTCGACCTGCACTCAGGGTGGGGCTTCTTCCGCTGCAGCTCATCAACCTTTGGCTTGGCAGCAGGCCTAACTCTCGAAATCTGTAGATGTAAAGGGCGTTAGTATAATTTTGTATAGAGGGGGTATGGTTTCCCGTTCCAGAAAAAAGTTGACGATTGCCTTAATCGCCGGAGTCCTCGCGATGATCGCTATCGTCATAGCCGCCCGCCTGTATCTGCCAGTCTATCTGCAAAAGGAGCTGCTGCCGGCCCTGGTGAGCAAGACCGGCTTGACCCTGGAAAGGATAGAGATTCAGCGCATCGGTTGGACCGCTGCCGACCTTGGACCGATCCGCATCGCCAAAGCTCAATCCCCCGTCCTTGAATTGGATGCCATCCAAATACGTTACGGCCTGAAGGCTTTGCTGCAGCGTAAAGTTGACTCCATTATCCTGATCGGTCCGCGCCTGCAGGTGACCATCGAAGACGAGGGTGTTATTGTGGCTGGCTGGAGCATACCAGCGCGGCCAACCCATTCCACCGCCACGAGTCCTGGCCCTATGCGCCTCGAGACGATTCTGCCGCTGGAAATAAAATCAATCGCCCTCCGCGATGGTATAATCACCTTCAACTGGCGCCGGCACAAAATCGAAGGCGCTCTAAACATCGAACTGGATATGGCCGATTTGCGAAACGGTAATGTCCGCGCTGCCCTTTCGCTCTCAAGTCGCGGAAATAAACTGGAAGCCACCGCCGCTCTCGACAGCCGGAACGACATGGCCATTGTGGAGGTAACCGGAGGAAATCTGAACCCTGAGAGTTTTCCCGACCTCCTAAATGAGATCGGGCCACTGTCACTGAAGGGTATCATACAACTGGCAGGCCGATGTGAATTTCAGATCACCTCCTTACAGATGAGAGCTTTAACCGCTAGGGTGGAATTTTCCCGGCTTGGCATCAACGGCTATGGCGTTACCATGGAAAACGCCTTGAACCCTCAAGGTCACGAACAGCCGCTGGTGGTGAGCCTGAAAGCCGACAACCCCCGGCACTGGAAAATGACCAGCAGCCCCTTTCGATTAAGTCACCCGGTTCTGGCTCTGCTTCCTGAAATTGTATTAACTGCCGCATGGATAACAGATGCCTGGGAGCTTTCGGCAGCGAGCGGCCCTGTGGATGTACGCCTGCCCAACGCAGAGTTGGTCATGCCCTCCATTGGGCTGACCGGTCGGGCCGTGGCAGGCGACCAATCGCGATTGCAGGTCAACTTCCATCTGCCGAAACCCGTTTTAACCCATGACAAGGTCAGTGCAAAAGCGGACCAGATCGCATTGGCCATTGATGTAGAAGGAAGCCGGGGTAAGGCGTTGGAAGCCCTTGGAAAAGTGGAGATAACCGGCGCTCAGGTTGATCTCCCGGACCAGGAATTGCGACTCCATCAGATGTCCATGCACCTTCCCTTGCAGTGGCCGCTGCCCTCCAAAGGCGCCGAAGGTCACATCAAAGCCGGTATCCAGTGGAAAAATAAGTCCATCGGCAGCCTGAGCGGCAAATTGCGATCCTCGGCAAATGGACTGAGTGCAAACTTGACGCACCTCAGTCAACTTTTTCCGGCCATGAACGTCTTGATACAGGCCGATGTAAGGCCGAACAGCGTCCGCATGGACCTTAAATTGCCGGTTTATAAACCGGATAAGGCGATCGAACTGGGAAGTCTTTTTCCCGCCGCTGCCGGCGTGAATTTCAACGGCCAGATGCAAGCACAGGCTGCGCTGGCCCTCAACGGTAGCGTGCTGACGGGCAAGGGAAGTCTCAAGCTCGATCAGGGACGTGTAAACCAGCAAGAAACCGACCTGAAGCTGGATGGGATTTTCATATCATTGGCTTTCGACAACCTCCCCTCCCTGCAGAGCGCTCCGAGGCAAACGCTGCGAGTTGCCGCCCTGCAACTCGGAAACATTGCCGCAGAGGAAATGAAAGCGTATTTTCAAATCGAGGCAGACGGTTCCATATTCATTGAAAACGTCAGCATGAAATGGTGCGAAGGCAACATCAGCAGCAAATCTATTCGCCTCCAGCCGAAAAATCCGGATTTGAATCTCACCCTTATTTGCGATCGGATCAACCTGGCCAAAGTTTTGAATCAACTCGGGGTGGCCGAAGGAGAAGGCGAAGGTGACATCAGCGGCCGGATTCCTATTCGCTGGTCCAAAAATCAGATTTATTTTGACAATGGCGAATTAACTTCGGCTCCGGGACAAACCGGAACCATCCAACTGCGCAATACCCAGACTTTTTTGCAGGGCCTGGCCCCCGGGACCCCGCAGCATACACAGTTGGATATTGCCACCGAAGCGCTGAAAGACTACACTTACGATTGGGCCAAGCTCCAACTGAACAGTCGCAAAGAGTTCCTGCTGGTTGCCTTGCAACTCGATGGTCGTCCCAACCGCCTGCTGCCCTTTGCCTACGACACCGCCAAGGGCACATTTATCCGCTTTGAGGGAAATGCCCAGGCGGAATTCAAAGGCATCCGCCTCGACCTGAATTTTCAAAGCCCCATCAACCAACTCCTCCGATACAAGGAGCTGCTAAAACCCAATGAACCACATGCACGATAGAAAAGGAGAATTTTATGACCAGGACTAAGATATCCATCATTCTCGCGGCCGGGCTGATCGGCATCGCCGGCTGTCAGACCGAACACAAGGTGGAAACGGTGCACCGAATCGAAGTAGCGCCCATGCACATCACCATAGATGTCAATGTAAAGGTGGACAAAGCGTTGGATGACTTCTTTGGAGATATTGACAAAGCCAAAGAAGAAATTAAACCCGTCACACCATAGCGCGCCATAGGCCGCATGTAGGCGTCTAACGCTGAACGGACATCTACAGGGAATTGATAATGAGCGCCATGGCGTTTGAAAAAAAATGATTGAAATAGCAATGACCCTGTCACGTAAGAAGGAGACTTAAACATGCCTATGAACACAAGAGCGACATTTGTTTTAATTTTGGCGGCAATCACCCTTTTGGCAGGGACAGCCTGGTCCCAGGATGTAAAAACCCGGATGAAAGAGCGATTGCCAATAATCATCGCCCTCAAGGCGCGGGGTGTGGTCGGCGAAAACAACCAGGGCTATCTTGAAATGCTCAAGGGGCAATCTGAGAACAAAGAGGCGGTTATGGCGGAAAACCAGGATCGCAAAGCCGTCTATGAGGAGATTGCACAAAAAACCGGCACCAGCATGCAGGTGGTCGGGCAGAGACGCGCCATTCAAATCGCGGAAAAGGCAGCCTCAGGAGAATGGGTTCAAACGCCATCCGGTCAATGGAAAAAGAAATAATCCATGGAAGGCACCCTCGAAATTGCCGATAAAGCATCGAGCATTCGTGGGAGGTAAACCACAGGCTTCCTCCCATGAATGCCCTTGGAGGTACTAGAGGTAGCGCTTGGCGATGACGGTGCGCTGGATCTCGGAGGTGCCTTCATATATGGTGAAGACGCGGGCGTCGCGGTAGTAGCGCTCGATCGGGAAATCCTTTGTGTATCCGTAGCCGCCGTGAATCTGGAGGGCCTTGTAGGCCACCTGATTGGCGGTCTCCGAGGCGAATAGCTTTGCCATTGAGGCTGCTGCGGTGAAGTTCTCCCCCCTGTCCTTCATGGCTGCGGCGTTAAAGGTAAGGAGCCTTGCCGCCTCCACCTGGGTAGCCATATCGGCGATCATCCAGCTTATGCCCTGGAACTGGGCGATGGGTTTGTTGAACTGGACCCTCTCCCTTGCATAGCAGATGGCGGCATCCAGGCAGGCCTGGGAAAGCCCAACCGACTGGGAGGCGATCCCGATACGACCGCCGTCAAGAGATGTCATGGCGACCGTAAAACCGTCCCCCTCCTGGCCCAGGAGGTTTTCGGCAGGAACGCGGCAGTCCTCGAAGATAAGTTCCACTGTGTCTGAGGCCAGGAGGCCCATCTTTTCCTCCTGCTTGCCTACATAGAAGCCGGGAGTGCCCTTTTCCACCACAAAGGCGCTTATGCCCTTGTGCTTTCTGTCCCGGTCGGTGTAGGCGGTTACAACAGTGATGTTGGAGTTTTTTCCGGTTGATATGAATATCTTGTTTCCGTTTAGAACATAGCTGTCCCCGTCTCTTGCGGCACGAGTTCTCTGACCTGCCGGGTCTGAGCCAGCGCCCGGCTCTGTTATAGCAAATGAGCCGATCAGCTCCCCAGTGGTAAGACGCTTGAGATAGTGTTCCTTCAGATAGTCTGAGCCGAAAAGATAGATGGGGCCACAGGCAACCGAGTTGTGAACCGACATGACAACTGCGACGGAGGCGTCCGCATAGGCGATCTCCTGCATCGCAACCGAATAGCTGACGGTATCAACTCCGGCTCCATTGTATTCAGTCGGGACATTCATGCCCATAAGGCCAAGTTCTCCCATGCTTTTTATAATCTCCATAGGAAATTCCTTGGTTTTGTCTCTTTCCGCAGCTCCCGGCATGATCACATCCCTTGCGAAATCCCGCACCATGGTCTGGATCATGCGCTGTTCTTCAGTGAGATGATAAGCCATTAGAAAACCTCCCTCTCACGGAGTATAAAGGATCACCAGGAGTTCCGCTTGCTCCGGGCTCAGGTTTCTCATCTTGTGAATGATCGAGGAATTGAAATGAAGCGACTGATGGGGTTCGAGGACATTTTTGCTCTCTCCCACCATGATCTCGACCTTTCCCTTGAGGACATAGGCGAACTCCTCTCCCACGTGCTGATAACTCACGCCCTTATGTTCGGACAGGGGGTCAATATGTATTCGAAATGCCTGTAGGTGTTTGTTGGGGGCCTGTGGCGTAAGGACCCGGTAGCTGTAAGCCTCAGTCCTTTTTTCATAATCCCTGGCAGAGGTTTCCTTTTCCTTCTTTTTCTCTGTAGAAAGAAGAATGCTCGAATCAACCTCCATCGCCCTCGAGAGTTGAAGGATTACAGCCACAGGGGGCATCACCCCGCCCTTTTCTACCTTTGAGATGTAATCAGGAGCAAGACCTGTTTCATTTGCAAGCTGCTTAAGGGTGAGCTTTTTGGCCCTGCGCAGGGCCAAAAGCTTTTTTCCGATGGGTTTTCCCTCTTTTTGTGTTGCCATAACAGACTCCTATAATAAATAGTTAATCTTTATTGCTAGATATATTCTCCCCCTGCCCTCCTCCTTCTCTGATCCTCTTCACCATGCGCAGTATGAATCCCAGGATGAGGACAGCGCTGATCAGGATTATTAGATTTGAGGCAAAAAATGTCAGAATGAAATAGGATGGGTTATTGAGATGGTAAGCAGCCACAAGAAGCTGAATACCGAACATGAGAAAAAAAAGTCCGCCGAGAGTAAGACCTGCGTTACGTATCCACCACCAGGCAGCTGCCACGGCATCAATCTCCCGGCGTCATGGCCTTTTACCCAGGACAGGAATCACTATCCGTTCGCAGGCCGTGTAAGGGTCAAGCTTTCCTGAAACGATCTCCTCGACCACCATATCGAAGGCCCCGCTTTCAACAAGACCTCCAATTACCTCCTCTATCAGCCGGGCCTTGACCATCTCTGCCAGCTCCTGACCCACCCTGTCCTTTCTTTTTCTGAAGGGCAGATCTCCGTGGGTCTTAAAGTTGTAGAGCCTGTGCTCCTCGATGGTGTCCATGAGTTCCTTCACACCCTGATCAAACACGGCCTGTGTCTTGAGTATGGGAGGCTTCCATTTCCCGTCCTTATACTTCTTTTGATCCATGTCAATCATGAGCCTGAGATCACTCATGGTCTTGTCGGTCCCATCCCTGTCGGCCTTGTTGATTACGAAGATATCCCCCACTTCAAGTATCCCCGCTTTTATGGCCTGGATGTCGTCCCCCATACCCGGGATTACGATTATGAGTGTAGTGTGGGCGCTTCTCACCACATCCACCTCGTCCTGGCCCACGCCCACGGTCTCAACCAGGATGTAATCCTTACCCATGGCGTCAAGAACGTCAATAGCGCTGCGGGTGGACTGGGTGAGGCCTCCGAAGTGCCCCCTTGTCGCAAGCGACCGGATAAATACCCCTTCGTCCATGCTATGGCGCTGCATCCTCACCCTGTCTCCAAGGATGGCCCCGCCGCTAAAGGGACTGGTGGGATCAACCGCCAACACCCCCACGGTCTTACCGTTTTTCCTGAGGTGGCTTATCATTTGATCCACAAGGGTGCTCTTGCCCACCCCTGGAGCGCCGGTGATACCTATGACATAGGCCCTGCCGGTATGAGGAAAGAGCCTTTTTAGGGCATCCCTTACATGGGGCATGCCGTCGTCAATGTCCCTTATGAGGCGAGCAACAGTGCGTACATCGCCGGCAACCACCTTTTCAGCAATCTCTTTCATAAGACCTGTCTCTTAGCTAAAACGCCGGGTTTACAGCCCCGGTATTAATACTCATCTAGGTTTCACGTTGGCGTTGACCCATGCGACTATGGAATCAAGAGTGGTGCCTGGTGTAAATATCTCTTTTAGGCCCGCCTTCTTCATGACCGGTATATCGGCCTCGGGTACGATTCCGCCACCGCAAACCATTATGTCTTCCGCCTTCCTTTCCCTCAGTATCTCAACCACTCTTGGGAAAAGATACCTGTGGGCTCCCGCGAGGCTCGAAAGCCCTATAAGATCAACGTCTTCCTGAATGGCGGCATCCACGATCTGCTCAGGGGTCTGATGAAGTCCCGTATAGACCACCTCGAAACCCGCATCCCTGAACGCCCTTGCAATGATTCTGGCTCCCCGGTCGTGGCCGTCAAGACCAGGCTTGGCCACCATCACCCTCAACCTTCGTTTCTGAACCATGTACTCCCCCGCTCAAAAAAATCCGGTTCTATAAACTCCTCCGGGAACAAACGCCAAGCCCGTCCCGGCGCATAAGCCTAGTTTTTTAGTATATTCCGGGATCCCGGTACTCGCCGAATACCTTTCTATAGACGTCGCAGCACTCCTGGAGAGTGGCATCGGCCTTCACCGCATCTATCAAAGGCTGCATGACGTTTGTCGCCGACCTGCATGAATCCTCAAGTCTGTCAAGGCATTCCCTCAACCTGGCAGAGTTCCTCTGTTCCTTTATCCTGTTGGTTTTTTCTATCTGAAGCCTTTCCAGTTCCTCGTCCAGCTCAAGCATCTCGACCGGTATGGTCTCGGATGTGGCATATTTATTGACTCCGACAACGGTCTTCTCTCCGCTGTCCACCTGTCTCTGATAGCGATACGCGGCATCGGCTATCTCCTGCTGGGGATAGTTCTTCTCAATGGCAGAGAGCATCCCGCCCATATCGTCTATCTTCTGGATGATGGCGAATGCTTCTTCCTCAAGCTGATTTGTGAGCTTTTCAATAAAGTATGATCCGCCTACGGGATCAATGGTGTTGGCGACACCCGACTCCTCGGCGATGATCTGTTGGGTCCTAAGCGCGATGGTCGCGGCCTCCTCGGTGGGAATGGCGAGGACCTCATCCAGGGAGTTGGTGTGCAGGGACTGGGTGCCTCCAAGTACCGCCGCCAGGGCCTGTAGCGTGGTTCTCACAACGTTGTTATAGGGTTGCTGCGCCGTGAGAGAGCAGCCCGCGGTCTGTGTGTGAAACCTCAGCCACCAGGAACGGGGATTTTTGGCCTTAAAGCGATCCTTCATGATCTTGCCCCACATACGCCTTGCGGCACGAAACTTTGCAATCTCCTCAAAAAAATCTAGGTGGGAATTGAAGAAAAAAGAAAACCTGGGCGCAAAATCATCCACATCAAGACCTCGTTTCAAGGCCTCCTGCGTGTAGGCTATGCCGTCTCCCAAGGTGAAGGCAAGCTCTTGAACCGCGGTGGAACCTGCCTCCCTTATGTGATAACCGCTTATGCTTATGGTGTTCCAGCGGGGGACCTCCCTCGTGCCGAACTCCACCGTATCGGTCACAAGTCTGACCGACGGGATGGGCGGGCACATGAAGGTCTTCTGCGCGATGAACTCCTTGAGCATGTCGTTTTGGATGGTGCCCCCTATTACATTTCGGTCAATGCCCCTGTTTTCCGCCATTGCGATATACATGGCCCAGACCACTGAAGCCGGGGGATTTATTGTCATGGAGGTGGTTATCTTGTCAATCGGGAGGCCCTCAAAAAGGTCCTCCATGTCTTTCAGCGTATCTATGGCTACACCGCACTTGCCGCATTCACCCCTCGCCCTCTGGGAATCTGAGTCATAACCCATGAGGGTGGGCATATCAAAGGCCGTTGAAAGACCGGTCTGGCCTTCCTTTACAAGAAGGTGAAATCTCTTGTTGGTATCCCTTGCGGTACCGAGCCCTGCAAACATTCTCATGGTCCAGAGCCTTCCCCTGTACATGTTGGGCTGGACCCCCCTGGTAAAGGGAAATTCCGCCGGGAAACCAATGTCCCTATCAAAGTCCTGTTCCCGGATATCCTTCGGACTGTATATCCGGTCTATGGGACGGTCAGAGACAGTGGAGAACCTCTCCAGCCGCTCACAAGTATCTACCTTTAAGGATTTGAGCTTCTCAGTCCATCTGTCTTCGGCCTTTTTAATGTCTTCAAAGACCTTTTTGTCGAATGTCAAAGCCATCAGACAACCTCCACGCACCCCGGGTGCGGAAAAAATCTATAGTCCTTTAAGCAAGTTTCTTGCTATGACAAGGCGCATGATCTCGTTAGTGCCTTCGTAGATCTGGCAGATCTTGGCATCCCTCATGTGCCTCTCCATTGGATATTCCCGGCAGTAACCATAGCCGCCAAGAACCTGGACTCCTTCAACCGCCGCCCTCATGGCGGCATCGGATGCGTACATCTTCGCCATGGCGGCCTCCTTTTCGTAAGGTTTCTTATGGTCTTCAAGCCATGCCGCCCTCAGGGTGAGAAGTTCGGCGGCGTCAAGCTCGGTGGCCATGTCGGCAAGCTTCCACTGTATGGCCTGGAATGAGCCTATGGTCTTTCCGAACTGCTCCCTTGTCTTGGCGTAGGCGACAGCCTCTTCCAGCACTGAACGTCCTATCCCTATGGCCTGGGAGGCTATACCTATCCTTCCCCCGTCCAGGGTGGTGAGCATCTGCTTGAAGCCCTCACCCTGCACTCCCAAAAGGGAGTCCGCAGGCAGACGAGCATCTTCAAAAACAAGTTCCGAAGTGCCGGAGGCGAGTATGCCCATCTTTTCCTCGACCCTTCCCACCTTGAATCCGGGCGTATTGGCAAGATCCACGATGAAAGAGCTGATTCCCTTGTAGCCTTTACCCTTGTCTGTGACAGCGGCAACGACCGCGTAGGATGCGACGTTTCCATTGGTTATGAATTTTTTTTCGCCGTTCAGCACCCATCCCTCTCCATCCTTGACCGCAGTCGTGCGCATGCCTGCCGGGTCTGAGCCAGCCCCGGCCTCGGTAAGGCCGTAGCAGCCCAATTTCTCTCCCGATGCAACGGGAGAGAGGTATTTTTTCTTCTGCTCCTCCGTCCCATAGTGATATACGGGAAAGCAGTAAAGAGAGTTGTTAACGGACATTATGACGCCCGTTGAAGCGCAGGCCTTGGAGATCTCAATCAGAGAGAGCACGTAGCTCACATAGTCCATGCCTCCTCCGCCATACTCTTCGGGCACCGCAATACCCAGCATCTTCAGCTCGGCGAGCTTTTCCACTATCTCCTTTGGGTGTCTGTGTGTGGCGTCAAGTTCTGCTGCCTTTGGTTTGACTTCTGTCTCCGCAAACCTGCGGGCCATGTCTTGAACCATCTTCTGTTCTTCGGTAAGTTCAAAGTCCATTTATCAGCTAAGCTCCCCTTTGAATTGAGGTTTTCTCTTCTCAAGAAACGCGTTCATACCCTCGGCAGCATCAGTGCTGGTCTTACAGAGTGCAAAGGCGTCCGCCTCCATGTAGCAGCCGGATCTAAGATCCACGTCAAGACCTCTGTTTATCATCTGCTTTACAGCCCTGACAGAGACCCTGCCCTTTGAGGCTATTACCTTTGCGGTCTTCATGGTCTCCTCCCATAGGCTTTCGAGTGGAAATACCTTGTTTACAAGGCCTATCCTCATGGCCTCCTCCGCTGTAATCATAACCCCTGTCATGCAGAGTTCCTTGGCCAGTCCTCTACCCACCAGGCGGGAGAGCCTCTGGGTGCCTCCAAAACCGGGTATGATCCCAAGGTTTATCTCCGGCTGCCCGAACTTGGCATTGGTCGAGGCGTAGATAAAATCACAGGCCATGGCTATCTCGGTTCCCCCTCCAAGGGCGAAGCCGTTGACACACGCTATGACGGGTATGGGCAGAGACTCGATCCTGAAGAGAAGATCCTGGCCTGCCCTTGAAAAGTTTCCGCCTTCAAGAGGGCTCTGTTTAGCCATTACCGCTATATCCGCGCCTGCGACAAACGCCTTTTCCCCTTCACCCGTGAGAATAAGAACCTTGCATTTTCCCTCGATTTCAATAAGGTCAACCGCCTTTGCCACTTCGGCTACCACCGTGGGATTGATAGCGTTAAGGGCCTCGGGTCTGTTGAACTTAATGATTCCAATGTCGCCTTCCTGCTTAACTATGATTGTTTCGTATGCCATTATCGCCTCCTTTATCGTTATCTTAAAAATGTATGAACTCAAAAATTCGGGGTAGGTGCGGCTTCAGCCGCACGTTAACCGTGCGCCCTGCACCTGAAGGCGCACCTACAGAAGCTGATTCCTGGTCTGCGCAAAGCCATCCCCCCAATTATTGAGCTGATACTTAAAAATCAACCCAAGCATTCACGGCAGAAAGATTGTGTCGCCACCGCTCTTCTGGATTTCGATTGCTACCCCGGTGCCGACTCCAAAATAAATTGGGATATTTCCATCACTGACCGCCATGCCCGAATGGGGCACAACGAAGCATGAAAATCACCCCCACCCCTGCCTCCCCCGTCGAGGGGGAGGGGTACCGGAACCGCTTGGCAGTAAGGCCTTTCTACCGCTACCCTATGCAAGCTCAAGAACCATAGCCATACCCTGACCGCCTCCGATGCACAAAGAGGCAAGCCCAAGAGGAGTCTGTCTCCTGCTCATCTCCTTCATCAGCGTCACAAGTATCCTTGCCCCGCTGCACCCGATCGGATGCCCTATGGATATTCCGCTTCCGTGGACATTGGTCTTCTCGGGATCGCATTTCAGTTCCCTCATGCAGGCTATTGCCTGAACTGCAAATGCTTCATTGAGTTCTACGACTCCGAAATCCCCTATAGTGAGTTTTTCTTTAGCAAGTATCTTTCTGACGGCCGGTATGGGGCCAAGACCCATGTAGGCAGGGTCCGTTCCTGCTGAGGCGAAGGCCTTTATCCTTGCTAAGGGCTTTAGTCCCAGTTCCTTAGCCTTATCAGCGCTCATGAGAAGCAGGGCCGCGGCGGCATCGTTTATTCCGGATGCGTTTCCTGCTGTAACCGTTCCGTCCTTTTTGAAGGCTGGGGCAAGTTTTGCCATCTTCTCGACGCTTGTCTCCATGGGGCGTTCATCCGTATCGAATACCACCGGCTCTCCCTTTCTCTGGGGGATCAATACCGGGACAATCTCCTTCTTGAATGTACCATCCTTTATAGCAGCCATTGCCCTCCTGTGGCTCATGGCGCCGAGTTCATCCTGCTCCTGTCTGGTAATGCCGTATTTTGCGGCGATGTTTTCTGCGGTAAGGCCCATGTGATAGCCGTAGAAGATCTCAAATAGGCCGTCATAGACCATAATGTCAACAAGGTTTGTATTGTTCATCCTTGCCCCCCATCTCGCGGCGGGAAGCACGTATGGTATAAGACTCATGTTTTCCATACCGCCTGCAAGCATAACATCCGCGCTGCCTGCGGCAATGCTCTGAGCCGCCAAGGCCACGGCCTTCATTCCCGAGGCACAGACCTTATTGACCGTAAAGGCGCTAGTCTCCTTTGAAATGCCTGCCTTTATCATCGCCTGGCGGGTGACATTCTGGCCCTGTCCAGCGCCCACCACGTTCCCCATTATAACCTCATCAACCTGAACCGGGTGAAACTCCTGCTTATAATCATAGCCCCTCTTCTCAAGCTCAATCATCCCTATGCCTTTTTGGGAATCAGGCTCGAATCGGGTGAAAGCCTCATCCACAACTGGTCTCAGATTCACGAGGCGCAAGGCTTCCCTCAACACCGTCGCCCCTAGACTAACAACAGGCGTTGTCTTAAGTCCACCTCCAAAGGTACCCACCGGAGTTCTGACGCCCGAAACTATCACTACCTCTCTCATCTCATATTTCTCCTTATTTCAATAAAATATAATGTATAGTTAAATTGTAATCTCTATTTAAGCTGCTCAGGTTATCCGATTAGTGAATCCCTGAACTTTGAACCTGTTTATATGAAAATGTCCCTTCCCTTTATCCCTCCCCCTTGACAGGGGAGGGAGGGGTGGGGGTGATTTTCATATTTCGCTGTGCCCTGCCCGGGCATGGGGGTTAGTAGCTATCTCTATTGGTTATACACCACCAGGGTAACGGCCTCCCCTCCTCCAAGGCAAAGAGACACCTCTCCTGTCTTTGCGCCCTTATCTTTCATGGCATAAATGAGTGTTGTCAGAAGCCTGGCTCCGCTTGCGCCTATCGGGTGCCCCAAGGCCACCGAACCGCCTTTGACATTTACGGTGGCTGGATCAATCTCAAGAACCCTGTTGATGGCAACGGAAGAAGAGCTGAAGGCTTCGTTTATTTCGTGTATATCAATATCGGAAACCTTCAATCCATCCTTTGCAAGCACCTTCGGGATTGAGTAGATCGGGGCTATGAGCACATACTTCATATCAACACCTGCCGCACCTTGAGCTCCGACCCTTGCCATAACCTTGCATCCCAGTTCTTCAGCCTTTTCTCTGGACATAAGGACTACCGCAGCTGCCCCGTCGCTTATCTTTGAGGCGTTTCCGGCAGTGACGATCCCGCCCTTCTTAAAGGCGGGAGCTAATCTGGAGAGGGCCTCCAGAGATGTCCCGGGTTTTCTGAAAGGTATCTCATCCCGGACAAATTGATTGACCTCCCCTTTTCTTCCTGGGACCGGCACAGAAACGATCTCGTTTACGAATCCTCCATCTTCGATAGCCTTCCAGGCCTTTTCATAGGATTTAAAGGCGAACTGGTCCATGTCGTCTCTCGTTACACCATATTTTTCGGCAACCAGTTCGGCGCTCATGCCCATGTGAAAGTCATTTACGTGGTCCCAGAGCCCGTCGCAGACCATCCCGTCCAGGACGGTCCCGTTATTCATTCTATAACCGGTTCTTGCCTTTGGGAGCATATAGGGGCAGAGATTCATGTTCTCCATTCCGCCTGCCACAATCACATCGGCGTCGCCGCACTTGATTGCCTGGGCCGCCAGCATTACTGCCTTCAGACCTGAGCCGCAAACCTTGTTTACGGTTATCGCTCCGACATCCCACGGAAGCCCCGCCTTAACCATGGCCTGCCTTGCCGGGTTCTGACCAAGACCGTGGGGGAGCACACAGCCCATGATGACTTCATTTACAGCCTCCTTGGCTATTCCTGCCCTTCTTATGGCCTCTTCCATAACAAGTGCGCCCAGATCAGTAGCCTTTATATTGCTCAAAGAACCTGCAAAATCCCCTATCGGAGTTCTGCAGGCGCTCACAATAACCACCTCTCTCATCGCCGATCCCCTTTCCCCTAAATATTCCTTACATAGTGTCCATCCGGAAATGGCTATTTTCACCGATTTCGGCGTTGGGCTCAAATTTTAATCCTCGAAATACGTCAATGTATTCCTGTGGTTAAAATTATCGCCCGCCTTGAACTCGACGAAACTATCTCATTTCGGGATGGACACTACATAGCAACTCAGTTCATAATAAAGGCGGTTCATTAAGTCAAGACAATTTGCCTGTCAGCACACGCCATTTCCCTTGACAAATTAAGACCTGAACATGTAAGACCTAAAAAAATTATCAAGACCGCCGGGAGCGGTTTATGAAAGGGATATGAGGCTATGAATCTGCTGGCAAAAGAACTAAATGATATTATCCGAGACGTGAACGAGCATGTCTATGAGATGCTTTCTAATGTTGGTAAGGAATTGTTTTTCCCCAAGGGAATTCTTTCCCAGAGCGCGGAGGCTAAGGCCAAGGCTAAGAAGAACCTTAACGCCACTATAGGCATGGCAACTGAGAAGGGAAAAACCATGCACCTTGCCTCCCTTACCAGGATGCTTACAGGCGTCACCCCTGAGGAGGCCCTCACATACGCACCTTCCTTCGGCATACTCCCTCTGAGGCAGAAATGGCATGAACTCCAGGTTAAGAAGAATCCTTCCTTGTCCCGGGTGCCCATAAGTCTTCCAATAGTAACAAACGCCATCACCCACGGCCTTAGCGTTGTCTCCGACATGTGGGTTGATCCAGGGGACGCTATAATCCTTCCTGATAAGCTCTGGGGAAATTACAATCTCATATTCGCCGTTAGAAGGGCCGCCAGGATGGTCACTTTCCCCTTCTTCGACCAAAAGGGCGGATTCAATCTTAAGGCATTCGAGGAATGCGTGCAGAAAGAAAGCGTGGGCAGAAAAAAGATCATAATACTTCTTAACTTCCCTAACAACCCTACCGGCTATACGATTAGCGATAAAGAGGGAGAAGGTATTGCCGACATCCTCTCAAAGAGTGCGGCATCAGGAACAAACGTAATCGTGCTTTGCGACGATGCCTATTTCGGTCTCTTTTATGGAGAAGATACACTCAAGGAGTCCATATTTACCAAGCTCATCGGTAGAGAACCCAGGCTGCTTGCCCTCAAGCTGGATGCCGCCACAAAGGAGGACTTCGTATGGGGGCTCAGGGTTGGTTTCATTACATACGGCCTTAAGGCGCAAGACCGACATGCGGCGGCCTACGATGCCCTGGAGAGAAAAACCGCCGGAGCTGTGAGGGGATCCATCTCCAATGCCTCTCATCTGAGCCAGGAGCTTGTCTTGAAGGCCTTCGACTCTCCGTCTTACTGGGAAGAGAAAAAAGATAAATTTGAGATACTTAAGGAACGAGCCCTTGAGGTAAAGAAGGTGATTGCCGACCCCAAATACAAGGGCTCATTTGAGGCATATCCTTTCAATTCTGGTTATTTCATGTGCCTTAAGATACTTAAGACTGACGCTGAAAAACTAAGGCTGCATCTGCTGGATAAATACGGCGTGGGTCTCATAAGCCTCGGCGCAACGGACTTAAGGGTCGCCTTTTCATCCCTTGAAAAGGACGATATCCAAACGCTTTTCGATATCGTGCTTTCAGGAATCAACGATATCGCCTCCTGAGTTTATATGAAAACCATCCCAACCCTTCCCTCCCCCATCGCGGGTGAGGGATAAATGAACTGGAGAGGTTTTTACTCTTCGCTATGCCCCCTGCGGAGATAATAAATTAAAGAGGCATTTCACCCCACTTGATACATTTTAACCCATTATTGACTTTATATACATATTCCAATTAGATAAGCCCTTTCACCAGTTTCTGATGGGGAGAGTTTTACTCATATAAATCTCCATTTACTCCCTCCATGCACCAGCCTGGTTTTCCCGTTATGAAACTTTAAGACTACTTTCCCTATCCTCTTCAATATGTTGAGCTGATCACCGCTTAGCGGCACGAGAGTTGCTTGGAACTTGGGGCTCAGAATGATTGTGATGTCGCGGAGAGCACCCGTAATATTGCTGGAGAGAGGGGAATGATAAGGGAAAGGGCCAGGGAAACTGTGTTGCGCAAAGTACTTATCGCAGATCCGAAAATGGCCCTCCCAGATGAGCTTAGCACCTTTTTTCAGAAACGCGATATCACTATAATAGGGGTCGCGAATATGAAGGAAACCCTCCTCACGCTCCAGAAGGATGCGGTTGATGTGATGATACTGGGCTCATCCATGCTTGGGGAGGACTGCAGCCTGATTCCCATTGTAAAAGGGATTCAGCACAGCATTCCTATTATTGTATGCGCCGATGTAAACAGCCCCGAACTCGAAAGGTGCGCCCGTCAGAAGGGAATATTCTTTTACCATATAAAATCCTTTGGGAACCAGGATCTGGAGATGGCCATTGAGGGCGCCCTGCAAAAATCGTCCCGGCAATGATGGGCCCGCAGGAAATCATGATCGGGACGGGAAAGCATAAGGAAACGGTTACAAGGCGCTTGCACTTTAGAGCCGCCTGAATGGTGAGGCGTCAAGGCGCAGCAGAGAGCACGCTCCGGAGAAATAAAAAAGCGCAGTCATCCCCACTCCGTGACGATGGGGGATGCAGCGAGTGCATTTGACGGGCTCTATACGAAGCCCTCAACAAGAGGATTGGAGGATCATGACATGCCGTTGAAGGAAAAGATAGAGGCAGGCGGTTTTGCGGTTCTTGCCGAGCTTGAACCCCCAAAGGGCGCGGATTTTCATTCGCTTCTCGCAAATGCCGACCTTGTAAAGGGAAGGGTGGATGCGTTTATGGTGCCCGAGATGGCCAACTCGGTTGTGAAGGCCAGTTCCCTTGGAGGATGTGCCTTTCTTCAGAACAGGGGCTTTGAAACAGTTCTTCAGGTTTGCTGCCGTGACAGAAACAGGCTGGCTCTGCAGGCTGATATCCTTGCCGCAGGAGCGATAGGCATAAAGACTGTAATGGTCGTTCAGGGAGATGACATAACTTTTGGAGATCACCATCAGGCAAGGGCCGTAAACGATGTTACCCTCATGCAGCTTTTGGAGGCCATAGCCGGTCTGAAAAATGGAAAGGACATGGCGGGCATAGAACTAAAAGGCGCTCCTGACTTCTTTGTGGGCTCGACATTCAACGCCGGCGCGGCCGGCGGTGCCCTTGATCTGGAGATTGAAGAGCTGAAAAAGAAAAAGGGTCTGGGTGCGGCCTTTGTTGTCACAACCCCGGTATTTGACACGGATATATTCGAAAAACTCCTTGTAAAACTTAAGCCCGTAGGAGTGAGTGTAATACCCACCGTGCTTCTCCTGAAGTCCGCCGGAATGGCTCGCTATATTGATCGTAATGTCAAAAACATATTCATTCCGTCCCAGTTGATAGAATCCATTCAGAAAGCCCCTGATAAGCCGGTCGAGTGTGTAAGTATAGCTGGCAAACTAATATCTAGATTTAAGGAAATGGGCGCTCCCGGGGTGCTTGTCTCAACAATCGGATGGGAAGAAAAGCTGCCTCAGGTTCTTGACGAGGCCAGGTTATAGGAAAGGATTGAAGATTATGACCGAGCAGGAAACTAACAGAATATCAGGCTCCGTTATGGTCCTGGGCGGAGGCATTGCAGGAATGCAGTCCGCCCTGGACCTAGCAAATTCAGGTTATTATGTCTATCTGGTCGAGGGCACCTCTGCCATTGGAGGGATGATGTCGCAGCTTGACAAGACATTTCCCACCAATGACTGCGCCATGTGAGTGATCTCCCCCAAACTGGTCGAGGTCGGCCGGCATCTGAACATAGAACTTCTCACAAATACGGAGCTGTTAGATCTGGAAGGAGGACCGGGCAATTTCAAGGCGCACATAAGGCAGAACCCCAGATATATTGACTTATCGAAATGCACGAGTTGCGGAGAATGCGCCAAGGTATGCCCCATAGAGTTGGAAAACGAATTCGATAAGAACCTCTCAAAGAGAAAGGCCGCCTTCAAGAGATATCCCCAGGCCATACCCGGCGCCTTTGCGATAGCCAAGAGGGGCACCGCCCCCTGCAAGGCCACCTGCCCTGCCCATGTAAGCATACAGGGATATGTGGCCCTTACAAATCAGGGGAAATACAGAGAAGCGCTTGAACTCTTCAAGGAAGCCCATCCCTTTCC
Source organism: Desulfobacteraceae bacterium CG2_30_51_40 (assembly GCA_001874005.1). Taxonomy (GTDB): domain Bacteria; phylum Desulfobacterota; class DSM-4660; order Desulfatiglandales; family Desulfatiglandaceae; genus CG2-30-51-40. The sequence continues at coordinate 21,313 of MNYJ01000134.1, forward strand.
AGCCATCTGCGGAAGGGTGTGCCATCATCCATGTGAGGGTGTCTGCACAAGAGGGGATGTAGAGGAGCCAATAGCAATTCAGCACCTCCACAGATTTCTTGCAGATACCGACCTCAATTCTGGTGACAGGTACACTCCGCAGGTAAAGGAGGAGCGTGAGGAGAAAGTGGCCGTGATAGGAGCAGGCCCTGCCGGGCTTTCGGCTGCGTATTTTCTGAGGCTTAGAGGCTACAAGATCACCATATTTGAAAAGCTGCCGGTTGTGGGCGGCATGATGGCTGTGGGTATCCCGGCATACAGGCTTCCAAGAGACGTTCTTAAGGCCGAGATAAAGGTTATCGAGGATATGGGTGTTAAGATCAAGACCGGGGTTTGTTTTGGAACCGATATAACCGCCCAAGGATTAAAGAGTGAAGGGTTTAAGGCAATATTTATAGCGACGGGACTTCATCTGAGCAGAAAACTCGGAGTCGAAGGGGAAGACTCGCCTGGTGTTCTCAAAGGTGTTGATTTTTTAAGAGAAGTAGCACTTGAGGGCAAGGCCGCAGTTGGGAAAAAAGTCGTCGTTGTTGGCGGAGGAAACGTAGCAATAGATGTCGCCCTTTCCGCGCTCAGGGTCGGTGCCGAGGATGTAACCCTCGTGTGCCTTGAAAAGCGCGATGAGATGCCTGCCTGGAAGTATGAAATCGAAGAGGCCCTGGAGGAAGGCGTTAAGATAGTAAACAGCCTTGGGCCTAAGAAATTCCTTTCAGAGGGAGGAAGGCTCACCGGCATCACCTTCAAGTGCTGCACAAGGGTCTTTGACGACATGGGGAGATTCAATCCTCAGTACGATGAGAATGCCCTCACCTCTTTTGATGCCGATACCGTAATTGTCGCAATCGGACAGGCGGCGGATCTCTCATTTGCCGAAGGTAACGGCATAGCAAAGACGCAGCGCGGCGGACTCGAGGCAGACCGTCTCACGCTTGCAACGCCCCTGGAAGGGGTATTTGCCGGCGGAGACGTCTTTTACGGTCCCAGGTCGGTGGTGGAAGCGGTGGAATGCGGCAAGGAGGCAGCGGAGAGCATTCACAGGTTCGTCAACGGGATGGATATTAAAGAGGGCAGGGAAAAAGACTGGTCATATGAAAAGCCCGACATCTCCAACGAAACCTTTCTTCCCAGGACAGGTATGAGAACAATGCCAGTTGAAAGCAGAAAGGGCAACTTCGATGAAATAGCCCTTGGCTTCAGCGAAGATGAGGCAAGGAAGGAGGCGCTGCGCTGTCTTAAATGCGGAATATGTTCAGAATGCTATCAGTGCGTGAAGGCCTGCCTTGCCGGGGCAGTCAACCACGACCAGAAGGCGGTGGAAAGAGATCTTACAATAGGCTCCCTCGTTCTCTGCCCCGGAAGCGATCCCTTTGATCCCCTCCCGCTTGAGAACTTCTATCACCACGGGTCTCATCCCAATGTTCTTACAAGCCTTGAGTTTGAAAGGATTCTGAGCGCATCAGGTCCCACCATGGGGCATCTGGAAAGACCCTCCGACAAGAAGGAGCCTGAAAGGATCGCCTGGCTTCAATGCGTTGGCTCCCGTGACATGAACCGCTGCGGAAATGGTTACTGCTCAGCTGTGTGCTGCATGTACGCTACGAAGGAGGCAGTTATAGCAAAAGACCACAGTCATGGAGGTCTTGAGGCGACCATATTTTATATGGATATGCGCACCTTTGGAAAGGACTACGAGAAATACTACGACCGGGCCGTGAACGAGCACGGAGTGAGGTTCGTCCGCTCAAGGGTGCACACGGTTGCGCCCATAGAGGGAACAGGCGACCTTATGCTCAGCTACTCGGATGAGGACGGAGTCATACATGAAGAAGTATTCGATATGGTCGTCCTCTCGGTGGGCCTTACCATAAACAAGAAAACTTTAGAGCTGGCCGAAAAGCTGGGTCTTGCGGTTGACAAGTATGGATTTGCAAGCACAGAGACCTTCAAGCCGGTTTCCACTTCAAGACCTGGGGTCTTTGCCTGCGGCGTGTTCCAGGGGCCCAAAGACATCCCAAGTTCGGTTACAGAGGCAAGCGCAGCAGCCGCAGCCGCAGGAAAGATTATGAGCGGGGCGAGAGGAACAGACGTAAAGGTACTGCATCTGCCGGAGGAGCGTGACGTCCTGGGAGAAGAACCCAGGGTCGGCGTCTTTGTCTGTAACTGCGGCATAAATATCGCCGGGGTAGTGGATGTGCCCAACGTGGTTGAATACGCCAAGAGACTGCCTAATGTAGTTTTTGCCGATCACAACCTGTTCACCTGCGCTCAGGATACTCAGGAGAAGATGAAACAGGTCATAAAGGAGCAAAACCTCAACCGCATAGTGGTTGCATCCTGCACTCCAAGGACTCATGAGCCATTGTTTCAGGAGACTCTTCAGGCATGCGGCCTGAACAAGTACCTTTTCGAGATGGCCAACATAAGGGATCAGAACTCCTGGGTGCACGGGGATAATCCAGAGGGAGCGACCGTAAAGGCCAAGGACTTGGTAAGGATGGCTGTGGCGAGGGTGGCTCTACTGTCTCCCCTCAGGGAAAAGAAGATATCAATAAAGCGCAGGGCGCTTGTGATAGGCGGAGGTGTCGCGGGAATAAACGCGGCCCTCACTCTGGGAGATCAGGGCTTTGAATGCGTGCTTGTGGAAAAGGAGCCTGAGCTTGGAGGGCTTTCCAGGAGGCTCACAACCACGATTGACGGCTCCGACATAAGGAAATATCTCGAAGAGCTTATTGAAAAGGTAAAGAAACATTCAAAGATACAGGTTCTTACAAACTCCCTGATAGTGAACTTCAAGGGCTTTAAGGGAAACTTCACGACAGAGGTGCTCGTCGGCCCCGGAATGTATGAAAGAAAGATAGAGCACGGGGTCGTAATCGTAGCGACGGGAGCCAGGGAATACCGGCCCACCGAGTTTCTCTACGGTCAGCACGAAGGAATAATCACCCAGATAGATCTATCCAGGCGTATCGAAGAAAAGGGGGCATCTGATCTCTCAAGCGTAGTCATGATCCAGTGTGTAGGATCGAGAAACGAGCAAAATCCGATATGCTCCAGAGTCTGCTGTCAAAGCGCTGTCAAAAACGCTCTTCACATAAAGGAACTCAATCCTGACGCACAGGTCTTTATCCTCTATAGAGACCTTCGCACCTACGGCCTGCTTGAGGACTACTATAGAGAGGCGAGGCGCAAAGGAGTAATGTTCTTCCGATATAAGAAGGAGGCGCCTCCTATGGTTGAGAATCTGAACGGTGCTCTCACCGTGACATTCCGCGATCATGTCCTCGGAAGGGATATAAGGGTAGGAGCAGACCTAGTAACGCTGAGCGCGGGCATGGTCGCTGAGGACACGGAGGAACTTGCCTCCATCCTGAAACTTGCAAGAAACAAGGAAGGGTATTTTCTTGAGGCCCATGTAAAACTCAGACCGGTGGATATGGCCGGCGAAGGAATCTTCCTTTGCGGAACAGCACACAGTCCGAAACTTATATCCGAGTCCATATCCCAGGCCCTGGCAGCAGCATCGAGGGCGACCACCTTCCTGTCCCAGAAAGAACTTACACTTTCCGCGGTAACGGCAAAGGTGAACCAGGATAAATGCGCCTCCTGTCTTATTTGCGTCAGATCATGCCCGGCAGGGGTGCCCAGGATAAACGAACAGGGTGTGAGCGAGATAGACGAGGCATTGTGTCTGGGATGCGGAATCTGCGCAGCCGAATGCCCGGCCAAGGCCATAGAGCTTAATTGGTATGAGGATGAACAGGTAATGAGCAAGGTGGATGCACTATTGGAAGGAGTGATGTAATGGATGATTTCAAGCCGATCATAATAGCGTTTTGCTGTAATTTCTGAGGGTACACAGCCGCGGACCTGGCAGGTTCCATGAGGCTCAGATACCCTGACACAATAAGAATCGTAAGGCTTCCGTGCACCGGAAAGGTTGATGTAGGCTATATACTCAGAGCTTTTGAAAAGGGCGCGGACGGGGTCTATGTAGTCGGGTGCATGGAGGGTGACTGCAGATACAACAGGGGCAATCTAAGGGCCAAAAAGAGGGTCGCTGAAGCTAGGAGGATACTGAACATCGTGGGCATAGGAGGTGAGAGGGTTCAGATGTTCAATCTCTCATCCGCCGAAGGTCCCAAGTTCGCCCAGATAGCCCTGGATATGACTGAGAAGATAAAGGCCATGGGCCCTAATCCCGTTAAACTGAAAAAAATGAAGAAAGCTGCATAAAAAGGCCTGTGGGTAGAAAGCCCGCAACCGTTTAAAGGAGGTCAACCAGATGATCGTTGCCGATAGGAAGCCCATTGAGGAGATAATCGAATACATAAAGGACAGGGACAAGGTCCTTATTGTGGGATGTAACGAATGCGTGACCGTATGTGAGGCAGGCGGGAAAAAAGAGGTTGGGGTCCTCGCCTCAGCCCTGCGAATGTATTTCATGAACCAGGGTAAGGAGATCAAGATAGACGAAGTAACCCTGGAGAGGCAATGCGACCACGAATACCTAGAGGAGATACGCAACATCGTGGATCAATACCAGGCCATCGTATCGCTTGCATGCGGTGTGGGCGTTCAGTTCATGAGCGAGAAGTACTTCAAGACACAGGTCTATCCAGGGGTTAATACCTGCTTTATGGGTGTCACTGAGGAGCGGGGTGTATGGAGCGAAAGATGCCAGGGTTGCGGCCAGTGCATCCTTGCAACCACCGGGGGCATTTGCCCTGTTTCAAGGTGTGCCAAGAGGCTTTTGAACGGCCCGTGCGGAGGATCGAGCAAGGGCATGTGCGAAATAGGAGGCGAAGTGCCCTGCGCCTGGCAGATCATTATTGACAAGCTCACGGCCCTTGGGAGGCTCGATGACTATGAGAAGCTGGCGCCCTTAAAGGACTGGTCAAAAGAAAGGGCCGGAGGCCCGCGTAAAGTGGTAAGGGAGGATGTCAGACAATGAATCAGACTCGTGCAGTTAAGACCGACAGCAAACTTGAAAAGATACTGGCGGCGGGACACCTTGCAGTTACGTCGGAATGCGGGCCTCCAAGAGGAAGCGACTCCGATCTGATCAAGAAGAAAGCTGAGTTGATCAAAAACCATGTGGATGCGATCAACATAACGGACAACCAGACATCGGTAACAAGGCTTTGCAGCCTTGCCTCCTGCATCCATCTTAAGCTGATGGGGCTGGAGCCGGTTCTTCAGATGGTGGTAAGGGATAGAAACCGCATCGCCATTCAAAGCGACGTTCTGGGAGCAGCTTCATTCGACATAAGAAACATGCTCTGCTTGTCCGGAGACCACCAGAGATTCGGCGACTCCTCCCAGGGGCAGAACGTCTTTGATCTTGATTCCATGCAACTCATTCAGACCGTGAGAAGAATGCGCGACGAAGGCAAGTTTCTCGGCGGAGACGAGATAAAGAGGCCGCCTAAACTCTTTGTTGGAGCTGCCGCAAATCCATTTGCTGACCCCTTCGAGATAAGGGTGCGGCGTCTGGCTAAAAAGGCTGCGGCAGGGGCTGAATTCATTCAGACTCAATGCATCTACAACCTTGATAGATTTGAGGAATGGATGAAGCAGGTCAGAGACAGAGGTCTTCACGAAAAGGTCTATATACTTGCAGGGCTTACCCCGCTGAAATCAGCCGGCATGGCCAAATATATGAAAAACAGGGTTCCGGGAATGGATGTTCCTGATGATGTTGTAAAGCGAATGTCTGGTGTGCCAAAGGAAAAACAGCCGGAGGAAGGAATCAAGATATGTGTTGAATCCGTCCAGAGACTCAAAGAACTGGAGGGTGTGGCCGGTTTCCATATCATGGCTATAGAGTGGGAAGAAAAAGTGCCGGAGATAGTTGAAATGGGAGGGCTTTATCCCAGGCCCAATCCGGATGCAATTTGATTGCTGATAATGGACAACTGTAGCTTGAAAATGGCTTTTGTTTGGTCTAGGATACAAAACTTAAAGAAAGCCCGTGTCTTTGATTTCTTCAAGGCGAAATTTTATAGGAGGGATTCCCTATGTCCAAGAAATATGTGCTTGTGGTTGACGATGATCCCGATCTGGTAGAAACTGTTGGAATGATGCTTGAAAGCAAGGGCTGCGAGGTCGGACGCGCCTATGACGGAGTGGAAGCCGAAGAATCTATTAAGATGAGGCGCCCTGACCTGATAGTACTTGATGTCATGATGCCTCGTAAGGACGGTTATGTCCTGTGCGCTGAACTTAAGGCTGATGCCAAGACAAGGGATATTCCTGTCGTGCTGCTCACAGCGGTGGGAGAAGCAGTCCCTACGACCAGGTATAGCCACGCGGACGGTATGACAACAGAGGCAGACGATTACGTGCCTAAACCGATTGACACCGAAGGGCTCTGGCGGGTTGTAAGTGCCCTTATGTAAAGGGCGGTTTACTTCTCAGCCGGGATCTATATGCCTCGGCCCGAACCATTAGGCGGCTTTAAGATACTGCGCCCCGCGCTGTTCCTTTCAATGCACGGAGGAAAGGATGCGTACGGGGCGCCACGTTTGTTCTGTGAAGACATTGCCCGCCATAAGATCAACCTGGTTTTCCTTAATGTTGATTTTTACCCCCACGGCACAGGAGCGGTTTTCGGTATTCAGGGGGATCAGGCCCGGGAGGCATCCCGTCTGATAAAGATCCCCGGAACGGTCATTTCCGGTAAGCCGGTCAATTCATCTATAATTTCCCTTTTTCCTCACAAGACCAGACCCGAGGTATCGGGGCTGCTTATCGAAAGCCTCGCAAAGAGGGCTCTTATGCCTCTTGCCTTTGCTCAGTCCGCCTCTGCTATTTCAGCGGCCCTCTCAGAGGAGATAACAGATCAGGTCACTGAGGCGGTTTTTGAGCCTTTTTCCTTCGGCCCCTACAGGACGCCTGAGGATTGGTCCCTGGCCCAGAAAGGCAAGGAACAGATATATAAAGAAGTGATCGCCAGTTATCAGGAAAAGAGGCCGAAGGTCTATGCCCTTGCATGGCAGGGAGGGCAGACCCTTGCAAGGACGGTACTCAGAGAAAAGGCATTTATGAACCTGGCTAGCGCCCTCCATGCGATGAACCGACAAGGAACACCGCTGAGCTTTTTTGTCGGAACACCGGCGGATCAGGGAGAATCTATTGCCTTTTCATTGACAGTGCCTCACCGGCAGAACTCTGAGATACTGATCCAGTATCTTTCCCGCGATAGTATCGAGATAGGCGAAGGCCTTACCGCAGTTTTTCACATGAACGGCCCCCATTTCGGAGACAGATACGGAATCGCAGGAATGTTGCTTAAGGCTTTCGACAATGCCGGGCTGAGCCTTATCTCTCTTAGCTGCTCTGTGGCTTCAATAACCGGTGTAATAGCCGCTGAAGATATGGAAGCTGCCACGATCGCACTTTCATCTGTTTTCGAAATACCCTCCGTATCGGGAATGAATTGAAAATAGATTTGTATCAGCTCAATAATTGGGGGGATGGCTTTGCGCAGACCAGTAGTCAGCTTCTGTAGGTGCGCCTTCAGGCGCAGGGCGCACGGTTCCCATGCGGCTGAAGCCGCATCTACCCCGGATTTTTGAGCTGATACATAGATTTATATTATATTTTACCTTTTATTAAAGGCTGTTAGAATAATATGTTAAGGCTAAATATGACATTATCAGCCCTGGCGGCGGCCCTCATCTTGTCCGTTCTTTCAGGTGGATGCCGATATGCCTCCGTGGAAAGAAGCAAGGATGAGGGGGACATCCACGCCTTTATAGAAGCGCGATTAGCCGATTCCATAGTAAGTTTCTCAGGCTACCAGGAAAGGCCCGGCGCAATCCTGTTTGACCTTACAGACGACCCAAGGCCTCTCGGAGGTATGGGCTGGCATAAGGTAGCGGACAGAACTCAAGTCCATGCTTTGGCAGACGCTATGGCGGTTGCCTACCGCTTCTGGGGTAAAGACGCAGGGGGGCCGAGGCTTTCGATCATTCTTGATCCTGACAGGCAGCCCCTGGGATATATCTATTCTCCGGTGGAGGATTCGGCAGTGATCCCCTCGGGTGATGGTTTCCTGGTGGAATCCATCAGTGAGGCGGAGATACAGAAGAGGGCAAACCCGGGCATAAGAGGGGCCGGGGGCTGATATCCTCTCAGGGCGCAATAAACAGTCGTGCTAACATCTTTGAGTCTGCTATGATATTTGAAATGAGACAATATTCATTCGGTTGGTGAATTGTCTCGGTAAGGGTTGACCATACTGCCACGGGAAGGCCTGCCTTCCTGAAGAAGGCCGCAACCGTCCCACCACCGATGCCTGTAGGGCGGGCGTCTTTACCCGTTACTTCTTTTATGGCTTCGGACAGGGCTTTTACCACAGGCGCATCGGCTGGAGTCGGGAGCGCCGCATCGTTTCTTGTAACAATATCCACCTTTATTTCAAGACCTAGCGCGGAACCGATCTCTTGGGAGATTGCCTCACACTCCCTGATCACATGGTCCAAAGAGACCTCCGGCAGCACCCGACAATCAAGGTAGAAGACATCCCTTCCGGGTATCGTGTTCACATTAGGTACATTGGCCTCGACCTTTGTCGGCTCAAACGTTGAGTTTGTCGGAGTAAATAGATCATTTTGTCCCGGAAAGGACTCCTTCAGACGATCCAGTGCCACAATGAGATGGGCCGCACCCCTGAGAGTGTTTCTTCCGTTCCCAGGTGTGCTTGCGTGGCACTGCTTTCCAAGCAGAGTGAAGCGAAGCCACAGCATTGACTTTTCAGCCACTTCGATCATTGTGCCCTCCTCGTTTCCGAAATCGGGCACCACTATCATGTCATCCATTCTGAAGAGATCCCGCCGATTGGATAGGACATACTGAAGCCCCATACCGCTTCCGGTCTCTTCATCGGCAACAATAGCAAGGGCGATACCCCTTGGGGGTCTCGATCCTTCCTTCAGTACCGCCTTGACAGCGAGATAGGAACTAACGATCCCGTGCTGATTGTCCTCCACACCTCTTCCGTAGATGCGGTCGCCGGCCACTCTTATCTTATAAGGGTCTCCCTGCCATAGCGCCAGATCGCCCGGAGGGACGATATCGGAGTGAGACAGCACCCATGTCGAGCTTTGCCTTTCAGCCCCATTCCATACGGCAAGAAGATTAGGTCTATAGCCGGCCTCTACACGCTCATCCGGGGCATCTACTTCTTCCAGGAAATCGGGTTTGAGGGCCTCAAGAAGCCTTTTTACGTACCCGGCTTTTTCATGTTCCCCTGAACCACCGTTTTCAGGCCCCAGGGCTACCCTTGCTGTAAGCTCCCTCTGAAGATCTATGATCTCATCACGACTTTCTTCCAGACTCTTAAATATCCGCAGACAAGATTGCATTCAGGAAAATCTCCTCCATCATAACCAATTAAAATCAGATTGTTAGAAAACCGCTCCATCCCTCATCCAAGTCCCGACAGCCTGGCTATTTCATGCATGATCCCATCGAGCAAAGAATCCGGGGCCGCTTTTCCGGAATCCACAAATGGCCTCCCTATCCTTATTGAGACCGATGTTCTCGGAATCCCCTTCCTGTATTTGATCCCTACGGGCAGGAAAGGCACATCATAGCGGGTTGAAAGGAACCTCAGTACCCCTTCTCTTCCCCGGCCCATCCTGTTGCTGAAATAGGTGCCCTCGGGAAAAAAGACCAGGCCCGCCTTCTCTGAAAGTATTGCGCCGATCAGCCTCAGCGACTCCCGGCTCTCGATGGGCCTTTTTCTGTTTAGGGATACCCCTCCAAGTGCGCTCATAATCCATCTCATGACACGTCCTCTGAAAAGCTCGGCCTTGGCAATGTAGTAAAGGTCAATAGGCATGGCAAGGGCCAGAAGCGGGATATCCTCCCAACGCTGATGCTTTGCAGCGATTACAACTCCCCTTCCCCGCGGGATGTTTTCAAGTCCGGAGACCTTGGTATGAAAGCGTAAAGGAAGTATGAGTCTCACTATAAACATAGCTACCCCTGTCAGCCATTTCTTGCGGGGAAGTCGTCCCGTAAAACGCTGAAGGGGCATGGGATAAGCCCCCATAACTATTCCACCGTAACGCTCTTTGCGAGGTTTCTGGGTTTGTCTATGTCCCTGTGCAGGAATTTTGCGCAGTAATAGGCAAGCAGTTGAAGGGGAATCACCGAAAGTATTGGATAAAGGAACTCCAGTGTCCGAGGTATCTCTATTACATCGTCTGCAATCTCCCTTATCTCTTCGTCCCCCTCGGTCACAAGAGCGATCACAGGTCCCCTTCTGCTCTTTATCTCCTGTATATTGCTTACCATCTTTTCATATACGCTGTCCTGCGGGGCTATAGCAACTGTAGGCATGTCCGGGTTTACCAGCGCTATGGGGCCGTGCTTCATCTCCCCGGCCGCATAACCCTCGGCATGTATATATGATATCTCCTTGAGCTTCAGGGCGCCTTCCATGGCTATCGGGTAGTTGTATTTCCGTCCGAGGAAAAGCCAATTGGACTTGAGGTGATATTTCTCCGCCATTGCCTCTATGGCGTGAGCCAGGGACAGAACCCTGCTTATCTGCCCGGGAAGCGCGTCAACAGCCCTTATGGCCTCGATACCTTCTGTAAGAGAAAGCGAGTGATGCCTGCCCAAAAGCAGTGCCAGCAGGCTCATGATGGTCAGTTGGGAGGTAAATATCTTGGTTGAAGCCACCCCTATCTCAGGCCCCGCGTGATTATACACCCCGGCGCCTGCCTCCCGCGCTATAGAGCTTCCCACAACATTAACCACTCCCATGAGGCTTGCGCCCTTCCTCCTCGCTTCCCTTATGGCCGCGAGTGTATCGGCGGTCTCACCCGACTGGCTGAGTGCCAGAACGAAAGTGTTTGGGGCGAAGTTGATCCGCCTGTACCTGAATTCGCTGGCGAGTTCAACCGTAACATCAATATCCGTAAGCTTTTCAAATATGTATCTGCCGACAAAGCCCGCATAGTAAGAGGTCCCGCACCCAACAATGACAAGATGGCGGCACTGCTTGAGGCCCTCCCAGACTGGCGCTATGCCACCCAGCCTCGGAATACCTTCCGAATAATCAAGCCTGCCCCTGATAGCGTTTCTAACGGTCTCGGGCTGTTCAAAAATCTCCTTCAGCATGAAATGGGGAAAACCGTTTAATTCCGCGTCGTCCGCCTGCCAGTCAACCGTCTCTGTTACCCTTTCAATGGGGGTGGCCTGCACTGTTGAGATGGAAAACTCATCTGAGGAAAGAACCGCAAGTTCATTGTCCAGAAGATGCACCACCTTGTTGGTGTGCCTTACCATGGCAGATACATCGGAGGCGGCCAGGTGGCAGTTTTCACCAATGCCTATAATGAGCGGGCTTCCCCGTCTTGCCACCACTATCTTTCCAGGCACCTGCCTGTGAATAACGGCGATCCCGAATGTGCCTTCAAGCTGCAGCATGGTCTTCCTGACTGCTTCGCAAAGATCGCCTTCAAAGTGAAGCGCCACGAGATGGGCTATCACCTCGGTGTCTGTCTCCGACCTGAAGGAAACCCCCCTCCCCTCAAGCTTCTTCTTCAGTGCCCGATAGTTTTCGATTATACCGTTATGAATTACAAAAACATTCCCATCCCTATCTCGGTGCGGATGGGCATTTGCCTCACTGGGCTCTCCGTGGGTGGCCCATCTTGTGTGGGCTATTCCGGCTGTACCATCGAGCGGCCTGGTTCCTATCTTACGCTCCAGATCCGCAATCCTGCCCACAGCCCTTTCAAAATGGACACCGGATCCGTTTTGTATTGCGACTCCGGCAGAGTCATAACCCCGGTATTCAAGCCTCTTTAAGCCCTCAAGAAGGATGCCCTTTGCCTCTCTCTCACCCACATAGCAAACAATCCCGCACATAGCTAACCCCCTCCCTTACCTCAACCAACGCTTGATCATCATGCTTGCTATCTCATTGGCCTTTATGCCCATTTTTTCGCCGTGAACATTCATAACCGCAACCGTTATCGGATTTCGACTATCCGGAGGAAGGGCAAAGGCCGTTGTCCAGTCTAATTTAAAACGGCCCAGACGATCGTGAATCGAGCCGGTCTTGGCCCCCAGCGTTACATTTTTTGCGGATTTACTGCGCACCAGCTTCGAGAAGGACTTCTTGCAGGTTCCCTTTGTGACCGTCTCTTTCATAAGCACTCTAAGAGCGGCTGCGGTCTCCGAACTTATCACCCTTGAAATAATGCCACCCTTACCCCTGTAAACTATCTTTCCCTCATCATTCATGACCGAATCAACTATCCGGGGCCTTACCATCACACCGTCGTTTGCCGCAGACGCCGCTAGCAACGCCGCGTGAAGAGGAGACATGACCGTATCCTTGTTGAAGCCCGATGCCACTTCCGCAAGCCCGAAGCTGTCCGCAGGCACATCCAGTCTGCTCAGGCTCATCGGCATATCAAAGGGAATTTTCCTGTTGAAATAGAAACGTTCGCCATAGCTCTTGAGCACATCATGCCCGAGGTAGTAGATGCCTATCTTTCCAAAGACAGGATTGATGGAGGAAGCAAATGCCTTCCTGAAGCTGGTCTTTGTTGTGTATCTGCTATTTTTCTCTTTCAACTGTGATTTATAAAGAGTGTGCTGGTTTCCGGAAAAAGATACCGTTTTTTCAGGACTGAAGCCGGCCCTCTCAAGGGCTGCCGCGGCAGAGACTACTTTAAAGATGCTTGCCGCCGGATAATCCGCGTTGAGCGATAAAAATCCCCTACTACCGAGCTGGTCATTCTCGGCCAGGGCAATGATCCTCCCGTCACGGGGATCCATTGCCACAACCGATGTCTGAAGGGCACTGGAATCTGCCGCAAGCTTTGTCGCATAGTCCTGCATGACCGGATCAATGGTCAGAGTAAGTTTCAAAATCCGGCCACTTTTGGATCTCAGGCTTAATTTGCTGTCAATCTGATCAGGCTTCACGCGGGCCATGATCCTCAATACATCCTCAGAGGTAAGAAGGGACGACTGGTTCCCCTTAGCCTGAGAGACTCTGCCGGTTGATGATTTCTGTCCGGCCTCCGTTGAGGCTCCATAAAGGGCAAAGATTGCGGCGATCGCAAGCACGATAACACAGATAATCCCTCCGCCCGCTAGAAGGATATTACCTCTCAAATGGATCAAGCCCTTATGAGTAACCACTTAACTATAACCCCCATGCCCTTGTGGGGCACAACGAAAGATGGAGATCACCCTCACCCTATCCTCCGCCGTCGAGGGGGAGGGAATAATACCGGCGCATCCCGACATCTCGACGGGGAAGGGATAAAGGGAAGGTGCATTTTCATATAAAAGTCCGTCATACCGGCTGTTCAATGAATTCAACTCCGCCCATATAGGGCCTCAATGCCTCAGGTATCTCCACTTTCCCGTCCTTTCTCTGGTAGTTCTCGAGAACCGCCACAAACGTTCTTCCCACAGCAAGACCTGAGCCGTTGAGGGTGTGTACAAGCTCTGTCCCGCGTCCGCCGCTTCGTTTGAACCTTATTGCCGCCCTTCTTGCCTGAAAATCGGTAAAAATACTACATGACGATATCTCCCTGTAGAGTCCCTGGCCGGGGAGCCAAACCTCCAGGTCATAGGTCTTTGCCGCTGAAAAACCCAGATCTCCCGTGCAAAGAGTTACAACCCTGTAAGGCAGCTTGAGTCTCTTGAGTATTTCCTCAGCATCAGCAGTAAGCCTTTCCAGTTCCGATTCAGAGTCTTCAGGCCTTGTGAGCTTTACCAGTTCAACTTTATTGAACTGATGCTGCCTTATAAGCCCCCTTGTATCCTTTCCGTATGAGCCCGCCTCGGATCTGAAACAGGGCGTATAGGCTACATAATAGAGGGGAAGCTCGTCCTCCGCAAGTACCTCGTCCCTGTGGATATTTGTCACAGGAACCTCTGCGGTTGGGATAAGATACAAATCCCATCCTTCGACCTTGAATAGGTCCTCGGCGAATTTGGGAAGCTGACCGGTGCCTGTCATTGAAGCGCTGTTGACCATAAAAGGCGGAAGCACCTCTGTATAGCCGTGTTCTCTTGTGTGAATATCAAGCATAAAATTGATAAGCGCCCTCTCAAGCCTTGCGCCCAATCCCCTGTAAAGGGCAAATCTAGCACCCGAGATCTTGGATGCCCTCGGCAAATCTAGAATACCGAGCCTTTCCCCAATGTCCCAGTGAGCCAACGGCTCAAAATCAAAATGAGGCGGCTCGCCCCAACTCCGAATAACCGGGTTGTCCTCAGCTCCATGACCGAATGGAACACTCTGGTGTGGAAGATTAGGGATAAACATGAGAAGACTTTGAAGTCTCTCTTCATAGGAAGGAAGTTCCTTTTCAAGCACCTTTATTGAAGCCCCAACCTCCTTCATATCAGTAACGGCTGCGGAGGCGTCTTCCCCCCTTTTTTTCATGGCTGCAATCTCTTCGCTGACCTGATTGCGACGCCTTCTCATATCTTCAAGAACCGCCAAGCGCTCCCGCCTTTCTTTGTCAAGGGATAAGAACTCCGACATATCAAGCGAGACATTCCTTTTCTTGAGCATATCTCCTATAAGGTCAAGATTTGACCTGACAAAACGTAAATCCAGCATATAAAATCCTTTACATCAGCCCGTTAGAGCATATATTTTGAACTCAAGCGCCCATGACGCTATTTAAGGGGGGACTGTTTCCCCGTAATTTAATTACATCATTAAAGAGCAGCGGTCAAATGCTTTGGAAAAGACCCCATTCTGAAGGTCCTACCATTGAAACGGGATTTTTATGTTCAACCCTATTCCTGCCACGCATAGCGTGAGCCATCAGCGTATTATCAGGCAGGGAGTGAGGCCTTTTGGGCCATAGATATCATCTATTGCCGTCGCGGTTGCGGAAGGCAGTTATGGAGGAAATCGGGAAAGTGAGTAATCCTGTCTGGAAGTTTTTTGCTTCCGTGAAGCTAACCATCGTTTTCCTTGTTCTACTCGCGATATTCTCTGTTGCGGGCACTATGATACCGCAGAAGGAAGGGGCCATGGAGTTCGTCCAGAGACTTAACCCCACAACCTTCAACCTTATGGACTTTTTCGGCCTCTTCGATCTCTATCACGCCGGTTGGTTCCGGTTCCTGATAGCTATGCTGGTTCTGAATCTGGTGGTATGTTCGCTTGAGCGATTCCCCTCGGCATGGAAAAGGGTCAAAGCAAGGCCATCTGTTGAAAGAACTAAGCCCTTTGAGGAACTGCCTGACACACTTCTTATTTCGACAGAAAGGGGCTACCAGGAAGCACTCGGCAACTGCCTGAATCTGTTTAAAAAGCGCTTCAGCGCTTTTCGCTCTGAAGAAACGGAATACGGCACATTTTTCCTTGCAGAAAAGGGACGCTTTTCCCCCCTAGGGGTCTATATTGTTCATCTGAGCGTCTTGGTAATACTCATCGGAGCACTTGCGGGTTCATTTTTCGGTTTTGAAGGTTTTGTTAAGATTCCGGAGGGCGAGACTGTTGATTCCATTATGGTCAGAGGTGGCAACCAGTCTCTTTCCCCGGGTTTTGAGATTAGATGCGACAAATTCACGGTTGAGTTTTACGAAAACGGTTCTCCCAAAGAGTACAAATCAGAGGTAACCTTTCTTTCAGGCGGCAAGGAGATTGAAAAAAGGGATATCCTGGTCAATCACCCCGCCACCTTCAAGGGCATAACATTTTACCAGTCAACCTATGAAAAGGTTGCAGGAAAAGAACTCCGCATCAAGCTCAGAAAAGGGTTAGACGAAGACCTCGAAACTATTGATGCAGAAATAGGAAAGAAAATGGAACTCCCAGGCAAGGAGGGCTTTTTTCAGATACTCGACGTTAGGCACATGGGTACCGTGCCTGCTGCCCTTGTATCAGTAGAGATACAAGGAGCGGAACCTACGCGATTCTGGATTTTCGAGGACTTCGAACATATAAAATCACGTCTTCCGGCTCAGATGATTAATTCACCCAAGTTCGATCCGGCAGCTTTCAAGCCCTATACCTTCCTGCTGCTGGGCGTTCAGGAAAGATACGCCACAGGGCTTCAGGCAAATCAAGACCCGGGTGTTCCAGTAGTTTGGGCGGGCTTCATACTCATAATACTTGGTTTCATAGTTACCTTTTTTACCTCACATCAAACCATAAGAATGTTCGTCGAGAACAAGGGCAAAAAGACGGTCATACGAGTGACTGGATCTGCAAGCAGAAACAGGCCTGCCCTTGACCGTGACATTCAAAGACTTGCCGAAGATATAAGGTCGCTTTTTGCCGCCTAAGGAGAGATTATTTTATGACAAGTTCAGCAATAATAAGTTATCTTACCTTCGTTTATTTCTTAGCTTTTGTTTTTTATCTCGTAATGATGGTCATGGGCCGCAGGCTTCCCGGCACACTTGCAACATATACTCTTCTAGGCTCGTTTGCCGCCCAAACAGCAGCCATAATCCTGCGCTGGCAGGAGTCCTACGCCCTGGGCATGGGAAGGGCTCCTTTTTCAAATCTCTACGAATCTCTGATCTTCTTTGCATGGACACTGGTACTTCTTTATCTCATTGTCGAATGGAGGACGAAAAACAAGAGCGCAGGGGCCTTTGTAACTCCCCTTATCTTTCTGGCCCTGGCCTATGCCTCCTTTTCCCCTAACATAAGCAGTAAGATCATGCCGCTCATTCCGGCCCTAAAGAGTAACTGGCTCATTACGCATGTGATCACATGCTTTCTGGGCTACGCCGCATTTGCCCTCTCCTTCGGATTCAGCCTGATGTATCTCTTCAAGGGAAATGACTCAGCCAACAACACAGCCTCTTTTCTGAGACTCATCCCGGCCAGAGGTATCCTTGATGAGCTTAACTATCAGATGGTGGTCATAGGTTTCCTGATGCTGACCCTCGGAATAATCACGGGAAGCGTCTGGGCCCATTCCGCATGGGGGAGCTATTGGAGCTGGGACCCCAAAGAGACATGGTCTCTGATAACCTGGCTTGTGTATGCGGCAGTGATCCATTCAAGGCTTGTCCGCGGCTGGAAAGGCAGGAAGATTATAATTCTTTGCATCGTCGGATTTGCCTGCGTTCTGTTTACCTATTTCGGAGTTAATTATCTGGCAGGTCTTCACAGCTATGCGACAAGCTGACCTCTGACTCCTCCCGGGGCATTCACGTGTTACAAAAAAACCCAGGAGAGCTAATCGAAAAACCGGCAGTTGCAGCACTGCTCGTCCCACGGCCTGTGCTTGAGATATGCACGCGCTTGAGAGATGCGGGCTTTGAGGCATTTGCTGTCGGAGGAGCTGTAAGAGATATGCTTCTCAATAGAGGTGCCGCCGACTGGGACATTGCTACGTCGGCAACGGTTGATCAGGTAGAATCCCTCTTCCCAGACAGCAGGAAATTCACCGCAAACTACAGGACGATCACCCTCATCTTTGAAGGCTCCGGTTTCGAGATCACCCCTTTCAGAGGCTCTCAGCTTTCAATCGAATCGGACCTTACCCTCAGGGATTTCACAATTGATGCCATTGCCCTTGAGCCGGAAAAAGGGACTTTGCTCGATCCTGGAAGTGGTATAAGAGACCTTAAAAAAAGGATCATAAGATGCGTAGGCGATCCTTTAGCTCGATTTCATGAAGACCCTTTAAGACTTTTAAGGGCTGTAAGAATCTCGGCCCAACTCCGCTTCAGGATAGAGGATGCGACCCGGGAGGCTCTCAGTCAATGCGCTCCGCTTCTCGCTCGGGCCGCGCCTGAGAGAATAAGAGACGAACTTTCAAAGATATTAATGACCCAAGAGCCTGTCAAAGCTCTGAGGCTTCTCCTGAAAACAGGACTCCTCTCCATCATACTTCCGGAAATGATGGAAGGATACCGCAGGAGACAGTCCCCCCCTCACAGACACACCATACTTGAACATGCCCTTCTTACCGTTGGCCATACCCCTTCTGTTTTACATCTTCGCATAGCGGCCCTTCTCCACGACGTTGCCAAACCCGGACTCAGGACAAGATCCGATAGGAAATATCATTTCTATGGTCATGAAAAAAGGGGAGCGGAGATAGCTGCCCTCATTCTGGATCGCCTCAGGTTTGGAAATGTTATGAGGGAGCTTGTGACAAATCTTATCACCAACCACATGATAGTATATGATTCAGGCTGGAGCGATGGTGCCGTCAGGCGCCTTATAGCGCGGGCGGGGAAGGACGGAATCAAGGACCTTCTCGCGCTCAAGAGGGCGGATATGATGGCGCAGGATGGAGAGGAGAATAGGGATAATACAGATGAACTGCAAAGGAGGATAGACTCCATCCTCTCGAAAGCGAAGACAAGCGGGCTTGAACCGCTAAGGGTAAGCGGTCGAGACGTTATGGAGGCGCTCGGCATCGGGCCGGGCCCTAAGGTAGGTGCGGCAATGGCCTTTCTAAAAGAAAAAGTCCTCGATGATCCTTTCGTCAACTCAAGAGATAGCCTAATGGAAATCCTCCTTGGCATGAAGAATAGCCGTACTTATAAACGTATATAAAAACAATATGTTATCTCTCCGGTGTATGAAAATTCGTAAGGGTTCACAGGTTCTGGGTTCAACGTTCAGGGTTAGGGACAGGGATAGAATTGAAGCCCTGATCGGCTGATAAACCCTGTTAACTTTGCCAA
>MNYJ01000226.1 GCA_001874005.1 Desulfobacteraceae bacterium CG2_30_51_40
AAATCCTGAGGAGTGAGGCGTAGTTAGGCCTACGCCGCAACGACGAAGGATGCAGCGCAACGCCGCAGATGGACTTTTTACGAAGCCATCAATTTTAATCCTCGAAATACGTCAATGTATTCCTGTGGTCAAAATTATCGCCCGCCTTGAACTCGACGAAACTATCTCATTTCCGGATGGACACTAACTAAAGGTCATGCCCTGAAAGGGTCACAACGAGACATGAAAATCACCCCCACCCCTCCCTCCCCCGTCGAGGGGGAGGAAATAATGCCGGCTCATCTCGACGTTTCGTGCCCTTGACGTATGAGGGCCCTGGCTGTAGTCTGATTGATGAGTCAACCACACAGAGCGACCTTACGGTCGGAAAAGGAGACAAGAAAAAATTTCATGGCTGGAGCACTCGTCTGGATAGATCTTGAAATGACAGGGCTTGACGTGGAACGTCACAGGATAGTTGAGATAGCCTCGATGGTAACCGATAAAGATCTTCAGATCATTGAAGAAGGGCCTGATATAGCCATATCGCAGCCTAAAGAGGTTCTTGCAGCCATTGATAGCTGGTCGGCCACACAGCACCAAAGATCAGGACTTCTTGACAGGGTTAAGAGTTCCTCCTGCGACACCGCGGGTGCGGAAAGAATCACCTTGGAGTTTATCAAGAGGCACTGCGCAGAAAGCGAATCCCCTTTGTGCGGGAACTCGGTTTGGCAGGACAGACGCTTTCTTGCCCGCTATATGCCTGATCTCGAAGCGTTCCTTCATTACAGATTGATTGACGTAAGCTCCGTGAAGGAGCTGGCCAAGCGGTGGTATCCGGGACTTCCTCGCTTCGAAAAGAAAGAGACGCATATTGCTCTTACCGACATAAAGGAATCCATTGAGGAACTTAAATACTACAGAGAAAAGGTATTCATCCGGAACAGTTAGGTCTTTACACCTGCTTTTTGCCGCGGCATCAGCCGCTGCGATCGCCTATGGCATGTTCGCAAAGGATGACACGGTTTTCCTGGCCGGTATCGCAGGGGCTATCGCATCCTATCTCGCGATAAGAAAGAGGATAAAGGAATCGCTCCTAAGAAGGGAAAAAGGAGAGAGAGGCTAGCCTCTCTTACTAACCCCCATGCGCTGGTGGGGCACAACGAAGGATGAAATTAATCAATATATTGGCGGAATTCTCATATAAAAGCTCATGCCCTGTTAGGGCACAACGCAGCATGAAAAAGCCGAATCTCATTGCCGACTAGATTTGGAATCCAGGTGTAAAGGACTGGATAGAGGCCTACACCGCTATGACGATGTATTTTCATAAAACTATAAGCGGGTTCTGATGAATCGTCTTGGCATGCGCTATTCCACCACCTTTTTCGGGCAAAGAGGCAAAGCGGACGCGATAAGATGAAAAAGAGACAGGGACTTAGTATATCCTGGCTGTACAGGAGAAGTGCAGCCCCCAAAGCCGGATTCACCCTCTTCGAACTCCTGATTGCCATAGCGATCATCGGCATTCTGTCGAGCATTGCCGTTCCTGTTTACATGCAGTACCTGGATCGCGCCAAGGTTGTGGTCTCCATATCCGATCTGAAAGCCATGGTGAACGAGCTAGAGGTCTTTAAGCTGGAAAAAGACCGACTGCCTGTAACGCTTTTGGAGATCGGCTGGGTCAGAAATGATCCCTGGGGTAACCCCTATCAATACCTCAATTTCAGTACGGTTAAGGGAAAAGGGAATATGAGAAAAGATCGTTTCTTGGTTCCCATCAACTCGGATTACGACCTATACAGCATGGGCAAGGACGGGCAAAGTAACCCGCCATTGACGGTCAAGGTGAGCCAGGACGACATCATTGTTGCCAATGACGGCAGCTACATCGGTCTTGCAGCCAGTTTCTAGGGGATAGACATAGTGAAGGGATTTACCGCAAACGTTCTGATCAGCAGACTTGGGCGCAGGATAGTTCTGCTCTTCGTCCTGTGTGCACTCGTACCCATTACCGCCGTGGCGGGATTTTCCCTCCTCCAGACCCATGTCCAATTAGACCACCAGATGGTGCGGTGGCTCCACCAGGAAGCTAAGGCGAGGGGACTCGCCATTTTCGAACGTGTAACCCTCCTAGACCGCGAGTTGGAGGTGTGCGTAAGCGCGATCCGGCAATATCCGAAATTGAGTGATCTTCTTGACTTACTGCAACGGGATAGCCTCAAGTCCCGGTTTAGAAGCCTCTTCATGGTACAGAGCAAGAGTGTTACCGCCATCTTCGGCGATGCTGCTATCCCACGACCCCTGACGTCGGAGGAAAGGGCGCATATGGCCAAAGGGAAAGCCTTGCTGCTCGTTGCGGAAGATGGGAGTGGCAGCAGGGTATTTCTTGCGCGTTTGTTCGTCCCGGAAGAACCCGACTCCGGCGTGCTATGGGGAGAATTAAACACCTCCTTTATCATGGGCCTGATGGACGAGGCGGGATACGGAGAAAAAGTGAGAATTGTTCTCTTCGATCATGGAGGAAAACTGATACATGCTACGGGCCAGATCAATCCCGTTTTTCAAGAGGAACTCCGTAAAAGCCTGCAATCCAGCACCTCAAGCGAATTCCACTTGACCATGGATAGCAGACGATACATCTCCTATTCCTGGCCGGTGTATCTCAAGGCAGAGTTCCATGCATCTTCCCTTACAGTTCTCTTTTGCATTCCTGAAGAAGACGTCTTTGCTCTACCTTACACGATTAAAGACATGCTTCCCCGGGTACTTGCCGTAACCATCCTGGTGGTATTTCTTCTCAGTCTTGTACAGGTGAGACGACAACTTCAGCCCTTGAAGGCACTGACAGAGGGCACCAAAAGGATTGCGGAGAAGCACTACGACACCAGGGTCGCCATAGTCAGACGGGATGAATTCGGCGAGCTTGCGAATTCCTTCAACGACATGGCGCTCCACCTGGAGAGCCAGTTCAACACCCTTAACGCGATTTCGGAAATTGACCGGGCCATACTTTCATCCCTCAAACGGGACGAAATAGTAGAGACCGTGTTGAACCAGATGAAGGGAGCACTAAGCTTCGACCTAGTGGGACTCATCCTGGCTGAGCACGGCAGGCATGGGGGGTTAAAAACATTCACCGCCCAAACTAAAGGAGGGCAAAAGCTTATTGCCGATAAGGTCTCAGCGCTTCCCTCTGACATATTCAAAGACTGTAGGGACAGGATTATTAGCCTGAAAAGGGAGGACAATAGGCTGCCTTCCTTTCTCAAGGGGGAGGGTGCCGAAGGAATCGAAACCTTTTTTCTCCTGCCCGTCTCCAGCAGGCAAGACCAGCCTGACTTACTGATTCTTGGTTTGAAAAACCAGGAGGGCGAAAACAACGAAATACTCGTCCATGCGCGGAGTGTCGCCGATCAGGTGGAGGTTGCCCTGGTGAACGCCTCCCTCTTGGAAGAACTGCAGGATATGAGCTGGGGAGCTCTTCAAGCCCTAGCCCGGGCGGTTGACGCGAAGTCCCCCTGGACTTCCGGGCACTCGGAGCGGGTTACGCTCTTTGCCCTCAAAATCGGTGAGGTCTTGCATCTCAATGACAAACAAATGGAGACACTGCATCGGGGATCGCTATTGCATGACATTGGCAAAATCGGTGTTTCGAATGCTCTATTGGATAAACCCGACAGACTCACACCGGATGAGTTCGAGGTGATAAAATCACATCCCGGGCGAGGGGGCAAGATATTGGAACCGATTAAGGCCTATAGCTCAGAGCTGAATATCGTGGTACAGCATCACGAACGTTTCGACGGCAATGGCTACCCCAAGGGTCTATCCGGCGAGCAAATTGATTACGGTGCACGCATTGTGGCTGTCGCCGATGTCTTTGATGCAGTAAGTTCAGATAGGCCTTACAGAAAAGGATGGGAATTTGATCAATGCGTCGGTCTCATACAGGATGGGCGGGGTCTGGCCTTTGACCCAGGGGTGGTGGACGGCTTCCTCCAGATTGTCGCCCGGGAGGGTAAGCGGATGATGATCAGACTAGACCAGGGTAGGCCTTCAGAATTGTTTTTCAGGAAATGACGGAGGATAGGCTATGGTTCGTATGCGAGAGCTGGGATTGTTTCTGGCCGTATTTGTTTGCGCGGTGTTTTGCGGCGACTGCTCAAGGGAAGAAATCCCGTCTAAGATTCTCGGAGTTTGGACAACCGAAGTCCCCCCTTACACCGATGCAACGATGGTGATCGCCGATACATACATCACCTTCAAAAACGGCGATTCTGTCAGTGAGCACCGAATAGCAGCGTTTGAGAAAACGAAGGATCAAAACGGGGTTGTGTACACTATTTTCTATGAGAGCGAGGGAGGGAAGGCAAGCCTCGCCTTTTATCTCATGCAAATAGGGGAGTTTGAGGAAGGAGAGTATTCTCTTATCTTCAAGAACCAGAAAAATCTCCTTTGGACAAAGATTGCCCATTAATTTTGTTTCCTGCCATGCGCAAAGGACCGTTAATTGGAAATTTTCAGGATGCACTTATGAAAGACAAAAACAGAAGACGATGGTTTCCCTTAGTAGATGCTCAACTACAATTCAAATTTCTCGCCGTAATTTTGGGCTATGGAGCGACGCTTCTACTCGTAATCGGATGTGCTCTCTTTTTCCCAGATTTTTTGGTGCTCACCGACGAGACAGCAGACCCTATAACGAAAACCAAAGCGGCCGAGTTCATCCTCACCACGCATGCGAGGCTCTGGCTGCCCGTCATAACAGCGCTCCTATTGATAGGCATGCATTTTTTCAGGTCTTTTCATCGGGTAGTCGGTCCGCTTTACAGGTTTCGCTGGGCATACGAAAAGATCGGGGGAGGTGACTTGGGCATTACTGTTCGACTCAGGGCAAACGACTTGCTCCCGCGGGAGGAAAAGGGACTTAACGATATGATCTGTTCCCTTGCGGAAAAGGTGAGGATGGTAAAGGACAGTGCCGTAAAGGTTTCCTCTTCTTTTGGGGAGATTGAAAAACAGTTTGCGACCATGGCGGAGCCGCAAGACAGCGAAAACAACATGGAGAGGTTGCTGGTGGAACATCGCCACGCCATTAAATCTCTGACGGAGAAACTATCGGTTTTTACTCTGCAGTAACAAAATGCGGGTAAACATGCAGCATTCCCCTTTGCAACCAAATTCCCAAAGCCGGTTTATATGAAAATCACACCCGCCATTACCTCACAGTCTAGGGTGAGGAATATAGGAAATGGCGATTTATATGAAAATAGATAGTGTCCATCCGGAAATGAGATAGTTTCGTCGAGTTCAAGGCGGGCGATAATTTTAACCACAGGAATACATTGACGTATTTCGAGGATTAAAATTTGAGCCCAACGCCGAAATCGGTGAAAATAGCCATTTCCGGATGGACACTAGATAGTCATAGCGGAGTAGGCCGATATCCGGTCCTTGTTCCGGCCTTCGCCGGAATGACGAC
>MNYJ01000030.1 GCA_001874005.1 Desulfobacteraceae bacterium CG2_30_51_40
CCAGAATCGCACCCTCCAGATCAGGCACTGCCGCCAGGCTGTATACGACTTGACCTGTTTCTGCCAGCTCCTTTCTCAAAACGACCTTATCTCCCGCTCCGAACTGATCGAGAAATGCCTTGATTCGCTTGGTATCCAAGGCCACTCCAGGCCCGTATTTCCAGTCAACCCATGCCCGCGCCGCTTTCTCTAAGGATTGCCCCGAAAGATCAAATTGCTCTTTATCCACATATAATTTCATGGAGCCTTCTTTCGCCTGGTTTCCAACGGCCAATATATCTGCAACTATAAAGCTTTTATCTTCAGTTGTTATCTTATTTATATCAAGTGATATATTAGCTTCACTATCCGTTGATATCCCCTTTATGCCGTTAAGGCTTATTTCCAGGTAGGGAAGATGTCTTCTCAAAGCAGAAAGGGCTGCCTTCTGGATTTCCTTATTTACGGAGGTGTAGATCTTGATCCCTGAGGTGGCTATATTGTCTATGCCTTTTTCAGCCAGAATTGTCTCAAAATAGTTAGATTCTAACTGATCTCTCACAAAGTCCAGTATGACATTAAGGCTGTATGTTATCTTTCCCTCCTTGAAAGGCACTTCATCTGCCTTGGCCCGCCGATACTCCTCTTCTGTTATGAAATTGAATGACGCCATGTTCTTGAGGACATAATCTTTGCGCATCTTGGCAAGCCTTCTTGCCTCGGCTTTCTCCACATCAGATGTCTTTATAAACGGGTTATATCTGTTAGGTCCCTTCAGGCTCCCTGCGATGAAGCAGGCTTCGACCAGGTTAAGGTCCTTTGGTTCTTTATCGAAGAAGTAATTGGTCGCTACGCCGAGTCCTTTGCCAAGTCCAGTTACAAAAAACTGATTGGCATATATCTCAAGAATCTCTTCCTTGCTGTAGGCCTTCTCGAGAAGCCATGCCTGTATCAATTCCCTGAATTTCGATCGAAAGGACCTTGCGTCTCTATTAAAGATATTCTTTGCAGTCTGCTGGGTAATTGTGCTTCCTCCCTGAACCACCCTGCCTGCCGCAAGGTTAACCCAGGCCGCCCTTATGAGGCCCTTGAGGTCAATACCGTGATGGCTGAAAAAGTCCTTGTCTTCGGCCGCAAGGAGCGCCTTTATGAAAAGCCTTGGAATATCATTGTATTTGATGGCCCTCCTGTGGATGTTCTGGAAGAAGACCCCTATGGGAGTAAACCCGTCATCGTAGAATACAGGACTTTCAGAGGCTGTTACCTTTTCTATGGCGTCGCGGCTGAGCATCTCCATGCTTTCCCCGGCTATCCTGTAGATTTTTAAGGAAAGGATGGCGCCCGAGCCTGCGACGCATAATAACACTACTATTAGAAACCACTTAAAAATATACCTTAACACGGTCACAATCCGCAATTTCCCCTGATAGGAGTTTTTCACGAGTGATCTCTCTGATATCCATGCCGCATGCCGCGAGCGCCTTTCTCCCGTATTTCGTGTTTGCCTCGATTAATTGCCACCGGCCGGCGCAGTTTATAAGATCAAGCCCCACATCGTCAAATCCACACCTCAAAGCTGCGTCTTTGGCCAGGGCTATTGCCTCGGCAGGGATACATTCCAAGTCTATCCCGGCTCCCTGCGCGAGATTAGCCCTGAAGTTTCCGGGGGCGACTTTTCGCCAGTAGGCAAGAATGGGGTCGTAATTCACCAGGACTACCCTAAGGTCCCGGTCGTGGGAGAGGTATTCCTGGATGTACGCGATCTTTGACAGGTGACTGTAGCTCTCTAACTCGGTTTTGTTTCTTATCAGAAAGACCCCTCTTCCCCTTCCGGAATTCCTGGGAATCTTAGCAATAAATGGGAAATCAAAATCTTCAAGTATCTCGCTCCAGTGCCGTGGGTAGTATATCCTTGTACGGGGATGAGGGATACCGAGCATCTGGAAAAGATTGGTCTGTTTTATCTTATCGTCCGCATAAAGGTGTGTCTCAAGACTGGGGAATATCTTCTTTCCCATAGTAAAGAGGTACTGGGCGTAGTTTATCGTAGGAAAAAGGATCACACTTGCCTCCAGGATAAGGGTCCTTTCTTCCTTAGAATAGTCCAGAAAAGTAGGCCTCACCCCCAGGGTTATGACCTCGGGAACACTCCTCAGTCTAGCGCCGAGTGCGACATATCTCCGATCATTTTCAACCATACTTTCCCCCATTTCAATTTATATGCAAATGCGCCTTCCCTCTATCCCTCTCTCTACGGGGAAGGGTGGGGTGGGGTGATTTTCATCTTTCGTCGTGCCCCTTTCTGGGTATAACCGCTAGAATGCATCTGGAAATGAGATAGTTTTTGTGTTCAAGGCAGGAGATAGTTTTAACCGCATGAACATATAGAGCTATTTCAAGGATTAAAATTTGAGACTAATGCCTGTATAAAAAGCCATTTCCGGATGGACACTAGCTATGATAACCGATCCATCTTCTAACGTCATCGGCTTTCTTGTCGGCGGCATCCATAACGCGATCCACATCCATGGTAAGGACTACCCTATTTTCCATGACCAGTCGGCCGTTGATCACTGAATGCACCACATCACTTCCCATAGCCGCGTAAACGATATGCGAATATGGGTTATACATGGGGGTGAGATGAGGTTTGTTTATATCTATTACAATGACATCTGCCTTCTTTCCCTTTTCAAGTGAGCCGGTTATGGGCTCCATGCCAAGAGCCTTGGCTCCAAGCCTGGTCGCCATTAGTAAAACCGTCTCCGCCTTCATGACTGTAGGGTCCATTAGGGCAACCTTGTGGAGTTTGGCCGCCGTGTCCATCTCGGCAATAAGATCAAGATTATTGTTGGATGCGCATCCATCTGTTCCAAGGCCTACAGTAAGGCCGGCATCCAGCATACCCGGCACGGGCGCTATACCCGATGCGAGTTTCATGTTGCTTTCAGGGTTATGAACGACCTTTACCCCCGCATCCGCAAGAACCTTGATATCCTTATCATCAATCTGCACGCAATGATCGGCAATGAGACGCGGCCCCAGGAGTCCCAGAGATAGAAGATGTTCGACAGGACCTTTTCCGTAACGATCTCTTACTTCACTTACCTCATCCATGGTTTCGGCCAAATGAAGGATCATAGGCACGTCGTAACGCTCGGCTATCTCGTAAGCGCATTTGAGAAGGGATGGGCTGCATGTAAAAACGGAATGGGGCTCAACCGCTGTTGAGATAAGGGGATCATCCAGCCATTTCTTTATCAAAGCCTCAGTATATTTAAGGCCGTTTTCAATAGAGCCGTAATTGGGTGACGGGAAATCGTAGAGAACCTCGCCTACAATGCATCGCATGCCTGCAGCCTTGGCGGCCTGCGCCACCTCGTCCTCGAAAAGATACATGTCGCAAAAAGTTGTAGTGCCGGAAAGTATCATCTCAGCGCAGGCAAGATCCGAGCCCACGCGGACAAATTCGCTGTCAATCTTCTTTTCCACCGGGAAGATGTATTTAGTGAGCCAATCAAGCAGAGGCAGATCATCGGCGATTCCACGAAAAAGGCTCATGGCTGCGTGTGTATGACCATTTATGAGGCCCGGAAGGATGATACCACCTTCAGCATCGATGGTTTTTAAGGCCGGCATAGCCTCTCCTGAGTAGGGTCCAAGGGCCTCTATTTCATCTCCTCTTATTCCCACGTAACCGGGAGTTAAGATACTCTTGTCGGCATCCATTGTAAGGACCACTCCGTTAACAATCAGCAGATCTAAGGGCTTGTCGGCAACATCAGTCATCATTATGCAGATTCTCCTGTAACTGCTCAGGTTGTCAGGCCTCAATGTCCTAAAACCGTTCAATCTTCATAGCTCTCTAACCTTGGACCGTGAACCTGATAATTACCTTGTGTCCATCCGGAAATGAGATAGTTTCGTCGATTTCAAGGCGGGCGATAATTTTAACCACAAGAATACATAAACGTATTTCGAGGATTAAAATTTGAGCCCAACGCCTAAATCGGGGAAAATAGCCATTTACGGATGAACACTACCTTCCTACAATCTATTTCATTGCCAGTCAACAGCATAACAGGCCGTTGAAAAAAGGTCATGATGCTGAGTTTTATCCATCCCTCATCTCTGAGGCGTAATTCTATCCACTCCTTATTCATATGGAATTATCTCTATTTGCCCACCCCGCCCTCCGGTTGATTCCTTTTGAGCACAGACATTGCACCCGAACGTTCTTCCTCAACCTATGAACAGAGTTTTTTCAACGCCTTGATCAGGAGTTAACCTGGAAGAAGTAAAAAAAAAGAGCGCGTTACCCCATGAGCCTTTAGCCGCTAGGGGTAATGTATAAGATGCTGCGGTTGGGGGCAGACTTGCCTTTATTCACAGTTTTTGTAGTATCGTATGAACTCAAGGGTATGTGTGGCTTCAGCCGCATGGGAACCGTGCGCCCCGCGCCTGAAGGCGCATCTACAGAAGCTGATTCTTGGTCTGCGCAAAGCCATCCCCCAATTATTGAGCTGGTACGTAGTATTGCAACCTTGTGGGTAATGGAGAGAAGTTAAGTAATGAAAAAAAGATTCAATAGCGTGAACGATTCGACTATGAAGGCGCTTCTATGGAAAGGCGGACTTGGTTTCAAGTCCGCCTTTCCGGTTCCTGAGCCTTCACCCGGCTGGGCACTGATAAAGGTTTCGAGGGCCGGCATCTGTGGAACTGACCTTGAGATAATGAAAGGCTACAAGAGCTTTAAGGGTGTGCCCGGTCACGAGTTTACAGGCAAGGTAGTTTCGGCTCCTGAGCATGAAGAATGGATTGGCAGGCGAGTTGCCGGTGAGATTAATATCGGATGCGGAAGGTGCGCCTGGTGTCTTGGAGGCAAAGAAAACCATTGTCCTGATAGGAGGGTCATTGGGATTGCCGGTCTTGACGGGTGCATGGCTGAATATTGCACTCTACCCGTTGGAAATCTGATTGAGATCCCGGATGATATAAGCGATGATGCTGCGGTCTTTCTGGAGCCCCTGGCGGCTGCCTGCCGAATATTGGATCAGATTCCTCTTGAAGGAAGAGAGAAAATTATTGTGCTAGGTGATGGCTGCCTGGGAATACTTTCATCATGGGTTCTTTCCACGGTAGTAAAAGATGTCCATCTTCTGGGAAGGCACGGTTGGAAACTTGAAAAGGCGAGGTGGAGGGGTATGAAGACCTCCCTGGCATCGCAATGGTCAGGAGAACCTGTTGACATTGTTGTTGAGGCGACAGGCTCTCCCGATGGGATAGCGGATGCCTTAAGGCTTTGCAGGCCACTTGGAACCGTGATGCTAAAGACAACTGTTTCCTCACAGATAGGCCCATCGCTCACTCAGGCGGTCGTTAAGGAGATCACTATAGTAGGATCAAGATGTGGTAAAATGGGTAAAGCTATCAATTTAATAAACACATTTCCTGATATACCGATTGAATTATTGGTGACGGCCGTATATAGGCTGGAACAGGCCTCCGAGGCATTTTCACTTGCATCAGGAGGCCCTTCCCTCAAGGTTCTCTTTAAGATTCCTTAGGCATGAAAACCCACAAGAAGCATTATCTCAGTGACGCAGGACTTCCGCCAGCGTCAGGATGCGGCTGTTTCTCTTGAATCTTCAAAATCATAAAGTCTGTCAATCGCAAATTCTATGGCCTTGTTGCATTTCTGCCTCCATATTCCAGACTGTCTGAATTTTTCATATTCCACTGGATCTGATGTGTCGAATCTTATCATCTCCCGGCAGATGATGGTGCCGAATTTCTCTTCAAAACCCTTTACCAAGTCGGCTGCCTGCTGTCTTATTAGAGTTCGAGCCTCTTTCGCCCTTTGTTTGTCATCAAGGCTGCAGCGATGCCTCAAGCCCAGAAAGACAGATGATGATGATAAGACGCCGCATGGGGCCTGCTGCTGGCCGGCAATTCCACCCATAAAGGCTATTGATGACCAAAGAAGTTCTTCACTTCCCAAGCCGGTTGCCTCCCACATAACTTGCAGGACAGCCGGACCTCAGTGATATCCCATGGGCATCAATTCCAGCGCCCTTTGCTTTGCCTCTTTTCTCGTCAGTCTAACCGTCATTTTGTTTCTCCTCCTAAGTCTTGGGTTTATAATAAAATTGATGATCATAGCAGCGCAGGCCAGTATCTTGACACCTGAATTCCGGTTTACTGCGCCTGAATGACATGAGGCATTTCATCGCTCGTTGTGCCCCTTTCAGGGGATGAGTTTTTTATATGAAAATACCCATTCCTCTTTACTGTCGAAACGTCGGGATGGGGCGGCATTATTCCATCCCCCTCGACGGGGGAGGGAGGGGTGGGGGTGATTTTCATCTTTCTTTTAGCCCCGCCCGGGCATGAGGGTTAAAAGGGCGCTCTTTAATTTCCTTATCTAGTGTCCATCCGGAAATGGCTATTTTCACCGATTTCGGCGTTGTGCTCAAATTTTAATCCTCGAAATACGTCAATGTATTCCTGTGGCTAAAATTATCGCCAGCCTTGAACTCGACAAAACTATCTCATTTCCGGATGGGCACTATCTATATTGCTGCAACCTCCAAGGCTATCTCCTTCCAGAGGAAGGCCAGGCGTGGAGCAGCCAGATTTGCCGCGTCTATAACCATCTCGATGCTTGTCTCCTGCATGCAGTCCGGCAGATTTACGTTGGTAACGGCTATAATGGCAAGAACCTTCATTCCACAGTGAACTGCCACGGTTGTTTCAAGAACAGTTGACATGCCTATTACATCGGCTCCTGCCCTTCGATAAAAGCGGGTCTCGGCAGGGGTTTCGAGATTAGGCCCGATGACGCCGATGTAAACGCCCCTTTTGAGACCGACACCCTGTTTGACGGCAATCCTTTCCGCTGTCCTCAAAAGCTCCCGGTCATAGACCCTCGTCATATCCGGAAAGCGTGGGCCGAAGGCATCGAGATTGGGGCCCCTGAGTGCGCTTAGACCCGTCATATTGATCTGATCGGTTATGACCACAAGATCTCCTCTTTCCAATTGAGGATTAAGACCTCCTGCCGCGCTTGAGATAAAAAGATACTTGACCCCCAGAAGGGACATGAGTCTTACCGGGAAGGTTACTTCCTCAGGTGAATATCCCTCATAGGCATGAAGCCTTCCCTCCATGGCCATCAATGTCTTTCCCTGGATTTCGCCAATAAGAAGATTGCCCTTGTGACTTTCAGTAGTGGGGATAGGAAAATGCGGTATGTGGGCGTAAGGGATCCTCTGCTCAAGATTCATTAGTTCAGTTATCTCTCCAAGTCCGGTTCCTGTGATCATCCCGATGAGCGGAGAGGCCCCTTTGGTCTTTTCTTTGAGATAACCGGTTGCCTCCTGCAGGCGTTTAAGCATTGTAACATCTCCTTTCTTAAGAGCAATCCTTAAGCCAGACGTGCGTAAAAGTCAACGATGCTTTAGGTATTTTGACTTGACCTTGCCCTCGGCTCTGGGATACAAATGCGGCAAAATAAAAGAGGGAACTGATAAAGGATGGTATTAGAGATGGAGCAATTCCAAGGCGAACTCATTGACAGGGTCTTTGACAGGGGCATCTGCGTCAAGTGTGGGGCGTGCGTTGGTCTTTGCCCTTATTTCAGATATTTTGATGGTATTGTTGCGGTTATGGACCGTTGCGTGGCAGGAACTGGAAGATGCGTTCAGGTCTGCCCCAGGGCCGGATATAAGTCCACCGCCCCCCAGGAAAATGCCACGGATGGCAATGGGATAGGAATTTATCGAAGTGTCTTTAAGGCAAGGGCATCGGTTGACACACTTCATGAGGGGGTTCAGTATGGCGGAGTAGTAACCGCTCTTCTGGCCTATGGTATAGAAAACAGCTTTTTTGGAGGTGCCATAGTCACTGACAGGGAAGGGGCGCTTGCGCCCTCGGGGATGCTCGCAGAAAGTGTAACTGACATAGCGCGCTGCGCAGGATCACGGTATTCGGCCGCAGGGTCTCTTGCTGTCTTCAATAAGGCGATTAAGGATGGGAAAGGCAATCTCGCCGTAGTAGGTCTGCCTTGTCAGATGGAGGCCCTTGAGAGGATGAAGCACTCCATCCCTGACGGGGCCCAAAGGGAGTCGGCGGTATCCTTAAGAATAGGCATTTTCTGCACCTGGGCTCTTGACTACAGGATGCTGAAGGATTTTCTGCGTGCAAATGGCGTGACCGGGGCAGTAAAAAAATATGATATACCGCCTCCGCCTTCCGAGAAGTTTGTTGTTTTTACAGAGCAAGGCCGAAGGGAATTCCCGTTAATGGAGATAAGGGGCCTTGTGCAGAAGGGCTGCTCTCTTTGCAGGGACATGACGGCAGAACACGCCGATATCTCCATTGGAACGGTTGAAGGTGAAGAGCAATGGAATACAGTCGTCCTCAGGACCGAAAAGGGAGAGGCTTTTTTTGAAGAGGCACTGAATAAGAATATCGTAGAAAAAGCCCAACTTCCTGATCAAAATCTGAATCATCTTTCAACCGCCTCCCGTAACAAGAGAAAAAGAGGCAAGAACGCAGAACTGGAGCTATCGAGGGAAGGATAATGAATGAGCTGTTTGAAATAAAGGGCGGAGACGAGCGATTGCTTCAGGGAAACGAGGCCATAGCCAGGGGTGCCCTGGAGGCCGGGGTGAGATTCTGCGCAGGTTATCCAGGCAATCCCTCTTCGGAGATTTTAGAAACCCTGGCGGAGGCAGCAAAGGAACTGCCCATCTATGCCGAATGGTCAATAAACGAGAAGGTCGCCCTGGAGGCTGCCGCCGCTGCATCGTTTGCAGGATTGCGGGCCATTGTGAGCATGAAGCAAAACGGTGTTAATGTAGTATCCGACTTTCTTACCAACCTCACGCTCTCCGGCACAGGCGGGGGACTGGTTCTCGTGACCTGTGATGATCCGGGCGGTATTTCGAGCACCAACGAAGAAGATGCCCGCCTTTTCGCAAAATTATCAGATGTTCCCCTTCTGGAGCCGGCAACTCCGCAGGAGGCCCTTGAAATGACGAAATGGGCCTTTGAACTTTCAGAGCGAATCAAAAACATTGTAATCTTGCGGAGTGTATCAAGACTTTCCCATACAAGGGCCAACGTCTTGTTGGGTTCCATACCGCCTTATGAGAACAGGGCCTTCTTTGACACAAAATCGCCCTTTCATACCTTTCCAGTACTTACAAAGCACCTTGGAAGACACAGAAAACTTGATGAGGCAATGG
The DNA here is from genome assembly GCA_001874005.1 of Desulfobacteraceae bacterium CG2_30_51_40. Classification (GTDB taxonomy): domain Bacteria; phylum Desulfobacterota; class DSM-4660; order Desulfatiglandales; family Desulfatiglandaceae; genus CG2-30-51-40. The sequence continues at coordinate 9,231 of MNYJ01000030.1, forward strand.
CTCATTACGAGGGCTCTTCCTTCAGCCGCTATGACGGTCCTGAGAGAGCGGAGATGCTTGTCATCTCATCAGGAAGTTCGTGGAACTATGCAGCAGAGGCAGTTGAAATACTTGGACTAACTGAGAGGATAGGGGTCCTGAAACTGGGCATGACATGGCCCCTGCCGGTAAACATACTCAGGAGATATCTTAAATATTCGGAGCGGATATTTTTCGTTGAGGAGCTGGATCCGTTTGTCGAAGAAGGCGTTAAGGCCCTGTGCGCCGAGCTTGCCTCAGAGGTCGGGATAAAGGAGTTTTACGGTAGAAGCTCAGGCCATATTCCTATTTGCGGAGAGCTATCCCCTTCAGTGATCCTGGGGGTGTTGGGGGATATTTTTTCAATCAGTTGGAGGGCGGAGGAATACAGAGCCAGAATGAAATCCCTTCTTCCCCAGCCTTCTCCCCCTAGAGAATTTGGTTTCTGCCCCGGATGTCCACACAGGGGAACATATTATGCCATCAAGGAAGCCCTTGCATGGGATGGCCGAAACGGTTTTGTCTCTGGTGATATAGGCTGTTACAGCATGGGGATATGGCCTACAGGATTCAGCCAGGTCAAATCGGTTCATGCAATGGGCTCCGGCGTGGGGCTTGCCTCGGGCTACGGCAAACTCGGCCAATTCGGTTTCGATCAACCTGTCATCACCGTGTGCGGAGACTCCACCTTCTTTCATGCTGCGATAACGGCCCTCATAAACGCAAGATTCAATAACTCGGATATACTCCTCCTGGTCCTTGACAACAGCGCTACAGCCATGACCGGTTTCCAACCCCATCCGGGCACAGGCTCAACTGCCATGGGAGAGAAGGTGGAGCCTGTTGATATAGAAACTGTTTGCCGGTCGCTGGGCGTGGGTGTGGAGGTAGGGGATCCCTATGATATGGAGCATACTGCTGAGACGATATACAGGCTTATGCAGGAGGCTGGCCAGAGGGTTCTAATACTAAAGAGAAAATGCGCGCTTGTTCAGGGCAGGCAGGGCGGTTTCCCTTACACCATGAGGGTTGATCAGCAAAAATGCCTCGGAGAAGATTGCGGGTGCGGTCGTTACTGCACAAGGATATTCAGATGCCCGGGCCTTATATGGGACAGCTCCGTCAAGAAGGCTAGAATTGATGAAGTGATATGCGTAGGGTGTGGCATCTGCGCGTCGGCCTGTCCGAGCGAGGCCATAATCAGGCAGCAGAAGGCACCTAATTAGAAGAGGACAAAAAGCCGAGGTAGTGAATATGTTGAAAAATGTCATTATTACAGGTGTTGGCGGGCAGGGTAACGTCCTTGCCTCACAGATATTGGGGCGGGCGTCAGTCAGAGCCGGGCTCAAGGTTACTATAGGAGAGACCTTCGGACTGTCTCAGAGAGGAGGCTCGGTCATGAGCCATATCCGCATATCCGACAAGAAGAACTACGGGCCTCTCATCCCTCCCAATATGGCTGACATTATACTGGGACTGGAACCGCTTGAGACCATAAGAATCGCTCCCGAATTCGGGAGCGATCGCTGCGTGTATATAGTCAATTCAAGACCGATCTATCCTCTTAACGCGATAGCCGGTGAGATGGAATACCCGAATACCTCATGGATAAGGGATGTCCTTTCGTCTTCGGGGGGAAGGCTATATTGGCTGGATGCGACTCAACATGCGGTTGAACTTGGCGGCCCTATAATGCTCAATATGGTAATGCTTGGGGCACTTTGCAGTATAGGCGGTTTCGCAGTAAACGAGGAGGAGATCAGAGGTGTCATTCAGGATATCTTCCCGGAGACCAAGCTAAAGGCTAACTACAGCGCCCTTGAAATGGGAAAGCGGCTAATAAAAGAATATGCGAATTGATCTTCATGTGCACTCAAAGGACTGTTCGGACGGAAGACTGCCTGTTGAAAGCATACTGGATATAGCATCCCGGAAAAGGATAAAGCTTCTTTCCATAACGGATCATGACTCTATTGAGTGCCAGGAATCTATTGAAGCGCTTGCTCTTTCCAAGGGGATCAAATATATCACAGGGGTTGAGTTAAATATCACCTTCTCAGATTCCGCTTACAGGGAAGGTAAACTGATTTCACTCGATGCACTCGGTTATGGCTACGACTATGGAAACGAGGCCCTTTTGACCAAGATCAAGGCCCTTAAATCCCACAGGCGAAAGCGTGCGGAACTAATCCTGGAAAGGATTAATGAGAGGTTTACGAAAGAGGGCAGGGCGCTCTTTACTGAAAGCGACCTTGCGGCCATAGAGGCAACGGTGGACGGCGCGTTCGGGAGGCCTCACATCGCCAATTACATGGTAGGAAAGGGGATAGTCTCAAGCAGGCAGGAGGCATTTGATCGTTACCTGGTGGAATGCGATGTGCCAAAACTTCCTCTGTCCCTTGAGGAGGCTTCAGCCCTGATAAGGGATGCGGGAGGCAGACTGGTGCTTGCCCATCCCAACGACCCGAACGGGACGTCGCTTGCCGCGATCAGCTCTTCGCTAAAAGATCAGCATGAGGTCATAAAGAGGCGAATGCTCCCTTTTCTTGACGGAGTCGAGTGCTGGCACCCGAGGCATAATAGGGCGGCTACCGCTTCTTACCTTGCTTTTACCGCGGAACAGGGCCTTATAGCCACTGGAGGTTCCGACTGCCACCAGCAGCCGGTGATCCTTGGAACCATTGATATACCCTCCTATGTGGCGGCCCAGTTCGGAATAACGGAGGAACTCAATTAACCGTGTCAGGCATCATGGAAGATATAAAAAACCCCTGGGCCCTGCCTGATCCGACAGACAGCGTTGATGTGGTTCAAACCCACATATCCACGGTCTTTATCGGAAGGGATTTTGTTTACAAGATCAAGAAACCCCTCAACTTCGGCTTCCTGGATTTTTCCACCCTTGAGAAGAGACGCTATTACTGCGAAAGGGAGGTGGAACTCAACAGGCGCTTTTCCAGCGATCTCTACATGGGGGTGGTCCCAATATTCCTAAGCTCCCGTGGTTACGCCATGACGTTGCAGGAAGGTGAACCCGTTGAATATGCCGTCAGAATGAGAAGGATAAATGAAGAACTTCTCATGGACAGGGTATTTGAAAAGGGTTTGCTGACCGATAAGAACATACGGGATGTCGCAAAGTTCCTTGCCGGGTTCCACGCTGGCGCAGAAGGTGGGGCAATTATCGCCGATTTTGGAACCGCTAAGAAATTTAAGATAAATACCGATGAAAACTTCGAACAGGTAAGGCCTTTTATAGGGAAAACCATTTCAGGGGAGCTTTTTAGAACCCTGCACGAGTGGACCGAGGATTTTTATCTGTCAAACGGATCGTTATTTGAGAGGCGAATCGCGGAAGGCAGGGTAAGAGACTGTCATGGCGATCTGCACATGCAGCATATCTGCCTTTCCGAGCCGGTTCAGGCCTTCGACTGTATAGAGTTCAACGACAGATTCAGATACTGCGACACACTCGCAGACATTGCCTTTCTCCTGATGGATATGGAATACAGAGGGGCAGGTGCCCAGGCAACGGCCCTTTGGAATTACTACCGAAAGGATGCGAAAGAAGAGGAAGGCGTGGAATCTCTTCTGATTTTTTATAAGGTTTACAGGGCCTTTGTGCGCGGGAAAGTGATAGGCTTTATTGTTAATGATAACGGTATAGCCCCTGATATCAGGGATAAGGCCGCCCGAACCGCAGCAAGATATTTTGATCTTGCCTATTCATTTGTAAGGGAAGTTTCAATATAATTTTTCAGCTCAAACCGGGAGTGGATTTATGAGAGAACCTTTCAGGGAATTCATGGAAAGGGAACTTGAAGCGGCTACCGTTCTTATCGCTTGCGGGCTTCCCGCCTCTTATAAGACCGAAACCACAGAGGTCATAGCGGCCATGAAGGGATACGTGATTCTCAGGACCGATATGATCCGTCTGGAGGTGCTAAAGGATGAGGATATCTTTGATGAAAAGGTTGCCTCCAACATGAACAAGAGGACCCTGGTATATGACGAGATGTTTCGTCTGGCCGATGAAATCGCGGCAAAGGGTATGGGAGTCATTCTGGATGCGACATTTGTAACGCAGTCTCTGAGGAGAAGGGCCGCTGAGGCGGCTGCTCGTCACGGTATGAGTTTTGTAATCCAGCAGACCCAGTGCCCCAGGGAGGTATCTCTGAGACGTATCTCTGCCAGGTCAAAGGAAAACTATGAATCAAACGCGCTTACAGAGCAGGCTTTCACAAATAATGAAAAAAAATTTGAAGCAGTGGATATAAGAGATATTAAGACCAGTTATCCTGATCTTCCTATCACGCATCTTCTGATTGATACCACCAGCGATGAGGTAAGCCAGTGGTTTGTTATAGCGAAGACATCTCTCTGAGCACGGGGGCACAGCCTGACCACTTTGAAAATATCCGTTTTTTCCGGAGTCGGGATTGGGATCGTGGTTTCAATCCCAGTTGGGTAGTGCGGGCCTAGACGTATGGTTGAAAGACAATACCGATGCGGATCAAGACCCCAAAAGGAGACCGTGACAGAGAAGAGATGGAAGGGGGAAAAAGACCTGTCGCTACCTCCAGGTGGAGGGCTGAAGAAAAAATTTTCATGCGCGGTGGAGACAAAATCCGCCGGTCAAGCGCCTTTGGAAGAAAGAAGAAAGCGACTCAAGTCCCTGATAGCGGCCGCCCGAGGTGAGATCGAATCCGACCTGGTGCTGAAAAACGGCAATATCCTGAATGTGTTTACTTCGGAGATACTGAAAGGAGATGTTGCGGTCATCGGGGGTGTGATAGCAGGTGTAGGACCGTCCTACAGAGGAAAAGATGAAGTTGACCTCAGCGGCAAATGGGTAGCACCTGGTCTTGTCGAGGGTCATCTTCACATAGAAAGCAGCATGCTCCTTCCAAGCGCTCTGGCCCTTGCTCTGATCGCCCACGGCACAACCGCTCTGGTGGCTGACCCTCACGAGATAGCTAACGTGATGGGACTTGAAGGGGTGCGATTCATGCTCGAAGACAGCGCAAAGGCCGCTGTGGATATGTTTTTTACAGCTCCTTCGTGCGTGCCGGCCACCCATCTTGAGACTTCCGGAGCCGTTCTTTCCGCAGATGAGCTTTTATCCCTTGCCCCGGAATCAAGGATCGTCGGACTTGCTGAGATGATGAATTTCCCCGGTGTTCTATTAGGCTTAGATGAGGTAATTGATAAATTGCTCCTATTCGATGGCGGGGTGATTGACGGCCATGCCCCTCTACTTATGGGAAGGGACCTTCAGGGCTACCTTGCTTCCGGTATAGGTTCCGATCACGAATGCATTGATCCGGCAGAGGCTCTTGAGAAGGCGCGTTCCGGGGCATTTGTAATGATAAGGGAGGGAACATCAGCCCGCAATCTTGAAAGCCTGATTCCAATAGTAACCGGCTTGAACTCAAGGCGCTTTTGTCTAGTCTCTGACGATCTTCATGCAGAAGATGTCCTATACAGGGGACATCTTGACTACACGGTCAGAAAGGCTGTCAGCCTCGGACTTTCCCCTGTGCAGGCAGTGGGTATGGCCTCCCTTAATACCTGCGAATACTTCGGACTCAAGCGAAGAGGGGCGTTGGCTCCAGGCTATTTAGCGGATTTGATAGTCCTTTCCGACCTTGACGCCTTTCAGGTGAAAGATGTTTATAAGAAAGGCCTGCCTGTCTTGATTGATGGGAGACTTATTTCTGGTGAAAGCCCTAAAAGCAGAAGCTTTTCTCAAACATTTCGCTGTGGAGATATTACACTTGAGAGGCTTAAGATTTCCCACAGGGGAGGTAACGCAAGGGTTATAGAGGTCGTTCCGGATCAGCTTCTAACCAGGCAGATACTCATGGATGTCCGTGAGGCAGATGGTCTTGCGGTATCGGATACCGCATCCGATATACTTAAACTCTGCGTTATGGAGAGGCACAGGGATACAGGCAATATCGGTCTTGGCTTTGTTAGGGGATTCGGGTTGAAAAGAGGGGCTATCGCTTCCTCTGTGGCCCACGATTCTCATAACCTAATAGCGGTTGGTGTGGAAGATAAAGAAATAAGGCTTGCCATGGAGACTGTCAGAGAGATGAACGGAGGAGTTGCTGTAGTGGCCGGAGACAAAGTCCTGGCACGCATTCCTCTTCCGATTGGAGGTCTGATGTCGGATAAATCCCTTGAGGAGGTAGTCGGGGAAATCCGGTGCGCAAGGGAGTCGTGCCGGGAAATAGGCTCTCTTCCTACAGATCCGATAATGGCCCTCTCGTTTCTTTCCCTTCCGGTTATCCCTGAACTCAAACTTACCGACAAGGGTCTTATTGACGTGGGCAGCTTCACGGTAGTGCCTCTTTTTACGAATTAGTGCCTTATTTGCCGGTTTCCGGTTACAAAAACAAGAATAGTTTTTGATAGGCCTGGAGGTCACCATCCTATTAGGTTATTCGAGTTTTTTGATGCCGGTAGTTTTTTCAGCTTTCGGGTTGAGGGCATACATTGGCTGCCTCAGCTTGTAGCCCTGCCGGGAAAGCCCTTTATAAAAGAGCTTTTCGCATGTTTTTATGATAAACGTAGATGGGCATAGCGGCGGCTTAGGATGCTATCCGGTCCCCCGGGGATCTGGATTCCTGCCTGCGCCGGAATGACGTGCGGAATTTTCATTCTTCGTTGCGCCCTGCGGGCAGGGGAGTTTATATGAAAATGCCCCTTCCCATTATCCCTCCCCCTCAACGGGGGAGGGAGGGGTGGGGGTGATTTTCATCCTTCGTTGTGCCCCATTCGGGCATGACCGTTAGTATAAAGCCAAGTGACAGGAGAAGATGTGACATCAGTAGGCATCATCTACAAGCACCGATATGAACCTGCCAGGAAAGAAGCCCAGAGGCTCAGAGAGTGGCTTGAAAAGAAGGGCGTGCAGGCCCTGGCCCAGGAAATGCGGCTTGGTGAGACAGACATCTTGAACGCCGATGAAGGGCAGTTACATTCATCGGAATTGGATTGGGTGGTGGTGCTGGGAGGAGACGGGACCCTCCTGGGGGCCGCAAGAATGGTAGGTAAATACGGTGTCCCGATTCTTGGAGTCAACCTTGGTGGGCTTGGATTTCTAACCATGGTACCCCTGGATGAGATGTACGAAGCAATTGAGAGTATGCTCGCAGGAGATCTTTCAATTGAAGACAGGGTTATGCTCGAGGCGTCGGTTCTGAGGCACGGGAAAGAGATAAGGAAACTGCAGGTATTGAATGATCTGGTAATAAACAAGATGACCCTTGCAAGGATAATAGACCTGTATGTCTCAATAGACGAAGAGATACTTACCACATTCAAGGGCGACGGGCTGATAATTGCAACACCCACCGGATCAACCGCTTATAACCTCGCGGCGGGAGGCCCCATCGTTTATCCCACCATGGAGGCATTTGTCGTAACCCCTATCTGCCCATTCACACTTACCAATCGTCCCATACTGGTGCCTGAATCCGTAAAGATCAAGGTCGAGATGGGCAAAGAAAGTGACGAGCGCGTAATATTAACGTGTGACGGACAGGTGGGATTTGATATATCTTACGGAGATAAGATATTGATCTATAAATCAAACTCGAGGATTAAACTGGCTAAACCCATTAATTACAGCTACTTTAACATCTTACGAACAAAGCTTATGTGGGGCGGGGCTCCTTTTAATGCCGATAAATGAAACTAAGATATACCATATAAAAGTAATAAGAAATGATATAAGTTATCTTAGATGGACCATCGAATCCTATGACGGCATGGCAGTAGTCAGCACGCTTGATCCAAAGGCAGCTCTTCTTGAGATCAAGGTAGCAGCCGGGTGCGAAAACATATTCATAAATTTAATTAGATCATTAATACAACATGAACATATACAAATAGATTTAGGTTGTAATATATTGTGAAGCCTCTATCTTTTAAGCGATCCATCCACAAGAGATGGTAAAATCCTTTTATATATTCACCATGGGCTGTCAGATGAACGAATACGATTCGGACTATCTGGCACAATCCTTTATGAACGCCGGAGCTTTACCTGCCGAAGGGCCGGATGACGCTGAACTGGTTATTGTCAATACATGTTCTGTTAGAGAAAAACCTGAACAGAAGGCCATGAGTCAGTTAGGTAGAATTATCAGGATTAAAAATAAGCACCCTGATATGATTATAGGAGCCGTGGGCTGTGTGGCACAGGACAGGGGGCCAGAGCTTCTGCAAAGGTTCCCCGGGCTTGATTTCGTTATGGGGCCCAGGGAACTCAAGCGAGCGGTTGAGGTGGTGGAGGATATCGAGAAGTCGTCTGCCAGAACTGTCGCTACTGATTTGGCCGGCCTATGCCGGCCCCCGCTTGTCCATCCCGGTTATTTCAGCGGAAGGGTAAGCGGTTATGTTTCAATAATGGAAGGTTGTAACAACTTTTGCTCTTATTGTATTGTTCCGTTTGTAAGAGGAAGAGAGGTCTCAAGACCTGCCGTAGATATAGAGGCTGAAACCCACTCCCTTGCCTCTCAGGGCGTAAGGGAGGTGACCCTGCTTGGACAGAATGTTAATTCCTATAGATTTATGGAGGAGGAAAAGCCGGTCACACTAAGTTCTCTTTTAAAGAGAATAGGTAAAATTAATGAGATATGGCGGATACGTTTCACAACCTCTCACCCCAGGGACCTTACCGATGACCTGGTAGAGTGTTTTAAGACAGTGCATAAACTCTGTCCTCATATCCACCTGCCGTTCCAGACCGGATCGAACAGGATACTTAAACTCATGGGAAGGGGTTACACCCGGGAGTATTATCTTGAGCGTGTAGAAGCCCTAAGAACTGCAAGGCCCGACATCGCAATAACCGCCGATGTCATGGTTGGTTTTCCGGGTGAATCGGAAGAAGATTACAAAATGACGATGGATATTGTAGAGGAGGTCGAGTTTGATGGCCTCTATTCATTTATGTATTCGGACAGGAGGGGAACCGCTGCCGAGAAATTGGCGGGAAAGCTTGACAGGGAAACCAAGGCCGCAAGGCTCAAGACGCTTCAGACCATCCAGAAGGAAATCTCGCACAGAAAGAACAAGGCGCTTGAGGGAACCGTGCAGCAGGTGCTTGTTGAAGGGGCGGGAGACAGGCCCGATCAGCAAAGGGGTAGAACCGCTACAAATAAAGTAGTAAATTTTAGATGCAAAGACAATAGGATCGGCGAATTAGTTGATATAACTATTACGCACGGGCTTATGAATTCCTTACGAGGTTGCCTTAATGAATGAGAACGGATCAGCCGAGAAAAACCCTTTCCAGCAGAACAAGGTTGACTATGCCGATGAGTTGGTCCTGATAGTGGATGACGAGGTGGAACTACGCGAAATAGTTACTGTTATGCTTGATATAATAGGTTTTAAGTCCAAATCCGTAAACAGTGCCTCCGAATGCTTCAAGGAGGTAGCGCGAAGGGATTATAGCTTTGTAATTACAGATATAAGCATGCCAGGCATGGACGGTCTTGATCTTATAAGGAATCTGCGAAAGCAGCGAGCCGAACTTGGTCTCATTGCCATGACGGGCTACGCCAAGGAATACAGCTACGTTGATGTCATAAATGCCGGAGCAAATGATTTCATCAACAAACCATTTGCAGCAGAGGAGCTGGAAGCAAAACTCAGGAGGGCCATACTTGAGAGGAATATGCGAAGAGAGCTTTCGCGGCTTTCCATTACGGATCCTCTGACAGGCCTTTATAACCACAGGCATTTCTTCTCGAAGCTGAGGGAGGAAATTGCAAGGGCTCAAAGACAGAAACATCCATTGACACTTGTGTTGCTGGATTTGGACGACTTCAAGATTTATAACGACACTAAAGGACATCTTGCAGGGGATCGGCTGCTCGAGGGCGTAGGCGCTCTTATCAATACAAGGATACGACAGGGAGTTGATTCTGGGTATCGCTATGGAGGCGATGAGTTCGCGGTTCTCCTTGTGGAACTCGGAGGTGAACGCGCCATATCCGCTGCAAAAAGGTTAGCCGATGCCATGGCAAGCGAACTCGGAGTGACGGCAAGCCTGGGAGTGGGTTTTCTTGCCGAGGGAATGTCGGCAGAGGATTTAGTGGCTCTTGCCGATGAAAAGATGTATGCAGACAAACGTGAGCGTCGTGTCGGCAGGTAGGCGAAAAAATTAACGTCTGATAATATATATTATGTAAACTAATCTCTAAGCCAATATTGACCAAGCTCACCCCTTTCCTTCCTGCTCCTGCCCCCACTGGGTAAAGACAGCGCAATGCTATTCCGGCACGGAACCGATGGACACTAAATAGCTGTTGACAGTTCTATGGCTGCTATTGTAAGAAAAGGCATCAACGACTTGGAGGTTCAACTGGATGAGCAGCGTGGTAAAAAAGAGGCGAAAGAAGATAACAAAGCATAAATATAAAAAGCTACGAAGAAGAATGCGGCATAAGAACAAATAACCCCCCTTACCGCTTTCCCATCAAATAGGAAGAGGCAGTCGCTCCCTGCGAGGACTGCCTCTTCTTTTATCCTTTTTAGTAATTGCTCGGGTTGCCGGGTTCACGGTTAGCTGGCTTTCATCGCTCTTAACCTTGAACCGTGAACCCTTGAACTTTGGAACCTGAGATTAGTTACCCCTTTGGGTTCAAGAAAAGTCTATTTATTGTAATCGTACCAGCCGCCCTTTGTTTTTCTCCCAAACCTGCCAGCCCTGATCATGTTTTTGAGCAGTACGGGAGATACCCATTTGGATTCCTTGTTCAGTTCTTTGTAAAAATATTCGGCTACATAGTAGCAGATATCAATACCCGTCAGATCCATAAGCTCGAAAGGCCCCATGGGATAGTTCAAACCATTTTTTACTGCCAGGTCTATGTCCGCTATGGAGGCTACTCCCTCCTCGGCTATCTTGATGGCCTCTATCATGTGGGGAATCATAATCCTGTTAACGATAAAACCGGGGGAATCCTTCTTTACTTCCACGGTCACCTTGCCCATTTTCTTTGCGAAGGCCGTGGTGGTTGCTATGGTTTCATCATTAGTATAAAAACCCCTTATGATTTCAACAAGCTTCATCAGGGGAACCGGATTGAAGAAGTGCATCCCGCAAACCTTCCCGGGCCTCTTGGTCGCCGCAGCTATCTCAGTAAGGCTCATGGAAGATGTATTGGAAGCAAGAACTATTTCGGGTCTGCAAACCTCGTCAAGCTGTCTGAAAACGCTTTTTTTAAGTTCAATATCTTCGATAACGGCCTCGATCACGAAGTCAACATCGGCAAGTTTAGCCATGTCTGTTGTGCCGCTTATTCTTCCCATAATTGCGTCTTTTTCCTTGGAATCAAGCTTTCCCTTTTCCACACTCTTGGATAGAAATTTGTCAATGCTGCCAATTCCTCTTTCAACAAACCTGTCCTCTATATCGCGCATGACTACCTGGCAACCTATCTGCGCTGCCGTCTGGGCAATACCATTACCCATAGTACCGGCTCCAACAACACCTACCTTCTTAATTTCCATGCTTACCTCCTTGAATTAATTTTATGATTTACTGGCATTTTATATAAAAATGCCCCTCGCCTTTACTCCCCCACTCGACGGGGGAGGAAGGTGCGGGGGTGATTTTCATCCTTCGTTGTGCACCATTTGGGCATAGGGGTTATCGGATTTCCATTATAAAATCAAGAAGTCACCCTGACATACTAGAATCGCGCCTCAAGTACTTAATGGGTGCTATCTAGACCGACACAACCCCTTTTACTTCCGGGACACTCTGTTTAAGTATCTTTTCTATTCCCATTTTCAGTGTCATCTGAGACATAGGACATCCGCCGCACGCGCCCATAAGTTTTACCTTGACTGTTCCGTCAGCTTCTACATCAACAAGCTGAACGTCTCCTCCGTCAGCCTTAAGAGAGGGCCTCACCTTTTCAAGGGCCTTTTCCACCTTTTCTTTAAGTTCCATGATAATCTACCTCCCAACAACTATTTTTTTTGCTATATGCGCTCTGCTGACTAACATATCCTGCTAAAGATTGCTACTTAAAAAATTTTCTAACCCTGGAATCAAGATACCCCGCAAGTCCGTCCGAATCACCTGGTGACCAGCCCATAGCCCTCTTCCATACGTCATCCGACTCCATGCAGAGATAGAGACCGAGATCGCCGTACCACGACTCAAGGTTCTTCCTCATGAAGTCATACAGCTCTGTCCTCAATGGCTTGAAATAGCGCATCTTTCCATCCATAGCCAAAATGAACTCTCCGTTCAGGACACAGCTTTTGGGGTGGCGTCTCCTTATTATCTGCTTGAGGGCCGGCATGAATCTGAAGGAGCCGAGGCTCAGCCAGATAATTCCTGCCGGGTCAATGTACTTGTCAAGAAGTTCAATAGTCTTCAAATAGCCTGTCTGCCATTCCTTGTGAATCACAAGGGGATCGAAATGAAATCCCAATGTGAAACCCTCTTTCTGACACCGCCTCGCAGCCTCAAGTCTTGCCTCAATAGAGGGCGCACCCCTTTCCTCCCTCTCCGATATCGAGGGGCTGTTAAGCGACCATGAGACAATTATCCGATCTCTGTAAGGAGATTTGATTATCCCTTCAATGGATAGGGTCTTGGTCTTAAGCTCAAGCACTGCGTTTTTTCTCCCTGAAAAGATTGGGAGCAGAATTGACGTCCATCCGGTTAACGGGTCCAGGGCCAGGCTGTCTGTGAACTCACCGGTTCCTATCCTGTAAAGCCTGTCCGGATGAGCCTCGATCTGTCTTACGACCTCCCCTATCCTTTCTTCAAGGTTTGAGAAGACCTTGAGGCGATTGTCCTTAAAATAAGCCTGCAATATACAGTAGCTGCAATCCAGAGGGCAATTAGCGCCTATATTTAGTATCTGATAGCCGCAACAGATATATCCCCTTGTTCCGGGACAGGGTTTGAGAATATCGCCCTTAAAATCCAATAATTCAACTAAATTATTTTTCATATTCAAATTGTTATTTTATAATGTTAATGTTAAGGTTGAAAGTTAGTGCAAAAATCATTTTCACCCCTCAGCCGCGTTACTCTCATGACTTCCAGGGTTCAAGTAAGCGGTTGATACCTTCCAGCGATGCTATTGCATCAAGTTTCTTATTAAGCTCCTCCTGGTCTTTGAACCTAACCCTGAGTTCATAATAGGGGGACTCGAAGTATTGCGGGGCTATGATAGTGTCTCCTTCAGGAAGAGCGATTGAGGCAAGACTCTCCTTAAAGGCCTTTTCGGCCATGGCAAGGGTGGGATTCCTCAGATTCCGCAAGTGATCCATAAGCTTTCTGGCCTTCCTGGGATTGCTGAGATTTTTGTCGTTTATTATTTCCGTAAGATCCGCTCTTAGCAGGAACTCGGTAATTGATGATCCGGCTATGAAGGACATGTCCTTAACTAAATCAATAAATTGTATCTGATAGTTATTATTTAACATTAAGTAATCAATCGTTTTGAAGACGCTTTCCTGGTCGCACTGTGAAAGATAGATCAGTTCAGAGGCGACCTGGAGCGGCATCCTTCCAAGGGCTATCGCGATCTTGATATCACCGCTCAATTCCTTAGCTATCATCATATGCAAATCTAATGATGGTTCGTGTTTTGGTAACCCCAGAACAGGCATGTAAGAAACCAAGACTTCTTCCCTGGTCATTTGAGACGTAAGGAGCGCAAGGGCCATTCCCTTTTCAACCG
>MNYJ01000213.1 GCA_001874005.1 Desulfobacteraceae bacterium CG2_30_51_40
CACAGGCAAAGTTAATAGCGCATGTGGGACGATAAGGGCTTCGATCCTCTTCTTTCCCAGGATTGAAGCGGTAAGAGAAAAGGCCTCTTCCATCGTGCCCGCAGGGATCATGCGCAACTCCTTCACCAGCTCCGGGCATTTTGACCCTACCACTATGACTGATCTCTTCTCCATTACCTTGGCCATTACAAAGGCACGCTGCGCTCCGGCCGGATAACCCCTTACCCTGAGTTCCGCAAGGAGGGAAGCCATATCCCCTGCGCCCTTCATGGTATCTAGGAAACGCCTCTCTCCTAAGCCTTCCCCGGCGCCTTCGGGTGCCGGCGCAGGCAGTATATAGACTCCGCCTTCCTTTACAACGGGAACCGGGGCAAAATGGAGGTAGCTTACCGCGCGCGATGCCTGATAGAGGTTTACGTCCTTGGGATGGCCCACGCCAGCTATTGCCGCGTCAAACTGCCTTGGGATGGGAACCTCAAATATTTTTCTAGCCGAATCCACAAGCGAAAAGAAGCATCTTTCCGGGTGACCCGCGGCGAGCTTTACAACTCTTTTTTCTGAATCTAAGACCACGTTTACTATGAAGGAAAGCCCTGCGTGCCGTGCGGTCTCCTGGAGCGCATCCTGGAAGGGATTTGCGTTGATAACTCCGAGACGGGTCCCGGGATGGTCAACCATGGAAGGGCCGTGGGTGTGAGCAATAAAGTCCTCTCCTCCAGCGCCGACGGCAAGCGTCTTTCCTCCGCCTGAATATCCCGCGTACTGGTGAGGCTCAACTATGCCTGTAGCGATTATGAGATCGGATTCAAAGGCGGTACGGTTAACCGCGATCGGGATACCCGCCTGGGTATTGCCGAGGAAGACCAATTGCGCAGGATTGCGCGCGTCATGATCCACTATATTATATTTGCGGCAGATATCTTCTCCGAGTTTTTCGGTCTTTTCTTGGGAGGTGCTGGGCCTGTGCATTCCGACGCCGCAAAGAAGGGTTATGGCATCACCATGGATTCCAGCCTCCAGAAGCTCTCCTAGTATCCCTGAAACCAGAAGTCCGTCGGGGCAGGCCCTGGTGCTGTCTGTAAATACTATGCAGACCCTTTTGGCCTTTCTTGCGGATTCCGCCAAAGGCGGGGCGCCTATGGGCCTTCTCAGGGCATCGGAAAGGACCGAGGCAGGGTTGGGAAGAGGGACTTTGCCTCCTGCCTCTGCAACCGAGAAGCTAATTCCTGGTTGAGGGCCGAATTCCATTGTGGCTTTGCCGAATGGCACTTTGTAAAATGCTTGAGTCTTCATTTGTCCATACACTCGCTGTCATATTATCAGACCGGTCGGATGAATTATTTTTCCGGATCCGATCACCGGGCCTGTCAAATTATGTTGGCATTTATTGAAGCCAGGCTGTAAGATATCCTTGTCATTGCTGTAGGAGCACCAGGCATATCCTGATGGGCTCATGACCCTCCGTGCAAGAAAAAAGTCTACAACAACAAACGGATCATATCAAATGAAGTGTTTGGGAAAGCTGTTGTCGCAATCGGCGCTTTTGATCTTCTTCCTGATTGGGTTATACTGCCCCGCCGGGGCTCAGGGTGAAGTCAAGATCGGTGTGATACTCCCCCTTTCGGGAAGGCTTGAGAGTACCGGAAGGGAAATGCGGCAAGCCTTTGAACTGGCCGCGGAGACGGCAAACAGGGAGATACCCGGCCTCTCTATGACGATCGCCCGCTGGCAAGGCATCCCCGGTCTTGGCGGGGCAAAGGTGAAGCTCCTTTTCGGCGACCACAGGTCTGATCCGGCGAGGGGTGCCGACGTGGCGGCCAGGTTTATCAGGGAAGATGAGGTTGCAGGCATACTGGGATGCTACAATTCAACGGTGACAAAGAGCGTGAGCGAGGTGTGTGAAAAGGCCAAGGTGCCTATGTTCACGGCTACATCCAAGGCCCTGAACCTGACCACTCAGGGAAACAGATGGTTTTGGCGAACAACCCCTAACAATCTTTCGATTGACAGGTATTTCTTTTATTTCTTGAAGGCGCTGACAGAAGGTAAGGCTGGGATGCCCTACCGGATCCCTCTGGAGGAGATAAGAGAAATCGTGCTGTTGGGAGAGGACTCTGATATGGGCGATCAGTTCCTCAGCCGAATTTCAAGGCTTGGCTCCGGATACGGATTCAAGATTCCTCTGTCTGTGAGATATCCCAGAAACTCAGAAGGGTTTTCCATTCAGGCAAGGGCTGCTGCGCGAGCTAAACCGGGCGTCCTGGCCCTTATATCACAAACAGCGGATGCGGTGAAGTATATAAAGACATTCAAGGAATTGGGCCTTTCTCCCCGTGTCATCTGGGGCCGCAGCATGGCTTTCAGAGATGTCTCATTCGGAGAGAGCCTTAAGGAGGATGCACTGGGAGTGCTTACCGGTGCCGAGTTTATTCCGGCCCTCTTCAAATCCCTTCCGCTTGCGCGGGGCATAAATAATCTTTACCGGAAAAAGACCGGAAAAGACATGGACGGAGTTGCCGCCAGGGCCTTTACAGGGCTTCAGGCCTTCCTGCATGTGCTGGACAAGGCAGGCTCTAAGGATGTAAAGGCGATCCAATCGGCTGCAAATGGACTTGAGATGCCTGCCTCAGAACTTATATTGCCGTGGAGGGGCATAAGATTTGGGGGTGAACAGCAAAACGAGAGGGGACAAAATGTCCTTGGCGCAGGGCTGGTAGCGCAGTGGCAGTCGGCCATGGAAAGCGGAGTTCCGGCTCTCGAGATTGTTTATCCACCTCAGTTTGCAACTGCTGATTTGATCTATCCATTTCCCGGATGGGAATGAAAAGGGCGGTGTTGAATTGAGCAATACGGAAGATAAAGTACCGGAGAAAACCTCGGGGCCTGTTAAGGGCAAAAAGGTCTTCGAGCACATCATATTCAAGGATTGGTGCAAGTCGTGCGGTATATGTGCCGCCTTTTGCCCCAGAAATGTCATAGGCAGAGACGAGCAGGGCGCGCCTGTTTTTGAGCGTCCTCATGACTGCATCGGATGCAGGTTCTGCGAACTCCACTGCCCGGATTTTGCCATAACCATCAAAGAAAAATCCGGGGAAGGCTGATATGAGGAAAAAATCACCGGGCAAGGTAAGGTTGCTTCAGGGAAACGAAGCGGTTGTGGAAGGAGCTTTGGCGGCCGGATGCAGATTCTTTGCAGGCTACCCGATAACGCCTGCATCTGAGATAAGCGAGATACTGTCTATAAGGCTCCCCCGAATCGGGGGGACTTTCATCCAGATGGAAGATGAGATAGCGAGCATGGGCGCTGTTATCGGAGCATCCCTGGCGGGAGTGAAATCCATGACCGCCACAAGCGGGCCTGGATTTTCTCTTATGCAGGAAAACCTTGGCTACGCCTGCATCGCCGAGGTTCCCTGCGTGGTGGTAAACGTGATGCGAGGGGGCCCTAGCACGGGGCTCCCCACCCACCCTTCGCAGGGGGATGTAATGCAGGCAAGGTGGGGGACACACGGGGATCATCCTGTGATAGTCCTTGCGGTCTCCTCGGTTAAGGACTGCTTCGACATCACGGTAAAGGCCTTCAACCTGTCAGAGGCCTTTCGCGTGCCTGTAATCATCCTTTCCGACGAAGTCGTGGCCCATACTAGGGAGTCCTTTGCCTTGCCTGAGGCTCTTCCGGTGATTGACAGGCCGAAACCCAATATGCCGCCCGAATGGTATATTCCTTACGCAGACAACAGCCGCGGGGTTCCTCCGATGGCGGCATTCGGTGAGGGATACCGCTATCACGTAACCGGCCTTATCCACGATGTCAGAGGATTTCCCACAGAACGCGCCGACGAGATAGATCCTTTCATGAAAAGGCTTTTCCGAAAGATTACACAGGGCTTTGAAGAGATAATCCTGAGTGATTCTTACATGACAGAGGACGCGGATGTCTGTGTGATAGCCTACGGCTCTGTTGCCAGATCCGCCAGAAGGGCAGTTGTGGAGGCAAGGGCGAAGGGGCTGAAGGCGGGGATGCTCCAGCTTATTACACTATTTCCCTTTCCAAGACATGTGGTCGAAGAGGTGCTCGCCGGATGCAGGGCGGTGATAGTGCCTGAGATGAATATGGGGCAGATAAGCCGGGAGGTCAAAAGGGTAAACAGTACGGATTGCCGCGTCGTGAAGCACAATCGCATTGACGGCGGATTGATAACCCCCGGGGAGATACTTGGACGTATCCTTGAGATTAAGTAGTGTCCATCCGTAAATGGCTATTTTGTGCCGATTTCGGCGTTGGGCTCAAATTTTAATCCTCAAAATGCCTCCATGTATTCCTGCGGTTAAAATTATCGCCCGCCTTGAACTCGATAAAACTATCTCATTTACGGATAAACACTAAGTAGCGGGAGGGCTCTATGCCTGAGGAGATAACTAAACTTATTCACAAATATCTTCGACACGACAAGAAGTTTCCCCATGTATGGTGCCCGGGGTGCGGTAATGGCATAGTGTTGGGCTCCCTCATAAGGGCCATAGATAAGATAGGTCTTAGCAAGGACGATATAGTAATGGCGTCAGGCATAGGATGTTCAGGCAGGATGCCGGTATATGTGGATTTTAACACCCTCCACACTACTCATGGGAGGGCCTTGACCTTTGCGACAGGCATCAAGCTGGCAAAACCTTCTCTGAACGTCATAACGGTTATGGGTGACGGCGATGCCACGGCCATAGGAGGAAACCATTTTATCCATGCGGCCAGAAGAAACCTGGACTTGACGGCCATTATTATAAACAATCAGATCTATGGTATGACAGGAGGCCAGTTCTCCCCCACAACTCCCTATGGGAGCGTTGCCACCACCTCCACGTGGGGGCACATAGAGCACGCCTTCTCTATCGCCGATTTAGCGGTGACGGCCGGGGCGGCGTTTGTGGCCAGGGGAACGGTTTACCATGTGCAGATGCTCGATGAGGTGATTGAAAAGGCGATAAGGAAGAGGGGCTTTGCGGTCGTTGAGGTCATGAGCAATTGTCACGTGCAGTTTGGAAGACGCAATCAGATGGGGGATCCCGTGACCATGCTCAAGTGGTTTAAGGAAAGCGCGGTACCCGCGGAGAAGGCTGCCGGCATGGGGCATGACGAAATGAAGGGAAGATTTACGATAGGGATACTTGCAGATGAGGAAAAGCCTGTCTATACCGAGCAGTACGGAAAGATAAGGGAAAGGGCAGTGGCGGCGGCGGCGGAGGAACTTAAAAAGTGAGCGGAAGGCGATATGAGGTGAGGCTTAGCGGTTCGGGAGGTCAGGGGATTATTATGGCCGCCATTCTCCTTGCGGAAGGAGCTGCGGTTTATGGGGGAAAACAGGTCGCCCAGACCCAGAGTTACGGCCCTGAGGCGCGGGGGGGAGCGAGCAAGGCGGAGGTCGTAATCAGCAATGAACCTATTGACTATCCCAAGGCCCTTGTTCCAGATCTCCTGCTCGCGATGAACCAGGCATCCTGCGATCTTTATTCAAAGGATATCAAGCGCGAGGGCATCATAATCATTGATTCGACCAATGTCGGTCAGCCTCCGCCGGGGAGGACCATTGCCATTCCCTTTACCGGCATAGCCAGAAGGGAGATCGGCAAGGAGTTTGCGGCCAATATGGTGGCACTCGGTGCCGTCTCCTGCCTGTGCCCGGAGGTGACGGAGGGTGCCGTAGAGGCCGCTTTGATGGCGCGGGTTCCGCCCGGAACCCGAACTCTGAACCTGAAGGCCTTCAAGACAGGAGTAAAGGAGGCCCGCAAGATTGATACTGCAAAGCTGAGGCATCGTTATCACGGCGAGGAAGCGGAGGTATGAGCAGTCGCAAGGCCGGGGAGGTTTTGCTTCTATAAGCTCCTCGAGTTTAATGTGGCGCCCCATTTCGCCATAGGGGACAGGGGTGTTTGGCGGATTAAGAGGACTAAAATTATGAGTAATTTAAGTACATTTCTTAAAGCCGGGCTTCTAGGGGTCTTTGCGGTGATCCTTGTGGGGATCGGCTCTTTGGCCTGGGTTCAGGTAAAGCAGGGTAGCCTTATAAAGGAAATTCAGAATACTGATGCCATCGCTATTGCCGCATCAAATCTCCTTGGTCAAGGCCTTCAGATGGGACAGGCCACGCGTAACATATTGCTTGAGCCCAAGAATCCTACTGCCTACAAAAATCATGAAGTGGCTGAGAAATCGTTCAGAGAGCTTCTGGACCGAATCGCTTCTCTGGCTGAGGGCAGTTTGTCGGCCGATAATATCCGTTCTTCATTGGAAACCATCATAAAGCATTTCGATCAGGATATTGTTCTCCAAAAGAAGATTCACCTGCTGTCACAGACAGAAACCGCCGAGGCAATAAAAACATTGAACGACCTCCAGACACCTCTTTGGAGGCAATACCGAGCTGTCATGATGGGACTAAGAAAACAGGCAGAGGAGGATGCCGTTACCATACGCGCCTGGGCTGATGAAATGGCCGGCTTTATGAGAATGATAATGACGGCTCTGGCTCTGCTGGTTCTTACAACTGTTTTATTTGTCCTTGTTAAGACAATGAGGTTTTTGTCAAAAATTCGCTTGCATGGGGAAGGCGTGCTTGATGCCTCGGAGCAAAGCGCCCTGAGTGCCGGCCGGGTATCTGAGATCAGCTCTTCGCTGGCACAGGGAGCATCAGAGCAGGCGGCAGCACTGGAGGAGACCTCTTCTTCAATCGAACAGATGGCTTCAGTGACGCGTAAAAGCGCAGGCAACGCCTCGGAGGCAAACCGCCTCATGGGAGAAGTAAATGAAGTGGTCGGCAGGGCGAACCGGTCAATGGTTGAAGTGACTGAATCAATGCACGAGATATTCAGCGCATCTGAGGAGACTCAGAAGATAGTTAAGACTATTGATGAAATAGCTTTTCAGACCAATTTGCTTGCACTCAATGCCGCCGTGGAAGCGGCTAGGGCGGGGGAAGCCGGCTCCGGGTTTGCGGTGGTTGCTGATGAAGTGAGAAATCTTGCCCTGAGAGCTGCAAACGCCGCAAAGAATACTGCCACACTGATAGAAGGTACGGTTGTCAAGGTCAAGCAGGGATCTCAGCTGGTGGAAAGGGTCAATAACGAGTTTCAGATGGTAGCCCAGAGTGCCTCCAAGTCGGGCATTCTTGTAGCCGATATAGCCGGGGCGACCGAGGAACAGGCCAATGAGATAGGCCAAATAAATAAAGCCCTATCTGGGATTGATCAGGTGACTCAGCGAAATGCCGCCGATGCGGAGGAAGCGGCCTCCGCGTCCAGACAAATGAATGCTCAGGCGGGACAGACCAAGTTATACATTACAGATCTGATGGCGCTTGTAAGCAACATGACTGTCTCATCTGACGGACCCTCCGATATGGCGCTTTCAAAACTGCAGCCGGCTGATTAAGGTTCCATGATCAGAGTTTTAATGGGTCTTTATGACTACAGCACTTATCATCATAGACATTCAGAATGACTACTTTCCAGGCGGAGCAATGGAGGTTGCAGGCGCTGAGGCCGCCTCCGCTAAAGCAGCGGAGTTGATTGAAAGCTTCCGCCTGAACGGCAAACCTGTCATTCATATACGGCACATCGCTGCTCGTCCCGGAGCAACGTTTTTCCTGCCCGGCACCCCCGGTTCGGAGATCCACGCCTCGGTTCGTCCCCATCCGGGTGAGCCTATTTTCCAAAAGAACTTTCCGAACAGCTTTCGCGAAACGGAATTGCTTGCTCATTTGCGTGGTGCGGGGATTACCGGACTTGTGATCGCAGGAATGATGACCCATATATGCATTGATACAACTATCCGTGCCGCGGCTGACCTTGGTTTTGAGTGTTTTCTTGCGCAGGATGCTTGCGCAGCAAGGTCTCTGTCTTTCAACGGTATTTGTGTTCCGGCAGAAAGTGTTCAAGCCGCTTACCTTGCCGCTCTTAACGGTTTGTTTGCAAAGGTAATGCCTGCATTTGAACTGTGCTCTCAAGCGTGCCGGACGCTTGTATGCTGAGTGTTTTATTCTTCGTTGTGCGCTATTCGGGCATGAGGGTCGGGGGGCTAACGGATGGTTTCTTCTACGGGCCATGCTCAAATGGGGCACAACGAAAATGAAAATGCCGCATGTTATTCCGGCCTCGATCCGGAATCCAGGTCGTCATTCCGGCGAAGGCCGGAAAAAGGACTGGATACCGGCCTGCGCCGGTATGAGACGATGGATTTTCCTATAAAAGCCCGGGAAGCGTATCGCGATAGCTTGAAGAGGCCAACGGGCCTGCGAAAAGAGAGGAACAGATGACCAGTGATTTCAAAATCCATCCTATAGTGATGGGAACGAAGGTATTCGACAAGGGCATGATGACTTATCAGCACGGTTACGGCCGTGAGTATGCAATCCCCATCTACTGCTGGTATCTGGAGGGTGGCGATAGGAAGATCATTGTTGATACCGGCGAGATGAGCCCGATCAAGTCCAAGGACAGGGAAGAGAAGATCGGCGGTAAGATATATACCTTTGAGGATGGACTGGGGCGATGGGGCCTATCGCCTAAGGATATTGATGTCGTCATCCACACCCATCTTCATAACGATCACTGCGAGAATGATTTTAAATGCGTAAATGCCGAGATATTCGTTCATGAAAAGGAGTTGGAGCGTATCCACAACCCACATCCCCTGGATTTTCGGTATCTTGCCGATTATGTGGAGGATGTTGAGGAAAACGGGCAGATAAGGATCGTCTCCAGGGACGGTGAAATCATTTCCGGTATAGAGGTCATGCATACTCCAGCCCACTCGCCTGGAGGACTTACTGTTTTTGTAAATACCTCCGGGGGCAGGGCTGCCATAACAGGCTTCTGCGTAATCATGGAAAACTTCCATCCGCCTAAGGAAGTCCGAGCAATGGAGATGGAGGTTATTCCTCCCGGAACCCATGTCAATGCCTATGAGGCCTATGACATAATGCTTAAGGTAAAGGAGGCGGCCGATATACTCATACCGCTCCATGAACCTGGATTTGCCTCTGTGGAGAGCATACCTTGATGCGCGAAAGGCGGTATAAATGAATCGGGAGCTGCTGAGGGAAGAGGCCTTGCGTTACGGCGCGACCGCCGCTGTCTTTATCAAGGCGCCTTCCATATCCGTTGAAGATGAGCTGGTTGAGATGTGCAGGGCGCCTGGGTGTACAGGCTACGGCAAGAGCGCCAATTGCCCGCCCCATGTCATGGGGCCTAGGGAGGCAAAGTCTTTTATAGCCGGCTTTGAAGAGGCCCTTTTCTTTAAACTTGATGTGGAGCCTGTGCTTCTTTTCTCAGATGAGAGGTTCAGGATATTTGAACTGATATTTCGTATAGCGGCAGGGCTTGAAATAAAAGCCCGCTCCTCCGGATTCAAAAAGGCAAGGGCCCTTGCTGCGGGCTCCTGTAAACCGGTCTTCTGCAATGACGAGCCCTGCGATGTTCTTTCCGGCAGCGGCGAATGCAGGCATCCCTCGCTTGCCAGACCCTCCATGGAGGCCCTTGGCATAAACGTATTCAAGCTCGCTCACGGGGTCGGTTGGCCTATCCACCGAATGACAAAGGTTAGCAATCCCGGGGAGATTTCTTCGGCAATGGTGGCTGGAATCCTGCTTTTCAGCATTTAAATAGCTGGTTTTTCGCGCCGCTTGCGGCGATGCGGTTTTTGTCCTCAAACATTGACCGCAGTGTTTGTATTGATTTGCAGTGGGAATATTCCGTGCCTGTTGAGCAGGAGCCGCATTCCTATTCCGACACATAGGGAAGGGGCCATATTCTGAAATAGTCCCGGATGCGTATCCAGACTCCAACAAGCCCCTCCGGCTCGAAGATGATGAAAAGTATGATGAGGCCTCCGAAGACAAGATCTTTTACCGGGCCTAGTATGATAGTGATGTTGGGATCATAGACCTGCGCCAGGAAACTCACGCTCTGGTCAAGCAGTACGGGCACAAGGGTTATAAAGATAACTCCAAACACAGTTCCCACAAGCCTTCCCAGCCCTCCTACAAGAACCATCGCAAGTATTATTATGGAATGCAGAAAGCTATAGTCTCCCGGTATGGCTGTCCTAAGGAGTCCGGCAAAGAGTGCACCGGCGACGCCGGCATAAAATGAGGCCAGCCCGAAGGAAAGCAGCTTGTATCTGAAGATGGATATACCGATTATCTCAGCGGATACGTCGTTATCCCGGATGGCGATAAAGGCCCTGCCTATCTTCGAGCGTGTAATATTCTTAGCCCCCCATATAAGGAGAAGCGTCAGACAAAAGAGGAAGATGAAGTAGGAGAGGTTTTTCTCAAGGGATATGCCCAGAAAAAAAGGAGTGGGGAGTTCAAGACCCCTTGTGCCCTTTGTTACGCCCTCCCAGTGAATGATTACGTAGTCAATTACGAACTGGAAGGCAAGAGTTGCTACCATCAGGTAAAACCCCTTGATCCTGAGGGACGGTGTGCCCACTATAATACCCAGGGCCGCGGCTGAAAGCCCGGCTGCAGCCACAGAGACAGCAAATGGGATACCGAAACGCGTTATAAGAAGGGCCGAAGTATATGCCCCGGCGCACATGAAGGCAGCGTGCCCAAGCGATAGAAGGCCGGCGAATCCTACTAGCAGATTAAGCCCGACAGCGGCGATCAAGTTGATCAGGATGAGGTTCATGATGAAATAATGATACTCGTTTGCCCCTATACCGGCCAGCGATCCGGCCACCATAAGACCAGCAAGAACCATAAACGCGGCAAAGCAGAACCTCTTGAACCTGGTCCTGAATATCCTCTCATCCTGCCTGTAGCCGAATACGGCGTTGGAGGAAAAAAGATCATTATAAGTCTCCGACACAGATTTCAATGTCATACCTCCTCTATCTTAACAAGGCCCTTGAAGGCGGATGCCCGTCCGTCTTCATAACGTATCTCGATATCCAGATTATGGCTTTTCTTAGTGCTGTAAAGGTCTTCAATAAGCGCCTTGTACCTTTCGTTTACGAATGCCCTTCTTACCTTTTTTGTCCTTGTAAGTTCCCCGTCATCCGGATGAAGGGTCTTTATGAGAATTGCAAAACGCCTTATCCTTATGTTTGCGGGGAACCTCCTGCAGATGGCTTCTATCTCCTGCCGGATGAGGGCATAGACCTCCGGCCTCTGGGAAAGATCCTGTATGGTGGTGAAGGACATTCCTCTCTTTTTCGCCCAGTTCCCTACATTTTCAAGGTCAATGCTTACCACCGCTACGACAAAAGGCATTCCTGCCCCGCATACAATTGCCTCGTGTATGTAAGGGCTGAACTTCAGTCGGGTCTCCAGGTCCTGGGGAGCGAATCTGGTGCCGTCTGCCAGTGTCATCACATCCTTTGCCCTGTCAAATACATAAAGATGACCGTCTTCACCGAAATAACCGGTATCGCCTGTCTTGAGAAAACCCTCCGGGGTGTAGCCTTCCCTGGTGGCCTTTTCGTTCTTGTAGTAGCCCAGGTGCGTGTTCTTTCCCTTGACCAGGATCTCTCCTGCCTCCGATATCTTCACCAGCACGCCCGGGATAGGGACACCGACGGTCTCGGGCCGGACATCATCACCACTGTGGGTGGTTGCGATGCCAGAACACTCCGATTGGCCGAAGACC
Source organism: Desulfobacteraceae bacterium CG2_30_51_40 (assembly GCA_001874005.1). Classification (GTDB taxonomy): domain Bacteria; phylum Desulfobacterota; class DSM-4660; order Desulfatiglandales; family Desulfatiglandaceae; genus CG2-30-51-40. The sequence continues at coordinate 11,647 of MNYJ01000213.1, forward strand.
TGTCTTAGATCAATTCCCAGGGCCTTAAAATACTTGAATACCTCGGGAGATATAGCGCCTCCGCCGGTTACAGCCATCTTTACCCTCCCGAGGCCCACTTTGTTTTTGAGGGGACGCAGCACAAAGAAATCCGACAGGGGGCCGACGATTGCCGTCAAGATGCCGGGCTTGCTGCCTGCCAGTTGCGCTTCCGTCTGCTTCATGGCCGTTTTCATGGCAAGTCTGTAGCAGGAACGCTTGAAGAAATCGGCGTTATCCATGGCCGCCTGTATGGTTGAGATGATGAGTTCCCAGACCGCGGGTGTGCCGCCGAAATAGTAAGGCTGAAGCTCAACAAGATCCTTTCTGAGCGTCTCGGTCTCCTCCGGAAAGTTGTAATGGGCGCCCACAGTGAGGAATCGCACCACGTTGTAGAGTTGCTCGCCGATCCACGCAAGCGGTGCCGCGGAGAGCAGTTCGTCTCCCCTGTTCATCCTCACCACCTTCCCGTAGCTCTCGGAGGCGAAGAGGAGGTTTTCATGGCTCAGGACGGAAAGCTTGGGCCTTGCGGTAGTCCCTGAAGTGGTAAGCATGATGGCGGGTCCTTTGGAATCTATATCGGCTGCCCTTTTAGCAAGATAGTCTCTCCCGCCCTCTCCTTCCATTCCCATGCCCGTTTCGGTAACATCCTCAAAACGCATGAAAAAGGGATACTGCCTGTAGTAGTGGCTCATGCCCCTGGAGTCCCATACTATGACGGCCCTGACGGTGGCCTTTATCTGCTCCCAGATGGATATGATCTTATCGGCCTGTTCCTGATCGCGCAAAACCAGGATGGTTGACTCCGAATAGGTTACCAAATATCTTATCTCTTCGGGGAGGCTGTCTGGATAGGCCCCTGTAGGAATCCCTCCGGCGGCCATGGCGCCGAACTCTGCTATAATCCATTCCGGCTTGTTGTCTCCGATTATGAGAAGATTCTGTCCTTTCCGGAAACCGAGAGCAACGAGTCCCAGAGCAAACCGGCGGATATTTGCCTCAAACCCGGCCCAGGTCATGGGCATCCATATACCGAATCGTTTCTCCCTTATTGCATCCTCCCCAGGCATCTGCGAGGCGTTTCTCACAATGAGGGAAATCAGATTGTCGGCAGGTATGGATTTCATCTTCATTTCCTCTGCCTTCCGAGGTAGGCCTCTATCACCTTGGGGTGCTCTCTGACCTCATCGGGGCTTCCTTCGGCTATCTTTGTGCCGAAGTTAAGCACGCATACACGATCCGAAAGATCCATTACCGCAGCCAGATCATGTTCGATCCAGACTACCGTCATGCCCATATCCCTCTGGACATCCAGGATATAGCTTGCCATGTCCTCCTTTTCCTCAACGGCCATGCCGCTCATGATTTCATCGAGCAGAAGTATCCTGGGTTTCATGGCAAGGGCCCTGGCCATGTCCACCCTCTTTCTTATCCCCAGCGGAAGCACGCCTACCGGTGAGTAGCGGAAGCCGGACAGGCCCATGAAATCTATTATTTCCTCTTCAATCGCCGCTCTGTGCGATATCTCGTCTCTGACCAGACCGGGGAACCTGAAGAAACTTCCGGTGAGAGAGAATTTCATCATCATGTGGCGGCCGAGCTTAATATTATCCAGGACGGTCATCCCCTGAAAGAGTTCCACCTTCTGAAAGGTTCTGGCAATCCCCAGGGCCGCAGCCTGGTGCGGCTTAAGACCTATGATGCTCTTTCCTTCAAAAAGTATATCGCCTTCCTGGGGTCTGTAGTGGGCGTTTATGCAGTTTAGGAGGCTTGTCTTTCCCGCTCCGTTGGGGCCTATTATGCAGAGGATTTCTCCCTGCCTGACAGAGAGGTTTATGTTATTTAAGACCTGAAGCCCGCCGAAGGAAAGCCTTATCCCCATTATCTTGAGAAGCCCGTTTTTTTTGAGGTGCTCTATAGCCATCTCTTTCGTCTCTTGTAACGTTTGGCGTCCCTGTAGCTCCTGCGGGCCTTTTCCCCGGAGCCCAGGTAGAACTCCCGGACATCCTTGTTCGCCGCAAGTTCCGAGGCCTTACCTTCAAGCACTATGCGTCCAAGCTCCATTACATAGCCCCTTGAGCCTATTTCAAGAGCTGCGCTTGCGTTCTGCTCAACAAGCATTACGCTTATACCTGATTCATTAAGACGTTTGATGATCGCAAACAGTCCTTCGGTTATGAGGGGCGCAAGCCCCAGAGAAGGCTCATCCAGCAGCAGGATTCCGGGCTGAGTCATAAGCGCCATTGCGATGGCAAGCATCTGTTGCTCTCCTCCCGATGCGTAACCCGCTTTCTTCTTGGCAAGGCCTCTAAGCGGAGGAAAGTATTGATAGGCCTTTTCCATATCCGCCTTCACGTTTCGGCCCCGCCCTGAGAAAGCGGCTGCCCTGAGGTTTTCATCTATGGTGAGATACCAGAATACGGGCCTATCCTCCATTACGTATGTAAGACCGTGGTGTTTCATGATCCCTACGGTATCCACCCCTTTAATGGATAGGCCGTCAAGGGTAATATCTCCCTCTATAATCTCGCCGTCGTAGAAATCAATCATGCCTGCAACTGTCCTTAGAAGAGTGGTCTTACCTGCACCGTTTGCTCCGATTATGACCAGGAGTTCTCCCTTTTCCAGACTGATGGATATGCCGTTCAGGACAGAGATTACGTCATGATAAACGACCCTGAGGTTCTCGACGGCCAGCATCGCTAGACCCTTTCTATTCGAACGGTACCAAATAGACCGTAGGGACGGATGAGCACAACTATCAGGAGAAGTATATATGGGGCTACTTCCTTGAATCCTGTAAATCCCAGGGGTTCGATGTAGGTCCCTACCAGAGACTCGCATATACCAACGATGATACCCCCTGCAAGCGCCCCTCCAATGCTGTCCATGCCTCCTATGAGTACCACCGGGATAGCCCTGAGACCCACGATGGAGGACATGGTTGAAAGGGCCCCGAAGTTTGAAATCATTATTCCCGCAACTGCAATACAGGCTGATGATGCAGCCCAGACTACAAGGAGTATCATCTTGGCGTTAATCCCGAAGGCCATTGCCTTTGCCTGATTTTCCGAGGTGGCCCTGATTGCAAGCCCCCATTTCGTCCTGAAGAGGAAAAACATCACGATGAAGAAGGTAAGAAGGGCCATAATGCCTGCCCATAGAGGATCAGAGAGAAAAAGGAGTTCCCCTGCATCAATAGAGATGTCCGGCAGCTCCAGGAAAAACGAATAGCTGTGGGAGCCGAATATAAGCTGGAGGCAGGCCCTTATGAAAAAGGCTAGCCCCAGTGTAATTATGGTCATTGCGATAGGTGATCTGCCTATTAGAGGCCTTATTGTTAGTGTCTCGATAACGGCGCCTGCGGCGGCTGCTGCGGCCAGCCCGAGCGGTAAGGCAATCAGAAAGGGAAATTGAAGGTCAAAGAAAAAGATGTAAAACAGGAAAGAGCCTGTGACCATAAATTCGCCTACGGCGAAGTTGAATGCCTCCGATGCCTTGTAAACGATCACTATGCAAAGACCCAGGAGGGAATATACAAGCCCCACCAATATGCCTGATCCCAGCGCCTGAAGAAGATCGGTCATTAGCTGCCCACAGCTTTGTTTTAGATTTAGGGTTGAAACCGCTCCCTCGCTGTCAGCCTGAACCTCCGGCATGGGTATGTGGCGATTCAGGACAGGCAGGAAGCAGGCCCCTCCAATTTAACAGCCCAGGGGGGCACTGCATCTTTCCCTACCACTTTATCTCGTCGCTGTTGATCCAGTCAGTGATAGGATTCACGGCCCCTGTGGGCACCATCGTTTCTCCCATCTTCACCATCTTTACGTCTGCCTTGAAAATCTGCATCATTGGGATGGTGTGTGACTTATAGGAGAACTTCTTTCCTCCGAACATGCCCTTGTAGTCCCAGACGAGATTATCCAGGGCCTTCTTAACTCCTTCCCTGCTGAGGTTACCTGAGTTATCGGCGTCGGTGAGAACCTTCTGAATCATAAAGGCATAGGTAAGTCCCTCCAGATAGAGAAACATGTCCTTGATGGAGTCTTTGTCTTTGACTCCCCTTTTATATTCCTCGGGCCTGTATTTCCGGGCGAATTCGTGGGCAAGCTTAACTATTGGATTTTCCATGGAGGTTTTTGCCCTCGGCACCGCATCCAGGAATGGCCTCGTGGCAACGCCTATATAGCCGTCATAGGCCTCCTGACATACCAGAATGGACATCCGGTTGGTGGTGTAGTGGGTTCCCATGAGCTGGACGTTTTTAATGACTTTTTTTGCCGTCTTAAAGAATATGGCGGTGCAGCCGGAGGCCCCTGAATAGCCGTGATAGATGACATATTGAGCCTTGGCCTTCCTGAGCTGCATGCACTCGTTAGTGGCGTCAGTTGCGCTGTAAGGGTATTCTATCTGTGCAACGACTTCGAGACCTATTTTCCGGGCATAGGCCAGTGACTCAGGCAGCCCGTCCTTGCCCCAGGCTGTGGGGCTGTAAACCATGCCTACCTTCGGTTTGCCCTTGGCCTTGTGGTTATCTTTGATCCACTTCATCAGTATCTTGAGCTGATCTCCGTAAGTGGCCCCAAGCGAATAGTAGTAAGGATATTTGGATGGGCCCCCTTCAGCACCGAATATCTCAGTCGAGTAAGACCCGTCAAGCCACGGGATCTTCTCTTCCTTGTTTACTTTGTCGGCAAGGGGCTTAAGCCCTCCTGTAATATATCCCGTGGCAAGGATGAATTCATCTCTACTTAGCTCTGCGCAGTACTTGTTGAAATTGGCGACCTCCACTGTAGGGTCATATCGGAAGTCCTCAAGAAACCAGGTGATCTTCTTTCCGTTAACGCCTCCGCCTTCGCCGTTTACCCAGTTCATGCCGTCAATATAGCCCCATCCGAATTCAGGAAGGGCCCCTACCGGACCGCTCATGGGAAACTGCGAAAGGACCTTGATATCTTTTGCTGAGACAGGGGTTAAGGCAAGAAATGCGATTGAAAGGATTAATGAAAGGCCAACAAGCAATTTCCGATTCATCTTAAAACCTCCTTACGGCAAGAAGTGGTTATGGAATTCGGCTCTAATACTTATCGTCCCGTACTTATGACTATACTGCTGTTTCATCACCTCCTTTATCAGCGCTGCCTGATATGATGTCTATGTTATAGACTAGCCAAAAATAAAATAAACTTAATAATGTGTCAATACCTAACCTAATATATCCTTATGTATTGTCCTTTTAATGTTTGATTCCATAATCTTTTATCTTTAGCAGCAGCATGGGCCGGCTTAGCTCCAGGAGCTTTGCAGCCTGACTCTTGTTCCAGCCGGTCTTTATCAAGGCCCGTTGAATGAGTGATTTTTCAAGCCCCCTGGTGGCCCGTTTGATGGATAGATCATCTGGTGCTCTGTTCAAATAAGGTCCTTGTGCCGTTCCTCCGAGCCCCAGATCATTAGGGGTAATCCATTTTCCTCGCGCGAGTAACACTGCCTTTTCCATAATGTTTTCTAATTCCCTTACATTGCCTGGCCATTGGTATTCCATAAGGAGGGGAACAGTTTCAGAGCTTAAGCCTTCAATGCTCTTGCCGAGCTTTGCGTTAAAAAGCGATATGAAATATCCCGCAAGAAGAGGAATATCTCCCCTCCTTTCCCTAAGGGGAGGAAGATGTATTCTTAAAACATTGATGCGGTAATAAAGGTCTTCCCTGAAGCGGCCCTCGGCTGTTTCTATATCCAGATTTCTTGATGTCGCGGTTAGAAGCCTTACGTCAACCTTGACCGCGTGTGATCCTCCGAGGGGGGTGATCTCTCTTTCCTGGATCACCCTTAGCAGTTTGACCTGCAGAGGGTATGGAAGTTCCCCTATTTCATCCAGAAAGAGCGTTCCGCCGTTTGCCTGCTCAAAGAGGCCCGGCTTATCCCTGACTGCATCCGTGAATGCACCTTTCTTGAAGCCGAAGAGTTCGCTTTCCATAAGGCCGGAGGGAATTCCTCCGCAGTTTACCGTTACAAGGGGATATTTCGCCCTTCCACCGCTTGAGTGGATTGCCTTTGCAATCAGCTCCTTGCCGGTCCCGCTTTCTCCTGTTATGAGCACGGTGGTGTCATGGTCGGCCACCGTCTTGACCAGTTCAAAGACCCGCGCCATGACCTCGCTTCTGGCGATGATATTGTTAAATGAATATTTTTTTTCAATCTCGCTTATCCGGGTCCTGAGCATCGTGTTTTCAGCCTTAAGCCTTTCTCTTTCCTCGGCCTTCTTAAGCGTGAGAAGCACCTCATCCGTCTTAAACGGCTTGGATATATAATCATAGGCGCCTTTTTTCATTGCCTCCAGTGCCGTTTCGAGAGTTCCATAGGCGGACATCATAATATAGGTCTTATCGGGGAATTTCTCCCTTGCCCTCATAAGGAAGGTCATGCCGTCCATCCTCGGCATTCTTAGATCGCATAGAATGAATTCGAAATCCGTTTTATCCATGAGATCGAGGGCTTCCATACCATCGGCTGCACTTCTGCTTGGATAGCCTGCCTTTCCGAGCATTAGTTCAAGCATATGACGCATGTTCTTTTCATCGTCCACGACCAGAACCCTTTCGCGGTTCATCTACTTTTCCTTTCATCTAAATTTTTCATTTGATGCGCTCTTTATATGGAAATACATCGTCATACCGGCTCAGGCCGGTATCTTTTATGCCTAGATTCCGGACCGATTCTGGAATTACGTGCGTCATTTTCATCCTTCGTTGCGCCCTGTCCGGGCATGAGGACTAGCCGGATTTTTATGGAGGCTCCGCCCTCTGGTGATGCCGTTGCAGCAATGCTTCCGCCCATGGAGGTTATGATTCTATAGCAGACCCAGAGCCCGAGGCCGGTTCCTTTTCCCGGGTCTTTGGTGGTGAAAAAAGGCTCGAAGACCTCTGACAGAATCGCCTCCGGAATTCCCGGGCCTGTATCGCTTATTTCTATGTTCAGGTTTGACTCCTCCTGCCATGTCCGCACGTTAAGAGTCCCTTTTCTTTCCATGGCGTCGGCAGCATTCATTATGATGTTGAGGAGTACCTCCCGTAACTGCCCGGGATCCCCAAGGACGTTATCAGTCCGGGCCTCAAGGGATGTCTTAATCTCGATGCCGGAAAGCCAGGGCTGGCCGGCCAGGAATTCAATGGTCTCATTTATGATCTCATGAGCTTTTATGACCTCCCTGGTCGGGGGGGAGGGTCTTGCTATGTTGAGCATCTGCCTGATGACCCTCCCCATGCGCCCTATCTCGGCTCCCGCCCTGTCAAGCAGATCGAGGCGCTCCGATTCAGTGAGATTTCCTGTCTTCAGAAGCTCGAAATATCCTGCAACAATTCCAAGAGGATTTCCTATCTCATGGGCGAAACCTGCAGCCAATCTTCCGGCGGAGGCGAGTTTCTCGCTTCTTACCATCTCATCTCTTGCCCGTTCTATTTCTTTATTCGCCCTCTCGAGGGAGGCAATGTGACCCCTGAGGCGGGCCTTGTTTTCCTCGAGGCGGGAGAGTATCCCGCTCACTGCGGCAAAAAGCCGGTCTATCTCATTTGCGGGTGCGCCTCCCTTGGGGTCTTGCGTCCTCAAGTCCTCGATTCCGGATGCCATGGAAAGCAGTTTCCTTACGGGCGCCACGACGACCCGTGAGAAAAGGTACATGCCCGCAAGTACTAGAAAGGCGGCATAAAGGGTGAGGAAAAGGAGGAAGGTTATCTGCCTTGCCCTGAGGGCTTCGTATGTCTCACCCAAATCGCATCCGATGGTGACTGATCCCCATTTAAGAGCCGGTGAAGAGATGGGAGAAGACATTATCAGACGCTCAGGTGAAAACCATACCACACCCCAACGGGTTCCGTAAAAACGTTGAGCAACGGATTTTGTGGAAACGGCCTTCAGGCCGTCATGTCTTGCCTCCTGAAGGGCGCTCCCCCACTTTCCGATGATCTTTTCATCATCGGTATCAGAAGCCCTTAGCAGGACCGTGGTAAAGCCGGACGAATGAAGCTCTTTTTCAATAAGTTCCATAGATTTGGAGGAATCACGTTCATAGGCGTTACCCTTAATGCTCCCGGATATCAGGCTCAGCAGAAGGAAGCCCTCGCGCACCTTTGCTGATAGGAGATCAGCTTCGGCGATCTTTATCATAACAATGTCCACAAGGAGCATCGCCGATACAATGAGTATGACAAGGATGGCGAGCACCCCTGTTTTGAGTCCCTTAAACGGTAGTATCTTCAATATGCTTTCTCCGTCAGTAAAGGAGGCTTACATAGAATCTTTCGATGTTCTTTCCAAAGAATAGATAGATAATGGTGCCGAGGGATAAAAACGGTCCAAACGGAATCCTCGCTCTCATGCCCTTTCTTGAGAAAGAAAGATACAAAACGCCTATCAGGGCGCCGGATAAGGAAGAGAGAAAAACAATCATCGGAAGCGCCTTCCACCCCATCCATGCGCCTATCATCGCAAGGAGCTTTATGTCTCCTCCTCCCATCCCCGCCCTGCCGGTAGCGGCATGGTAGAGATAGGCCACAGCAAAGAGCCCAAGCCCGCCGGCAGCCGCCCCAATCAAGGAATCAATAATGGAGTTATGAGGGAGCAGAAAAGATGCGGCAAGGCCTGCTATGGTTCCCGGAATCGAGATCGAATCCGGTATGATCTGATGCTCAAGATCAATAAAACTCACAACCACGAGAGCAAGCAAAAAGACAAGTAACAGCAAATATTGATAAGTTAAGCCGTATCTGATAAAAAGCAGAAAAGAGATAGACGCGGCGAGGGTTTCAATTGCCGGATATCGCCACGAGATGCGGCATGAGCAATGCCTGCACTTGCCGCCCAGAATGAGATAACTTATGACAGGGATGTTGTCATAGAAATGGAGGCGTGTTCCACAGCCAGGGCAATGTGATGGAGGGCTTACTATGGATTTGCCTTCAGGAAGCCTGTAGATGCAGACATTGAGAAAACTTCCGAGGCAAAGACCTAAGAGAATGGAAAGGATTACTCCGAATACATGCGGGATCATCATCGAGCCTTTCAATCGGACTGCGGCACAGTTAGTGTCCATCCGTAAATGAGATAGTTTCGTCGAGTTTAAGGCGGGCGATAATTTTAACCACACTAATACATTAAGGTATTTTGAGGATTAAAATTTGAGCCCAACGCCGATGAAAATAGCCATTTACGCATGGACAGCATGCACTCAAAATCCGGGGTAGGATGCGGCTTCAGCCGCACCTACAGAAGCTGATTCCTAGCCTCCATGTCCTTATCTGCGCAAAGCTACCCCGATTATTGAGCTGATACCATGGATACGAGTCAATTCCACCATCTTAGAGACCCTTCAGCCTATTTGCAATACCGGCTTTGAAGGCGACTTTTTTTAGGGAGGCAGATATGGCAAAAGGAGGTTCCAGAGAGGCGGCGAAAAAAACCGCGCTTATTTCGATCAATCCTCAAAATCCGCAGCAGAGGCTTATTGACCGCGTTGCAAAGACCCTGGATGAAGGTGGTATCATTAGTTATCCCACAGACACCTTCTATGGAATCGGATGCGATCTTTACAACAAGAAGGCCATACAGACCGTTTACCGATTGAAGGGCCGCCAGCTCGATAAGCCCTTTTCCTTTGTATGCGACAGTCTGAAGGAAATCAGCGTTTACGCCAAGGTTTCCGATTACGCTTACAAGACAATGAAGAGGCTTCTTCCGGGGCCATACACCTTCATCCTGGAGGGGACAAAGCTGGTGCCCAGGATAATGCTTACAAGACGCAATACAGTAGGCATAAGGATTCCCGACAACAGGATATGTCTTGCGATAGTAAGCACCCTGGGAAGACCCATAATAAGCACCAGCGCCGGCTATGATGATCCTGTGTCCATAAGGGAGGCTTACGGCAACTTACTCGATGTGATCATTGACGGTGGAATCCTCTACCAGAACCCTTCAAGCGTGGTCTCCCTTATTGACGACATTCCGGAGGTCTTAAGAGAAGGCAAGGGCGATGTCAGTAGTTTTCGCTGAGGATTGATCCGGGAAGGCCTGTCCAGAGATATGAGATTTTTGGAAAGGTATGAGATGATAAAAGCCTTGCTACCTGCTGAAGCATTTTTGCTCCCAGGAGATCAAAGATGCCGAGCCCTTTTTTCTCGGGATATACTAAATCTACCTCTCCCTTTAGACCGGTAAGTTCCTTCGCTGAATTTACCGCGTCTTCCAAGCTCCCCAGGATGTCAACCAGGCCCAGTTCCTTGGCCCTTTCGCCGGAGAAGATTCTCCCGTCGGCAATCTCGTTGACCTTTTGAGCAGGCATATTGCGGCCCCTTACCACCTCTGCCACAAACTGGCCTCTCACATCGTTCATAAGATCTTGGATCAGTTGCCTCTCTTTTTCCGTAAGTTTCCTGTGAGGCGAGCCCATGTCCTTATATTCCCCTGCCTTGAGAACCTCCATCTGAATGCCGATCTTGTTGAGCAAATCCTCTACTCTCATGAACTGCATAAGAACCCCGATGCTCCCAGTTATGGTTCCGGGGTTGGCTACTATTACTCTTGCAGGGGCTGCGATATAATAACCGCCTGAAGCGGCGACGGCCCCCAGGGATGCAACGACGGGCTTAAGAGCCGCCAATTTCTTTATCTCGGTGCAAATCTCCTGTGTCGGACCTACAGCTCCTCCGGGGGAGTTGATTCTGAGGATCACAGCCTTTATGGCGTCATCCTTCTTAAATCTTATCAGGTCGCAGACTATATCCTTAGATTCCGTGATGACCCCCTCCACGGGGAGTACCCCGAAGCGATTGGCGGCAAGTGAAAGGAAGTTTCCCGGCATGAAGGTCATCCAAAGGAAACCTGCCGCAGCCAGTATCAAACCCAGGCCTGCAAGGATGGCCACGGACATTAGTATCGGATATCTTCGTGTCTTTCTATCCTTCATTGTTCCTCATATTCGATAGCATGAAGAGTTAGCGTTTCAGGCCATCCGCGTGGACAGTTGCTTAAGCGTAATTATCCGCAACCCGCTATTCATGCACTTGCCGGCAGGAGTCCATAGCTTTAATGCGCACCTGTTTATGCAGCGCCGGTGCCTACTGCGAAGCCCTTGGGCGTAAGACCGGTGGAGGCCGGGGTACCAGCAATCTTTGCAAGAAACGTATCGCCAAGAGTCTTGATATGCCCGTCAATGTTATCGAAGTAATTGTAGTGCAATTGCTCTTCGTCAATGATTGTCTCGAATACCTTCATGCTGATGCTGTCTCCGTTTTCCCGGCAAACGCCGGCGAACTTGTTGTAAACGTCAATGGTGTTGTCTTCCAGCTTGGCATCGAATGAAAAGACATCTTTAACCTTCTGGCCTTTTTGAACTTTTCCACCGTGTTCGGTGACAGGTTCTCCGGAGAGTTCTTTTACACGTTCAGCAAACATCTCTGCGTGGCGCATTTCGTCAATTCCGATGAGCTTGAGTTTTGCTGCAAGTTCTCCGTAGTCCATGTTGTCAAGGTTGTAGTGCTGGTTCATGTATTGATGAATCGCAAGCAATTCCATGGCGCGTGCCTTATTTAGGACTTCAATGATAGCCTTTGTCCGCTCTTCCCTTGATTTCTGAGCCATAACAAAACCTCCCTGTAAGATGAGTTGATAAAACGGTTAATAATATCCACTTTGACCTGGCACTCTATTCCTTGGCAGTTTTACCCAAAGCGGAAAGGCGGGTTCCGTGCCGATAATATATATGACCCACTATTGCCGGTTCTCAAATTTCTACCTAGTGTCCATCCGGAAATGAGATAGTTTCGTCGAGTTCAAGGCGGGCGATAATTTTAACCACAGGAATACATTGACGTATTTCGAGGATTAAAATTTGAGCCCAACGCCAAAATCGGTGAAAATAGCCATTTCCGGATGGACACTACCTATTATCTGTGACAATACTACTATGTGAAATAATTTAACT
>MNYJ01000020.1 GCA_001874005.1 Desulfobacteraceae bacterium CG2_30_51_40
TCCCTATGAAGCAAGGGATATCAGGCAGGATTCCTGCAACCGCCTTGCCCACCTTCTCGGCCCAATGCCTGCATCCTCCGGCATCAATGAACTTAACGAAAGCCTCGACGCTTAAGGGATTGGCCGGGTGATTGGTGGGGACAGGTCTCAGCCATTCCGGGACCTCCATACTGCCTATCTCGCGAAAAGAGCCGGGGGTCAGTTGTGGCCTCAGCAGTGCCATAAGGGTATCGTAGGGATTTTTGCAGACGGCCGTTGCCGCGAGAGTATTTTTTTCGGCTATGGCAGGTTCCCTCTCATCGCAGTCAAGAGGGCAGCCCAGGAAGGCTATTTTCTTTGGGAAAGGGCCTTCGTGAGAAGGCCCATAAACATTTTTGTCATGCTCCGAAATAGTCATCTCTTGCTTTTTTGAGCTGGAGCAGGTTTTCAAGGGGGCTGTTAGGGGCTATGCCGCACCCGGGGCATAGAAAATCAGTTCCGTTTTCCAGTGCCTGCCGGGATTCCTCGTAAGCCTGCTCAGGCGTCCCCTGAAAAAGCGTTACGGCCGTAGAGACGTTTCCAAATACCTTGACTCCCTTCTTATGGGCTAACTCAACGGCCTTCTTCATGTCGGCCTTCTCTTCAATACTGATTCCTACGGCGCCTGTGTCGCACATCAATTCAATGATGGGATCGGTGTTAGCACAGACGTGGAGGACCCCTGGCCCTTTTATTCTCTTGAATATCTCCTGCTCCACCGGGAGCACGAATTTTTTGTATATTCGCGGGCTGAGGAGAGCCGGTCCGGAAGTAGGTTCGGCAAAGACGTAGTAGTCCGCCCCGTTTTCAAAGGCAAAGTCGGCTGCTGCAATGGCGGCTTCTTTGGTCACTTCAAGAACTTTTTCAACCTTTTGGGGTTCCTTCATGCACCACTTCATGTACTGTTCTGTGCCGACGAGGTTCGCAGCGCAGGTAAATGCCCCTTCGCTCTCTCCGAATATCACCATCTTGTCGCCGACCTTCTCCTTCAACAGGCGAAAATGCTCCTTATAGGCTGGAAATCTGCCTCGTTTCGCAAAATCCTTTGGAAATGACAGCCCGTCAATACTTTCGGCGTAAGGGTGTGCCTTGATGAAGTATTGAAGGTCAATCTTGGGCGTACCCAGGGTGCATCCCATGACCTCGCTTATGGCGGTTATGTCCCATCCCATCGCCTTTACCCATTCAAAGCCGGCATAGGCCGGCCCGGCTAGTGCCAGTTCAGTCATTGCCACAGGATCAGTGTCTGCAGCCGGCCTCTCGTAACCGCATTTCTTCATTAACGCCATAACTCCGTAAGTAGTAGTAGAACCTACCGGCGTCATATCCGTATCCTTGCCTGTAAAGCGATTCCAGAACCTTTCCTTAAGGCTCATCGCAGCCATATTGTGCCTCCTTTCGTGATCCTCTAGGATTCATGCCTCTATTTTTGTTTAAGGATATCCTCAGCCACAAGCCCCTTCAAGTTTGGGAATTCGTCTTTCATGTGCGGAATCTGCATGGCCTGCATGAACTCCTGCTGGAAGTCCTTTTCCACCGTGAGTTCTATGTATTCCACATTTCTTGCAACCCAGTTTGCCTCCTGCCTCTTCCCGCGGTTGAGTAGCGCCGCCCTCGCGCCGTCACCCGCAGCGTTTCCCACGGAAACAACTTTGTCAAGGGCGCAGTCAGGGAAAAGCCCCATAATGAGCGCCTTTTCTCTGTCCACATGGGTTCCGAAGGCCCCTGCTATCTTGACCTTGTCCAGGGTCTTTATGCCCATCCGGCGCATCATAAGCTTGCAGCCGCAGTAAAGAGCCCCCTTAGCCAACTGGATCTGGCGTATGTCTTTTTGCGTGATCACAACATCCTTGCCTATACTGGTCTCATCCTTCCAGGCGATTATAAACTCAGGCTGGTTGGTTTCGGGGCTCCTTCTGAACCGGGATGATTTTTGTTTGGGATTAAACTTCCCGCTTTTCAAAATAACTCCCGATCGGTAGAGTTCGGCCAATACGTCCAGTATGCCCGAGCCGCATATACCCTTGGTCTTCATTTCTTCGGGCTTGGAATAGCTCCTCCATGCGTCCCGGCCTATGACCTTGTAGTCCACCTCATGGGTTTCCGGGTCTATCTTTATACGCTCGATAGCCCCCGGGGCTGCCCTCATTCCAAAGGAAAGCTGTGCACCTTCCAGGGCAGGCCCTGTGGCGCAGGATGATGAGATGAGCTTTTCCTTGTTTCCAAGCACGAGTTCTCCGTTGGTGCCTATGTCTATTATTAGCTGTACCTCATCGCTTTTATACGGCTCCTCAGCTATCAAGACCCCCACATTGTCGGCCCCTACAAATCCGGCTTCATTGGGTAGCACATGAATGTAAGCCGATTCATTGATGCTTACACCCATATCCCTTGCCTTTATATCGAGGCTCCTGTGGATGACAGGGGGAAAGGGGGCCAGTCCCACGAATTCTGGGTTGAGTTTGAGAAGAATGTGATGCATGGCGGTGTTACCCACGATGGTCAGGTCCACAAGGTCATTGGGATTGAGGCAGAGATATTCCTTCTTCCCCTTCTCTTTAGTGTCTTCTCCCTTGTTCTTTTTTTTAGGTGGATGCGTCCCTTCACAGGCCTGCCTGACAAGCGTATTGAGTCCCTGGATCATGTCATCGCTCATCTTCTCCAGGCCGTCTTTGTTCATCATGTGGTATGTGATGCGGCTCATGACATCCTCCCCGTACTTGCACTGGGGATTCATCATGGATACCGTGTCTATCACCTGCATGGTGGTAAGGTTGCACAGGTATGCCGCTACGGTGGTGGTCCCGATATCTATTGCCATGCCGTAGTGGTTCAGCCTTTGATCACCCGGCAGCACCCTTACTATCTCCTGATCCATCCATACATAAACCGTAAGCTTCCACCTGTCTTTGCCTCTGAGACGGGCCGGAAGTTTTCGCAGGGCCAGATAATCTATCCTCAAATCCTTGAGCCCGTGCGTCCGGTAAAGCTCTTCCAGTATCCGCTCCATATCAGCCGTGGGATGCTCAAAGGTGGGTTCCACAACCTCCACGTAGTAGCACTTGACCGCCGGATCCCATGTTATGGGTATGTCGCGGGCGGCCTTGCTTACCACCTGTTTCCCGGCCCTTGACTCCTCCGGGACGAATACCAGAAGGTCGCCCTGTATCTTGCAGCAGCATCCAAGCCTGAAACCTTCTTTCTTCTGTGCAGGGGTTACGAATTTTCCTTCTTCCTCCTGCCACGGACTTACATTTGCTCTGCTGGATACGACCCCGAACTTCTCAAACGAACCCTCTTCAATCCTTACCTTACATTTTCCGCAGACTCGCTTCTCCCCGCACAATGCCTCTATGTCAACCCCAAGCTGGCGCGATGCCTCAATGAGGCTTGAGCCCTTTTCCACCTCGCCTCTCCTTCCGGAGGGCTGGAAGATCACCTTTGCCTTCTCAGACATGCCATGAACTCCTTATCTATTTCTGCTGCATCTCCCTTAAGCGGCTTATCATCTTGATGGCTTCCTGGACAGCATTTCCGGCAGACTCCGCATATCCGTCCGCCCCGAAGAGGCCCGCGGTATCCCTTGTAACAGGCGCTCCGCCCAGCATGATGGCCACGTTGGGATTCTTTTCCTTTATCATTTCAACCACCTTTTTCATGCCCATCATGGTGGTTGTCATCATGGCCGACAGGGCCACTATCTCGGCATCGGTGCGAAGTTGCTCCTCAACAAATTTCTCAAGAGGTACGTCCCGCCCAAGATCGTGCACGGTAAATCCCGCAACCTCAAACATCATCTTTATGATGTTCTTTCCTATGTCGTGAACATCCCCCTGAACCGTTCCTATGACCACCTGGCCCTTCGGCTTGTCTCCAAGGTCTTCCAACCTTATGTGTGGCTTTAAGATGTCGAGGCCCGCATAAAGCGCGTCCGCGCACATAAGAAGCTCCGGCACAAAGTACTCCTGCTGATCGTAGAGTGCTCCGACCTTCTCCATCCCTGCCGCGAGACCGTTCATCACCGCGTCATAGACGTTAAGGCCTTTATCAAGCACTTCGTTGGATGCCTTCTTGACACGTTCCTCATCATATTCGACGACTCCTTCACTGAGTTCCTTAAGGAGCTTCTCCCTCATCCCTTCGTTTCCCATAGATCATCCTCCAAAATTCTCTCTCATGGCGCAGATGCGCCTCTTAGTTCATCCTTCCAACCGCCGGAGTGGGAGCCTTTCCATATTTTCTTACAGCCTCCACATAGGCGCGCATATTGTCAGCTTTCAGGTCAGGCCAAAGGTCGCATCCAGGCCACACCGCGTCAACACCGTTATCAATGCATTTCTTGATTACACCATCAACTTGTGAGGCCTCCAGCTTGACCAGTGTCCCATAAGGATCAAAATTGCCGAGGATGATTGCATCCCTGCCCAGCTTCTTTCTTGATTCAGCGACGTTATTTTTCTGATCCACGCTTATGGCATCCGACCCGCATTCATTCATCATCTCTATGATGAGATCCGTGGACCCGCAAATGTGAAGTATCTTGGGGGAAGAGAGTTCCGCAAAGACCTTCTTCAGGTTGGGCTGTATAAGGGTCTTCCACATACGGGGAGAGAGGAGATCCGTCCCTGAGCCCATCTCACGGATATTCATGTAGTCCACCCCCAGGGCCTGATAGTGCTTGGCTATCTGGATTACCAGGTCGGTCATCTTTGAAAGAAAATCCTCAACCCTGTCCTTGTCCTTTTTTAGTCCCTTGAGAAGCACGTCCAGTTCTATGAGTTGGCCGGCCATCGTGAAAGGCCCAAGAACCCATCCTCCAACCGCGTATCTTCCGTTTTCGTAGGCCTTGGCTATCCTTATGGCTTCATCCACTACCGGCATCCGGCCCTTGGACAGATAGCCGGTATCCGCAGGTAGATCCACCTGATCCAGGGTTCCCCATTTGGATGGGACTGTCGGGTAGAGGATGCCGTCAGCGTCTTCATATAGACTTACCCCCCTACCCAGGGCCTCCGGGACTGTGCACATGTCATAGGGTACGATAACGGCGTCAAGCCCGAACAACTCAGCGCTTGTTATGGCCGAGCGGGCAAGATATTCAGCCGAACTGTGTACCTTTGCGAAATGTATGCCCATCTTTTCAATGGCCTGGATAGTCACCATTCCCATTCCACTGAAAACCGGCATAACGTCAATGGGTTCCCGGCGGAAAAACCGCCTTATCCTCTCTCTTGGTGTCAAAGTCGTCATAATCTGTCTCCTTTAATTACATCCCCTTGAGCTGGGCTACAAACTCTGGAAAAAGCCTGTTCAAGGGGTGATTATCCAGGGATGGAAGTCTCCTTTCTTCGGCAAAGACCGCCGTCGCGGCAAAGGCATTGGCCATTGCCACGGCCGGAAAGATCCGAGGCGCTCCGGCCATGGGGCCTGCAAAGATCATGTCATGATACATGCATGCGGCAAGGGCTTCAAGCCCGGCGTCGGCGGCAGACCAACCCTTGAAACCCCACATCTCTTTAGCCTTCTTCCACATATAGGATCCGTTGCTTGGGGCACTGGCCGTAGGGAAGCCCCATTTCTCCTTGATCATGCGGTTGGCAACGGAGCAGAAGGCAGTTGCCGGTCCGTTCATGACGGAGGTGTCAACAAATATGCTTTCAAACCTTGCGCCAACCTTTTCAATGGCATTGAGAAGCTTCTGTGTCCCTGATATGCGTCCGCTTGGCATCTGGTCGGCAGGATCAAATGCCACAAGCAGAACGTGCTTGACACCGATTGCCGCTATCTCTCTTATCTCCGTTTCAATATCAGGCTCCCAAACGGTCAGGCTATTGTAGAACATACGATCCAGTAAGCTCTTTTCCGCACAGTAGGCTGCCCCATCCAGCTTGGGCTTCATCTTCCAGGCATCCACGCAAAAGGGCATGGGACTTACGGATGTGACAAAGTCTATATATCTTTTAAATTCATCAACTGAGTTGGCGACTACGTCCGCCATGCCGGGTACCCCTGTCTCCATTGAAAGCTTATCCTGTGCCAGAAGCAATTCCCTGGCAAGCTTTTCATCAAATCCCTCCTTGCGCTTTCCTTCAAATACCTTGTCTCCCTTTTGGAATATGGAAGAGCAAACCACACTGGGGTGCTCTCCAGGCCGGCCTCCAAAAGTTACGCCTCCAACGGTGCACGTTTTCTGGGGTTTGTCTATTTTGAACATGTCGCCTCTCCAGTTAGATAAGTTTATGTGTTATACGGTAAGGTGATCCCTGATGATGGTGCTATCTGCCAGAAGTTCATCAGAGGTAGCTGTTCGGGCCATGATACCCTTGATGCCCATTAGATAATGGCGCGACGCCACCTGGAGGGCCATCCTGTAGTTCTGTTCCACCAGAAGCAAGGTTAGCCCGGATTTTACACACATCACCAGGATAGGCTGAATAACCTGGTTTACCAGGATAGGAGCAAGCCCCTGACTCGGCTCATCAAGCAGCATTATAATAGGGTTGCCCATCAATGCCCGCCCTATCGCAAGCATCTGCTGCTCTCCACCGCTCAGGGTGGAGCCATCCTGTTTTTCCCTGGCTCGTAGCACAGGAAAGTGAGAATAAATCTTTTCCATGGACCATGGGTCCTCTCCAGGCTTAATTCTTTCGGCAAGCTTCAGGTTCTCCTCCACTGAGAGTCCCGGAAAGATGTGCCTTTCAGCCGGCACATAAGCGATACCTTTTGTAATGATCCGGTGGGTGGGCCATCTGGATGTCTCTTCTCCGTCAATTATTATCCTGCCCTCTCTGGGAGGGGTTAAGCCCAGAATGGATCTTAGGGTGGTGGTCTTGCCTACACCGTTTCTTCCCAGGATGGAGACTGCCTCGTGCTTTTCCAGGTGCATCGAAAGCCCCTGGATTATGTGGCTCCTCCCGTAGTATGTCTGAATGTCCTTCAGTTCAAGGATGGGCCTGATGCCCGGGTCATTCGTGACCAAGATATGCCTCCTTGACCTTCTCATCCCCGCGGATTACGGCAGGGGTTCCCTCCGCTATTATACGTCCTTGGTGAAGGACTGTTATCTCATCTGATATGCTCATAACCACATCCATGTCATGTTCTATGAGGACAATGGAAATCTCTTCGCTCAGTTTCTTTATCATTTGAGCTATATGTTCTGTTTCAGCCGGGGACATTCCAGCGGTCGGCTCATCCAAAAACAGCAACTCGGGTTCTCCTGCAAGGGCCATCCCCACCTCCAGAAGGCGCTGGTCTCCATGGGCCAAATTCCTTGCCAGGGTTCCGGCTTGGTCAACAAGCTCCAAATCCTCAATGATCTTCCACGCCTCTTCAGAGACCTGCACCAGGCTGTCTCTGGAAGAAAAGATTTTAAAGGAGCCTCCCTTTTTTGCCTGTCGTGATATCCTTATGTTCTCGAAGGTTGTAAGACCCAAGAAAATGCTGGTAATTTGAAAGGTTCGGCAGATCCCCATTTTTATAAGGCTATGAGGCGGACGGTTGGTTATATCCTTTCCTCGAAACAGGATGCGGCCTGATGAGGCCGGGAGCCTGCCGGTAATTACATTTACAAGTGTTGTCTTTCCCGCGCCGTTGGGTCCAATGATGGATTTGAGCCTTTTTTCCCCGAACCTTATGTTCACGTCGTTGGTTGCCAGTACCCCGCCGAATCGGCGGTAGAGTCTTTCTGTTTCAAGAATTGTGGTCATGGACTATTGCCGCTCCCTTCTCAAAAACGCCAGGCGGGCTCCGATGCCGGCAAAACCCCTTGGCATGAAAAGGACAAGCAGGATAACTACCATGCCTACGAAGAGTTCCCAGTGCTCGGTCATGGTGCTGATATAGTCCTGCATGAGGATGAAAATCCCTGCCCCCACGAACGGCCCCCACAGTGAGCCCATCCCGCCCAGAAGTACCATCATGAGAACTCCAGCTCCTGCAAAGGCGCTCATAGTGGTCGGCCCGATATAGCCCCGCCAAAGAATGAACAGGCCGCCGCTGACGCCCGCGAGACCGCAGGCCAGAAGCCATCCCATTAGCTTAAACTTGCGGACATTGATTCCCACGAAGGAGGCTCGATCTTCATTCTCCCTGATGGCCTCCAATATCGCACCAAAGTATCATCTCAATAAATAGGGGTAGCAGCATCCCCTGGAGTTGTTTTTTTTGTTAATGCCTTCCGATTTTTCTTGCGTTCCGATCTTTGATGGTCTATCCTGCCGTCCATGGAGATCGTCACAACATATCGGGGCCGTGACATTACCGATGGCGACGTTGACATCATCAGGAAAATCATAGCGGCCTATCCCTCAGGAAGCAGACGCTTTATTTCCCAAGAGGTTTGCAGGGCATGGGAGTGGCAACAAACAAATGGCGCACTCAAAGACATGGT
>MNYJ01000022.1 GCA_001874005.1 Desulfobacteraceae bacterium CG2_30_51_40
AGTGCCCATCCGGAAATGGCTATTTTCACCGATTTCGGCGTTGGGTTCAAATTTTAATCCTCGAAATACGTCAATGTATTCCTGTGGTTAAAATTATCGCCCGCCTTGAACTCGACGAAACTATCTCATTTCCGGATGGACACTAACTAAATGAAGGGCGTGGCTTTTGGCATGATGAATGCTTACCGGAATGCCCATTAGGGCCTGAGGGCCCCACATATGGAAAGGCAAGGCGATATGCCTGGAGCGAGCAAGAAGAAGGATTCAGCCATAAGAGTTACGGGCATAATAGTACCCGTAAAATGGGACAAGAAAGGTAAGCCTGTCAGGATTGCCATCTCCACTAATGAAGAGGAGGAGTATCTGATAAGAAGCGACAAAAAGGGTCTAGAGCTTTATCCTCTAATGCGCAGGCACGTGGAGGTGAGCGGGTTTGTGAGAGACACGGAAAAAGGCAGGGCCATAACAATAGAGGAATATGTGTTGAGGGACGGCTGAGAAACGGCCGGCCCATGGTAAGTTCATTGGACAAAAAATTATTGTTTCTTGGTTGAAAAGAAAGTGCTAATAGATGTCTCCGCCCGATCGGCGGGCTGTGAGCAGATGAGTTTTTTTAATCTTAACGGTCATGCCCGGGTAGGGCACAACGAAGGATTAAACTTATAAGAAATGAAGGAGGAATAGAGCCGACAATGGAAACCGATATGCTTGCCTCAGATGAAACCAAGCCCCCAAGTCAAGGCACTCCCTGGATAAGGGATGCTTTGCCCGCAGAATACGTCTGCCCAAGGCAAAGCCCATGCCCCCCGAAAAAGAAGAATGTTGTTCCAATAAGAAAGATTGACGTTCACTCAGCCTTCCGGGTGAGTGCAAGGAGTAACGCGTTCAGGAAGAAATTTTTTCCTGAGGCGACCCTTGCCAACTGGAATGACTGGCAGTGGCAACTGCGTCATCGCATAATGAGCAGGGCGATGGTCTCTACCATGCTGCAGCTCTCCAGGGACGAGGAAGAGGCCATAGGAAACTTCGGCCAGCAGCTTCCAATGGCTACTACTCCCTATTATGCGAGCCTCTTGGACAGGACTGATCCTCTGCAGCCGCTCAGGCGCGCGGTGATACCCGTCAGGGAGGAGTTTGCAGTTTCTGAGGGGGAATCGGCCGATCCGCTTGGAGAGGAGCACGACAGCCCTGTGCCGGGGCTCGTTCACAGGTACCCGGACAGGGTGCTTTTTCTTGTGACGGATTTTTGCTCAAGTTACTGCCGTTACTGCACACGGTCAAGGATGGTGGGGGATGGGAAAAGCAAGCATATAAATCCGACCCAATGGGAAAAAGCGATCGCATACATAGAATCGAATCCAAAGGTTAGGGATGTTCTGCTTTCAGGCGGCGATCCGCTGACCCTCTCAAATGAGAGGCTCGAATGGCTTCTGTCGAGGCTCAGAAGAATCCGCCACGTGGAGTTCCTTAGGATCGGCACCAAGGCCCCTGTAGTTCTTCCCCAGAGGATAACTCCGGGGCTTGTGAGGATGCTGAAGCGTTATCATCCGCTATGGGTGAGTATCCATTTCACCCATCCGGATGAGTTGACGCCTGAAACAGCACAGGCCTGCGAGAGGCTTGCTGACGCGGGGATACCGCTGGGAAGCCAGACAGTTCTTCTCTCCGGTATAAACGACCGGGTTGATACCATGAAGCGCCTGATGCACGGACTTCTGAAGGTGAGGGTAAAACCCTATTACCTGTATCAGTGCGATCCCATAGTCGGCTCATCGCACTTCAGGACGCCTGTGTCAAAGGGGCTTGAGATAATCAGAGGACTAAGGGGATATACCTCGGGCTATGCCGTCCCCACTTATGTTATAGACGCCCCCGGGGGAGGCGGAAAGATTCCCCTTATCCCGGAGAGCGTCCTTGGCAGGGAAGGCAGTGATCTGTTACTTGGTAACTATCAGGGCAGGACCTTCAGATACCCTGATGTCCGAGCCGCGGATCAAACCGTTGAAATCTTCTCAAGGGGGGAGCATGAATGTAGGTATTACCTATGACCTGCGGGATGACTACCTCGCCATGGGAATGAGCGAAGTGGAGACGGCTGAGTTTGACCGGGCCGATACGGTGGATGCCATTGATGGGGTCTTGAGGGACTTGGGTTTTCAGACAGAGCGCATAGGTAATATCTATGCGCTCACAGGTCTTCTGTCACAGGGCAAAAGGTGGGATATTGTTTTTAATATCGCGGAGGGCCTGAGAGGATACGGCAGGGAGGCACAGGTTCCGGCACTGCTGGATGCCTACGGAATTCCCTATACCTTCTCGGATCCTCTTGTGCTCTCACTTACACTTCATAAGGCGATAACAAAACGGGTGGTGCGGGACCTCGGGATACCCACGCCCGACTTTGATGTCATTACAAACCATGATGATATTGCCCGATGCGGCCTTACTTTTCCTCTGTTCGCAAAGCCCCTTGCAGAGGGGACGGGGAAGGGAATTACAGCAAGGTCCAGGATAGGAGGGAGGGAGGAACTTTTCAGCGTCTGTTCGGAACTCCTTGAAGAATTCAAGCAGCCTGTGCTTGTTGAAAGGTTTCTTCCGGGCCGGGAATTCACTGCAGGAATAATAGGGACGGGTGCAGAGGCAAGGGTTGCGGCCGTAATGGAGGTGATCCTCAGGGAAAAAGCCGATGCCGACGTCTATTCCTACCGCAACAAGGAGGATTGCGAAGAACTTGTGACATATTGCCTGGCAGGTGATGAAATGGGGGTAAAGGCGGGCCGGGTGGCACTGGCGGCATGGAGAGGGCTTGGATGCAGGGACGCAGGCCGTGTTGATCTTCGCTCCGATGAATGGGGGATGCCGAACTTCATGGAGGTTAATCCCCTGGCCGGGCTGCACCCCGAACACTCCGATCTTCCCATATTGTGCAAGCTTGCGGGTATGGGCTACCATGAACTTATCTCTGAAATAATGACTTCGGCAAAAGGCAGGCCGGGTTTCAAGGAAAAGTGATCTCCTGCAAGAATATCATAATCCTCTACGATTCTGCGGCAGGAGATTCCATGTCTCCCGACCAGGGAGATACGCTCAAACAGGCGGAGGTGGTCAGGGAGGGCCTCACCAGCCTCGGGTATCTATGCGATGAGATGCCTGTGAGCGCAGACCTGGGTAAGCTCCTGGAGGGTTTTTCCGGCAAAAGCCCTGTGATGGTTTTTAATCTTGTAGAAACCATACGTTCGAAAGGCAGGTTTATCTCTTTTGTGCCGCTGGTTCTTGAGTCTCTAGGGATGCCTTACACTGGCTGCCCGGCGGATGCGGTATATCTGACCTCAAACAAGATCCTGGCAAAAAAGATTGTTCGCTGGAATAGGATCGCGACCCCTGAGTGGTTTACGCTTGATGATCTTGAAAAAGGGATTGGGCCTGACGGGAAATGCCGCTTCATCCTCAAGTCCGTCTGGGAGCATGCCTCAGTGGGCCTTGATGAGGACTCAATAGTTGCCGGTATTGATCCGTCCGCTATTGCGGCTGAACTCAGGTCGCGCAGCGACACCCTCGGAGGTGAGGGTTTTGCTGAGCAATTTATTGAGGGAAGGGAGTTTAATCTTTCCATACTCGAATCTGATTCAGGGCCGAGGGTTCTTCCGCCCGCAGAGATTATCTTCAAAAATTATCCGGACACAAAAGCCAGGATGGTAGGGTACCGGGCCAAGTGGGAGGAGGGATCATTTGAGTATTCAAACACCCCAAGATCATTTGATTTCCCCCCGGATGACAGGGCCTTGCTCAGAAAGCTCAGGTCAATGGCCCTAAGGTGCTGGCGCATATTCGGATTGCGCGGTTACGCCAGGGTTGACTTCAGGGTGGACAGGGATATGAGGCCGTGGATTCTTGAGATAAACACCAATCCCTGTCTTTCTCCCGACGCGGGCTTCATTGCTTCTGCAAAAGAGGCGGGGCTTGGCATGGAATCCGTCCTTGAGTTGATACTGAAGGCTTCGCACAAACAGGCCGGCCGCCCCAGGAGACGGTAAAGCCCCATGCCGTCATTTCACGCTTGGGGCGACGCTCCTCACCTCCATCTCCACGATAATCCTTTCCCTTGAACCAGGTGCTATCATGATGGAAGCAGGGTAAAGTACGGGCTTTACTGTTATCTTCCCCGACTTTGTAATGTTCTCCAGGGAAACCTTCTCGGTATAGATCGTCACTATGTTTTCAAGCAGCTTACTGCCGCCGACTACCTGAATCTTTTCCGGATCAAGCCGGGCAGAGGCCAGTATGAGGTTTTCAGGCATCTTGCCTACCCAGTCCACCTGCACGGGCAGTTCTTTTTTGACCGGGTTGTCCATGGTTACGTCTAGATTGGGAGGATCAACCTTCCTGAGAAAGACACCCGGGGGCAAGGACACGTTTTCCTGCGTGATCGAAAAGGTGTTGTGTCCTATGACCGCCTTTCCAAGGTCAATGCGTACCCTCACCTGGTCGGGCTTTATGGACTTGATGAGTGTGCCTGATCCGCTCAGGTTAAGCCTGACGGCATTGGCGGTTGTGTCAATTATCTCAAGATTTTGATCCCTGTTCATGTATTCCACCGGTATTTCCAGGCTTACAAGTGTGTCAAGGCCCCTGGTGAAGCTGAACCACACGCCTCCTATGAAAAGCAGTGATACTGCTGCCGCGGCTCCAAGTTCCAGTATCCTCCTCCTGAGAAAGGCGTTCTGCCTGGAGGCGATGCCGAGGTGGCTTTCGATTTCCTGAGAAAGCTCTTCTCTGTTCTTTACAACCGAGAAGCGCTGTCCTTTAGCCAATGCGACGTTTCCCCTTTCTTCAGAAACCACGACAATAAGGGCGTCCGTCGCCTCTGCCAGACCGGCTGCCGCGCGGTGCCTGGTGCCGTAGTAGGAGGGCAGGTCGTTTCTGTGGGAAAGCGGAAGAATAGCTCCCACTTCGGAAACCCTGTCCCCCGAGATTATGGCTGCTCCGTCGTGGACCGGGTTATCCCTCCAGAATATGCTCATCAGCATTTCTTTGCTTATCTTGCCGTCCCATTGGATTCCGCTATGGACCATCTCACCCAGATCTTCCTTGCCGGGGAAGACCAACAGACCTCCCGTGTGTGATCTGGCGAGATCAAAGACGCTGTCTGCGATAATTGAAACCGGCGCGCTTACGGAGGTGATGGGAAGACCCCAGACGATATTTTTGATATTCTTGGCCTGGAGCACGGAGCGTATCTCATTGCGGAATACGACAATAATAATCAATGCCGCAAAAGCGGTTATGCCCTGGATGGCCCAGCTTGTCACCACCAGGCCCAGGGAGGTGGCTATCCTTTGAAAAAACCAGAGGAACCCTATGGCCACAAGGACCCTTAGTACATTGGTCCCCCGGAAAAGGACGTAAAACCTGAAAAGGATATAGCTGTTTATCAGGATATCTATCACATCCTGCCAGCGCATGGCTGAAAAGAAGCTTGCAGTCGCCGCGATCATGTCTCAGTCTGTTATGCTGAAGCGCAAAACCCTAAGGAGTCTTCCCTCTTCGGTTGTTATCTCCACGCGCCAGGGCCCCTTGTCGGCCTCCCTTAGCTGGATGTAACTATAGGTGTTCCAGCGGGGAGGCATCAGAACAAGCCTTGTCCTGGTGCTGAGCCTATCTCTGTAATACCAGTTGTGGTATATGAACGATCTTTGCGGTACCGGATCAAATGAGCTGTAACAGATCACACGCCCCAGGCCTACTGAAAATGCCACTGCCTGGTTTTGCAGCAATCCATCCTTTAAGCCTTCTCCCATTGCGGCTTCAGCAAGGGTAAGTTCAGGAACAGTTTCCGCACCGTTGTCGGCAAAGGACTCGGGGGCCATGTTCATTATTGAAGAAAGGAGGCCGGAAACAATAAACAGAAAGCCGATTATCCAGTGAACCATAATATCTTGGCCTGTAATGAAGAGCTTTAGTTGAACTCTATTTTCGATTATAACATATTATCTGTATGCGTTGTCAGGCTGTAGGCTGTCAGCCGCTGTTTATGACATCTTTCGGCATCTCTACAGTCTAGGAGCCTTCAGTCTATATACCTGAACGGCCAAATAACAGTATAAAATTCTTTCGCGAAAGAGAAGAGTTTTTTATTGCGGCTTATTGATGCTTCTGTAAAACTTTGTAATCGGTTAGGAGGTTATTGTGGCGGGGTTTAGGGTTTTTACAAGCAACAGGATGGAAAGACTTGTTGAAGGCCTTGCCGGGGAGCTTAAGAAGCCGCTTTTGTCTCCTCTTGATCCTGAGGTTGTCGTTGTTCAGAGCCAGGGTATGGAAAAGTGGCTGTCAATGGAGCTTGCAGGCCGGATGGGGATCTGCGCCAATTTCCGATTTCCGTTTCCCAGGGCCCTTGTTGATTCTCTTCTTGATGCCGTAATCCCTGAAGCATCGGTTGATGACCCCTATAATCCGGAGACGATGACCTGGCGGATAATGAGGCTTATTCCGGGTCTCCTTGATGATCCTGCCTTTTCTTCATTGCGGAAATATCTACACGGAGAATGCTCATCTCTTCGTTTCTATCAGTTAAGCCGCAGGATCAGCGCGGCCTTCGACCAGTATTTGGTTTTCAGGGCTGAGATGGTTCTTTCCTGGTATCAGGGGAAGGAAGATCACTGGCAGGCCGTTTTATGGAGGAAACTAGGCAAAGACGCAGGAGGGAGGCCTCACAGGGCCTCTCTGGCAGTTCGCTTCATTGACGCAATGTCGGAAGATCGCCCTGTCAATTTTCCCCACAGGATATCACTCTTCGGCATAAGCACCATGCCTCCCCTGTATTTAAACATACTCTATGCAGCTTCCGCAAAGACGACGATAAACCTCTTTCTCATGTCTCCATGCCGCGAATACTGGGGGGACATCGTTTCGCACCGAAAGGCCGCACAAATCGTCGGAAGGGCATCGCTAAAGGAGGGAGAGGGAGACCCCGATCTTCATATAGGGGGGGAAAACAGTATCCTCGCTTCAACTGGGGAGGCAGGCAGGGAGTTCATCGACGCCCTCATGGAACTGCCTCTTGTGGAGGAAACGGAACTCTTTGAAGAACCGGAAGGCGCAAGCATGCTTTCCCGCCTCCAATCAGATATCCTGAACTTGAAAGAAAGAGGAGAAGGCTCCTGCGCTAAAATAACGGTTCCCGCTGCCGATCTTTCCATAAGGATAAATTCCTGCCACAGCCCCGTGCGTGAGATGGAGGTACTGCAGGATATCCTTCTTGATATGTTTGAAAAAGACCGTGGAATTAATCCTGGAGACGTCCTTGTAATGATGCCTGATATCGAGACTTACGCGCCTTTCATAAACGCAGTATTTGATCTGCCTGTGGGAGACCCGAGGAAGATCCCCTACAGGGTTGCCGACAGAAGTTCCGCTCATGACCGGCTTGCGGTGGACACCTTTATGGCGATACTGGATCTCCCCGTGGGACGATTTTCGGCATCGAGGGTAATGGAGATCATGAGATCCCCCCTTGTTGCCCGCAGATTTCAGGTGGATGAGAAAGGACTCGGTATCTTGGAGGCCCTTATCAGGGGCTCCGGCATAAGGTGGGGTTTGGACGAGGCTTCGAAAGCAGCCATGGGGCTCCCTCCAGGAAAGGCAAACACATGGAGGAGCGGCCTGGAGAGACTCCTTCTTGGGTATGCCATGCCGGGCTTCGGCGAAGCGATCTTCAAGGCAGTGGCTCCCTATGATAATATTGAGGGAAAAGACTCTCAGATACTGGGCAGCCTTATTGATCTAATTGAAAAACTGGGCTTTCTGGAAAAAGAACTGGGGCTTCCCCACAGAGCCGGGGAGTGGTCCGCTATTCTGGGGGCCGTTCTGGATGCTTTTTTTCCGGATGGAGACGGAGGGTCTCTCAGAAAACTTAAAGATGTCGTATCAGGCTTCATATTGGTGGAGGAGCACGCGGGCTTTGATGGCCTTCTGGAGCTTCCGGTAATAAAGGAGCATTTGAAAAATACCCTTCAAGGAGAAGCCCTGGGCCGGGGATTTATGGACGGAGGCATAACCTTTTGCGCCATGGTGCCCATGAGGAGCGTCCCCAGGCGGGTAATATGCCTGGTGGGCCTGAACGGCGATAGCTTCCCGGGGCGCTCATCTTCAGCGGACTTTGATCTAATTGCTTCAAGCCCGAAAAGATGCGATCGTTCGCGGCGCAAAGACGATAGATACCTTTTCCTTGAGTCCCTTCTTTCAGCAAGGGATACCTTCTGCATCAGCTATGTAGGGCAGGATATAAAGGATAACAGCACTATTCCCCCCTCCGTCCTTGTTAGCGACCTTATGGATTACATAGAGAGGGCCTTTGTGCCTGAGGAAGGGAAAAAAATCCTTGAAAAGGTTGTGATACGCCACAGGTTGCAGGCATTCAGCCCGGCCTATTTTGAAGGGGGGCCTCTTTTCAGTTACTCAAGGGCCGATTTGGAAGCGGCCAAGGCCCTGTGCCGTCAATCAGGCGGTGAGACTCCTTTCATCTCCAGACCCCTTAACGGACAGGAGGAAAGGTACGCATCCATAGGCATCGAATCCTTGTCTTCATTTTTTGTCAATCCCTGTAAGTTTCTTCTCAAAAGACGGCTCGGAGTCAATCTCGAAGGGGCTGATGCGGCCATAGACGACGAAGAGCCGTTTGAGCTTGCCGGGCTTGAAAGATACAAAATGGCGCAGGAGCTGCTTGAAAAGGAGATGGAACGTCAAGACCTCGATTCTATTTTCCCTGTCAAGAAGGCGACCGGAGAGCTTCCGCACGGCACCATGGGGAGGCTGGAGTATTTTTCGCTTGCAGGCAGATCGCGTGATCTTGCCGGCACTATAGAAGATTTCATCAGTCCAGGTGACGAGTCGGTTGCGACCATCAGCCTGGAGCTATCAGGGCTAACGATATCAGGTACGGTAAGGGGCATCTATGGATCAAGAATAATAAGATGCCGGAATGCGGCCGTAGGGGGTAGAGACAGAATCAGACTCTGGGTGGAGCTTCTTCTACTTTCCTGCTGCCAACCTGAGCGCGGGCCCATCGCGGGTGTCCTGGCCGGATGGGGCAAGGGTCCTGAACTGATGGAAATCAGGGCGCCTGAAGCAGCCTTGGATATTTTCTCCGAATTGGTTGAGCTTTATAAGGAAGGACTAAAGGCTCCCTTGAGATTTTTTCCCGAGACCTCTTGGCAATATGCGTCTGATGTTGCCTCCAAAGGGGCTTCTCCGGAAAAGGCGCTCAAAGGTGCCGTGGCCGCCTGGGAAAGTCAGTACGGTAAATCAAGGGAGAAGGATGATCCTTACATCAGGCTTTGTTTCGGAAAAGACATTCCTCTTGACGCGGAGTTTCAGAGGCTATCCTTGAAGATATTTGCTCCTTTGATATCCGGGCGGTCAGCGTGAGGCACCGGGGCATGCGCGAGTTCGACATACTTTCCACCCCCCTTACCGGCACTCATCTCATTGAGGCAAGCGCGGGAACCGGAAAGACCTATGCGATAGCGGGCCTTTTCCTGAGGCTTATCCTTGAAGGAAGGCTCTCTCCGGGAGATATTCTTGTTGTCACATTCACAAACGCTGCAACCGCCGAACTCAGGGACAGGGTTCGCGCTAAGATAAGGGATTGCCTGAGTTTTCTTTCCGGGGAAAGGATTTCCGATAAGGTCATAGAGGGGCTGGCCGAAGGGGTTGCCAACAGGAAAGAGGCCTCAATGAGGCTTAGAAGCGCGCTTCAGGGCTTCGATGAGGCCTCCATCCACACCATACACGGATTCTGTGGGCGGATACTCAGAGAAAACCCCTTTGAGAGCGGAACTCTCTTTGATACCAGAATGGTTACCGATCAAGATGAGCTTGTAATGGAGGTCATAAGGGACTTCTGGCGTATCCATCTGTCGGAGGAATCCCTCCTGTTTCTGTCCTATGCCCGCGGCCGGATCGGCATAGAGGGGCTCAGTTCATTTTACCGATCATTCTGCAACCTCCCCGTGGCAGTTGTTGTTCCGGCCTGCGATAAACCGGATACAAAGGATCTGGAGAGGCGATTTCATGAAGCCTTCAATAAGGCCGCTTCTTTCTGGAAGGATTGCCGGGATGAAGTTTCAGCTTTGCTTTCAGGCTTTGAGGGCCTCAACAGGAGAAGCTATCCTGCGGGCAAAATGGAAGGCCTGATCAGGGACATGGATCGGTTCCTAAGCGGAGAGCTTCTTGGGATAAGCCTTTTTCCCTCGGCGCATAAATTCGGCCTGGACTATATCAGGTCATCAACCAGGAAGGGTTTCTCACCTCCCGGTCACGCTTTTTTTAATTTATGGGACGAATTAATGGAGCTTAAGACCAGCCTTGAAAGGGCATTTGAGGACTCCGTCATGGCCCTGCAGAGGAGCTTTTTTGAATATGCGGGAGGTGAGCTTTTAAAAAGGAAGGCCGCCGGAAACATCGCCTATTTCGATGATCTCCTCACCGGGCTCCAAAGGGCACTCCAGGGAGAGGGGGGGGAGAGACTCGCAGGGGCTGTAGCAGGAAGGTTCAAGGCTGCGCTCATTGATGAATTCCAGGATACCGATCCTGTCCAGTATGAGATATTTAAAAAGGTCTTTTCACGGGATGACAGGGCACTTTTTTTGATCGGAGATCCAAAACAGGCAATCTACGGATTCCGCGGGGCCGATATATTTACCTATATGAGGGCCTCCCGCGACTTGACGGCCAAGAGCACCCTGACGGAAAACTGGCGTTCCCATCCATTGCTTATAAAGGCGGTAAACGCGTTATTCGGTCTCTGCGAGAGGCCCTTTGTATTTGATGAGATACCCTTTAGAGCCGCGCAGGCGGCAAAGGGAAAAAAGCAAGATGAACTTATAATTGACGGGATGAGCCCTGAGCCTTTCAGCATCTGGTATCTCGAAAGGGAGGGGGAAAACGCTTCCGGTGACTACCTCAACAAGGCGGATGCATCAAAAATCATTGTCAGCTCGGTTTCCTCCGAGATAGCACGACTGATTTTGCTCGGAAGGCGGGGAAAGGCATTCATAGGCGGTCGCCCTCTGGTTGAGAATGATATAGCCGTACTGGTAAGGAAAAACTTTGAGGCGGATATGATCAAGGCGGCCCTTTCGCGGCTCGGCGTCCCGGCCGTCTTGAATCAGACGGGGAGCGTTTTTGCCACCGATGAGGCCTCTGAAATGGAAAGGCTCCTTAATGCGATAGCAAGACCCGGCAATATCGGTGCACTCAAGGCCGCTCTTGCCTCAGGTATGCTGGGGTTAAAGGCAGAGGACCTCGATGGGCCTGGGGAATCGGGCGATTTTCTGGACGCGTGGATATCCGTCTTCAGGGGCTATGGGGAAATCTGGGCTTCCAGAGGCTTTATCTCCATGTTCAGAGGGTTCATGGCGGAAAACCATGTCATTGAAAGGCTTGCGTCCCTGCCGGATGGGGAGAGGCGGGCCACTAACATCCTCCATCTGGCTGAACTCCTGCACAAGGCGTCGCTGGAGCAGGGAAGAGGCGTGAACGGACTTATTAGCTGGCTTACCGAAAAAAGAGGGTCAGACCTTACCGCGAGCGACGAATATCAGCTCAGGCTGGAAAGCGACGAACGGGCGGTCAAGATAGTCACAGTGCACAGGAGTAAGGGCCTGCAGTACCCGGTTGTATTCTGTCCATTCATGTGGGCCGCCACGCCAAGCGCAGGGAAAAAGGGGCCGCCCGCCCTGTTTCACAATGAAAATGGAACAATGGTATTGGACATAGGCTCGGGGGAGATAGAAAAAAATCTTGATGAAGCTAAGAAGGAGGCCCTTGCCGAAGACCTGAGAGTCCTCTATGTCGCCCTCACAAGGGCGTGCAACCGGTGTTATCTGGTCTGGGCCTCAAACGGCGGTAAGGCGCAATCCGCGCTTGATTTCCTGGTGAGCGGGACCGGTGGCGGGCCTTTTCTCGGGCCGTCGGCAGAGCCTGCGATGAGCATGCCGGGGGGCACGGATAAGGTCACATCAGATACCTCCATTCCGGCAAGGCTCAGGGCGCTGGCGCAATCCGCAGCAGGGGCCATAAAGGTCGAAACCATCCCCGAAGGGGCGTCTTATCATGTCGGACGCTCTGAGGCGCCCCGGCATCTTTTCTGCAGATCATTCGGAGGCCTTTCTTACAATTATCCGAGGATTGCAAGTTTTACCGCTCTTACCGGATATGACTCCGGGTCTGAGGGCCCAGGTTATGACGAGGCCGCAGGACAAGAGGAACTTGAAGGATCAATAGAGACCGATGAGCAAAGCTCCAGCGGGCTTGAGCCAGTCTATCAAACCATGGAACTATCGGGCGGCGCGACACATGACTATCCGCAGCAGGCAGGTTCCGGTTTAAGGGAGGCTGCGGAGCGGGAAGGTGGGCCGGGGGCTTCTGAGATACTGAGAGGTTCAGAGTTACCCGGGCTTGATCGGCCGGCCTTACCGCGCTTGGATAGCTATGCAGCATCGGCGGATACAATGGGTATCGAACAGTTTCCCAGGGGGGAAAGGGCAGGGGTATTACTTCACGACATACTTGAGAGCATAGATTTCGCTCCCGAGGCGGCGGAAAAAAGAATGATTGTGGTGAGAAACAGGCTTCGTGCGCATGGTTTTGAGCCGTTATGGGAAGTTATTCTTTGCGAACTTATTGAAAGGGCGTTGGATAAGCCTTTGCCCTGCCGGGAAGGTGAGATCAGGCTCTCCACGGTCAGAATGAAGGAAAGGGTGAGCGAGATGGAGTTCTGTTTCCCGCTTGGCGCCATATCTCCTCAAAGTCTTGCAGGGGCCGTGGCCCCTTTTGCCGGGAGGCGTGATTATGGCTCGGCGAAAAAAGAGAAAACCATGTGGAGCCTCCCGGCAGATTTTCCTGAAAGGGTGGCTAATCTTGGGTTTTCAAAGATAAGAGGGTTTATGAAGGGCGCCGTGGACCTTGTCTTCAGATCAGAGGGCAGGTTCTACCTTCTGGACTGGAAGAGTAACTACCTGGGAGAAGGTCCTCTCTCATACGGCCGGGAAGCGCTCGAAGGAGCTATGTCCGAGCACCACTATCATCTGCAGTACCTCATATACCTTGCCGCCCTTCACCGTTTTTTGCAACTGCGGCTTCCGGGCTACGGTTACGACAGGCACTTCGGATGCGTATTTTATGTGTTTTTGAGGGGGCTTTCCTCTGAAACCGGAGGCGTCTACCGGACAAGACCCCCGGCGGAACTTTTGGATAGGCTATGCAACCTTATGATGAATCGCACATGACGAGCGACGCACAGCTTTCCTCACTTGATCTTGGATTTGCGCGCTTTATGGAGGAGCTGAGCGGCTCCGTCTCAAGGGAACTCCATAGGGCTGCCGCGCTGGTGAGCCGCGCCACAAGACACGGCCATATATGCCTTGATCTCAAGGAAACAGCCGGGCTAAGCTTTCCTGAGGAAGGGGCGGATTACCCCGTAAGGTGGGCCGCTGTGCTTCTTGAAAGCGGAGTCGTAGGCAGACCCGGGGAATATAAACCACTGATACTGGATGATGCGAACAGACTTTATCTCTACAGATACTGGGATTACGAAAGAAGTCTTGCGGAGAGTTTCCTGTCCATGGCGTCAATGGGAGCCAAGGATTTGTCCTCCGAGATGGGCCTGCGGCTCAATGCGGCATTCCCGGATAAAGACTCCGAGCCGGCAGACCTCCAGAAGGCGGCGGCCTATATCGCCCTTACCAGACGGCTATGCGTAATAAGTGGAGGCCCGGGAACCGGAAAGACATGGACCGTGGCCGCGATTCTTGCCCTGGAGCTTTTTCAGCAGGATACGCTGAGAATAAAGCTGGCAGCCCCTACCGGCAAGGCTGCGGCAAGGCTTCAGGAATCAATTTCAGCGGTTTTGCAAAGGGATATCGAATGCTTCGGCAGGCTCCCGGCACACGTGCTCGGCCGCGTGCCGAAGGAGGCAACCACCATCCACAGACTCCTTGGATCGGTTGAAGGCTCTCCTTACTTTATCTACAATATAAAAAATAAACTGCCAATTGACCTTCTTGTGATAGATGAAGCTTCAATGGTAGATATTGCCTTGATGTCAAAGCTCGTGCAGGCCCTTCCTAGTCACGCCGGGCTGATACTTCTGGGCGACAGAAATCAGCTCGCATCCGTTGAGGCCGGGGCCGTGCTGGGCGATATATGCCATGGAATCGAGCTTACGGGCCTTTCCCTTAACTTCATAGCCTCCTATGAGAGGATAGCGGGCAGGAGATTTGAAGACCCGGGGATGATCCCTTCCTCTTACACATATTCTTCCGGAGGAGCCGATCACAAGGATCAGGCGGGCCGCCTGAGGGATTCCATGCTGGAACTCAGGCGAAACTACCGCTTCGGGGCCCGGAGTGCAATAGGCATAGTCAGCAGATCCGTAAAGGAAGGGATGGCTGACGAGATCATTGATCTTCCGGCAAAAGGGGGCGACGGCTCAGTGCAATGGTCGCGGCTTCCAGGGAAAGGCAATCTTAAAAATGCCCTCAAACCTGTTGTGCTCAGGGCCTGGGCCGCTTATCTTGCGTGTAATGATCCCTATGAGATGCTGGTGCGATTCGATGAGCTGAGAATCCTCTGCGCCGTGAGAGGCGGCCCTTACGGGGTTGAAAGGGTAAACGCGCTTGTCGGGGAGATACTCAGAGAAGCGGGCCTGACAGGCCGAGGCGGTATCTGGTATAAAGGAAGGCCCGTAATGATAACGGAAAACGATTATTCTTTAAGGCTTTTTAACGGAGACGTGGGAATTGCTTTCAACTCTCAAACGGTAGACTCAGGTCTAAAGGTATTTTTCCGTTCTCAAGGACAAGCGACAAGGAGCTTTCTACCATACAGGCTGCCTTTTCATGAGACGGTATTTGCAACGACCGTACACAAAAGCCAGGGGTCGGAATTTGAAAATGTCCTCCTTATAATACCTGACAGGGACGCCCCGATCCTTACAAGAGAACTTCTATATACCGGTATAACCCGGGCTAGGAAAAGAGTTGACATCTGGGGAGAAAGGTCAATCATCCGGACGGCGGTATCGAGAAGAATAGAGAGGAACAGCGGGCTAAGGGATGCACTGTGGAAAGGGGCGCAGTGATGGGGCTATCGGAGAGGAGGCGATAATCATACCACTTCTCCCCCGCGTGTGGGGCCGCAATAGCAATCGGAAAGAAAAGGCCGGGCTTGTCGTTAAGAGGCGATCCCGGCCTTGATTCCAGGGAAACAGGATGTTGAATTTTAACGAAAAAGCAGAAATAGGCATCCCGCATTAATCATTTGTATGCGGAGGCAAACTGTGTAAAAATATGGTAATTACTCAGGTTCAAAGTTCAGGGGTTCACGGTTCAAGGTTAGAGAGCGGTGAACATTGAGCGGTTTGAAGATATTGAGGCCTGGCAACCGGCACGTGAATTCACCCGGAAACTGTACCGTTTAACAAAGAAGCCAGGATTGACATATTCATCAACTATCTCAAGAAATATGAAAAAGCCAACTAACCGTGGACCTGACAACCTGAGCAGCTGCAATAATTTTTGGGATGTAGGGAGAAATGCCATGACGAACTATGTAATCGTAGGAAACGGCGTAGCAGGAACGACAGCGGCCGAGCAGATCAGAAAGCGAGACAAAGAAGGCGTAATAACCATTTTCTCCGATGAAGAGATACCTTTTTACTGGAGGATAAGGCTGAATGAGTACCTTGCCGGAGAGATTACCCGCGAGGGGCTTATGGCCAAAAAGGAGGGCTGGTACAAGGATAACCTTATAGACCTGAGGCTCGCTAGTCCTGTAAAGGGCGGAGAAGCAAAGTCCCTTTTTACTGCCGGCAATGAGAAAGTCCCCTTTGACAAGCTCCTTATCGCAGCCGGCAGCCGGGCCTTTGTCCCTCCCGTCAAAGGGGCGGACAAGAAAGGGGTATTTACTCTTCGCTCTTTTAGGGATGTAAAGGCCATATCTGAGGCTGCGGCCAGGTCGCCCGAGGCGGTATTAATAGGAGGAGGGCTCCTCGGACTGGAGGCCGGCAATGCCCTCAGGAAACTGGGTCTCAAGGTGAAGGTGGTGGAATTCTTTCCGAGGCTCCTCCCCAGGCAGCTTGACGTGGAGGGAGCAAAGAGGCTCCAGGTCCTGTTGGAGGGTATGGGGTTTTCTTTCCGTCTCGGGGCCAAAACGAGTCATATCGCAGGGGCACAAAAGGCGGAGGGTGTTGTGCTTGAAGGCGGTGAGGAGATATCCGGGGGGATGGTTATCATTTCCGCCGGGGTCCGCCCCGATCTTGAGCTTGCAGGCAGCCTGGGACTTGAAAAGGATAAAGGAGTCAAGGTTGACGAGTACATGAAAACAAGCATGGAGGATGTGTTTGCCGCCGGCGATGTAGTGGAATTCAAGGGTATGACTTACGGCATCTGGCCTGCGGCCATGGAGCAGGGCAGGGTGGCCGGAATAAACATGACGGGGGGAAGCGAGGTATATAAAGGTACCACCATGGCAAATACCCTCAAGGTGGCTGGGATAGATCTGGCCTCCGCCGGAGACATTGATGCAGAAGGGAAACGTGAGACGACCCTCTACGTGGGTGAGGGGCTTTATAAAAAAGTGGTATTTGATCAGGGCCGGATCATCGGATGCATCATGCTGGGAGATACTGATGGATTTAACTCAGTGACAAGACTTATGTCCCAAAAAACAGATGTTTCAAACATAAAGGAGAAGATCCTTTCAAAGGGGTTTGATTTTGCGGGCATTTCAGGTAAATAATTCTCCGGATATTGGGGTTGATCCATGAGGGCGATCCTTGTCGCTGCAGAAGATGGGGAGGCGGCAAAGGCTGTCAAGGCCTCCTTCAGGGGGCAGTACAGGGTTGAAACGGCCTGGAGCAGAGAGACCTGCGAGCAGCTCTTTGCAAAGGCAAAGTATGATTTCCTTTTTATAGACCTTGACTTCCTGGCCCCGTCGGCTGACTCCTCTGAAGGTATAGGGGACTATGCCCAGGCGCTGCAGAAATACCGGCAGGCTGTTCCCCATGCCGAGATAGTGGTTATGGGTCCGCCTGACAGAATAAGGGATGCGGTGATGGCGGTAAAGGCCGGAGCCAGCAACTACATTACTTATCCCGTCAACGCAGAGGAACTCCGTTACATGACGGAGAGCATCCGCAGGGCGGCACTGATGCAGTCAGAGCTTAATTACCTCAGAGACAGGTTCTGGCGCCGGGACTCTCTTGAGGTAGTAAAGACAAGAAGCCCGGTAATGATGAAGGTGTTTCAAAAGGTTCGCTCGGTCGCCCCGACAAAGACGAGTGTTCTGTTAACAGGGGAGACCGGCACAGGAAAGGGACTGCTTGCAAAACTCCTGCACAGTCACAGCAATAGAGCCGATTCCCAGTTCATAACCGTTCACTGCGGGGCGATTCCTGACAGCTTGCTTGAAAGCGAACTCTTCGGACATGAGAAGGGAGCCTTCACAGGGGCGGATAGAAGAAAACTGGGGAAGTTTGAGATCGCCAACAGGGGTACCATCTTCCTGGATGAGATAGGAACCATAACCCCCTCGGCCCAGATAAAGCTTCTCCAGGTCCTCCAGGACAGAACCTTCCAGAGGCTAGGCGGCGAGTCAACTATTGAGGCCGACGTAAGGGTGATAGTGGCGACAAACAGTGATCTTAAGACCATGAGCGACGAGGGGCTCTTCAGGAAAGATCTCTATTACAGACTCTGTGTCTTTCCCATAGAGGTGCCGCCCCTTAGAGAGAGAAAAGAGGACATCCCCCACCTTGTAGAATGCTTCATAAGAGATATCAACGGCAAATATTCCAAGGGCATATTCAAGATTGATCCTGAGGTGCTGGAGGCATTTGATCAATATGACTGGCCCGGCAACATCAGGGAACTTGAGAACCTTGTGGAACGGGCATATATACTTGAGGAGTCAAGCGTGCTTACGTCGGCCAGCTTTCCTGCGGAGATATTCGGGGAGCAGGGTAAAGGGATTCTGCCTGAAATTGATATATCACTGCCCATCTCTGCGGTGAGGAAAAAGGCTGTGGAGGCCGTGGAGTCTTCTTATCTTAAGGCAATGCTTGCCAGAAAGGAAGGCAGGCTGAACAGATCAGCCGAGGCGGCCGGAATCACCACAAGGCAGCTGCACAAGCTCCTAGCCAAATACGGCATCAGGAAAGAAGACTTTAAGTGGGCGAATGAAAGGGATCACCATGAACAGGGTATTCATAGCTGAAAAAAGCGATGCCTGGCGGGAAGTTTTGAATGCCGCCCTCAAGGATGACTTCCATGTTACCATCTGGCCCAACGGAAAGGATTTCCATGAGATCCTCAAGAGCGATTATTACCATGTAATCATACTGGATTTGGAGGATTCCAGGGAGGAGAACTTCGACCTCCTGAGATGGATAAGATCATCCATACCCGCCACTCCGGTAATAATCACAAGCAGCACTGACAGGACCGAGGTTGTAGTGAAGGCGGTGAAACAGGGCGCCTTCGACTTTGTGGTAAAGCCTTTTTCCGGCGCCAAGATATGCCACGCCGTCCAGCAGGCTATCGAGAACAGGAGCCTCAGAAACGAGGTAGAATACCTGCGCCATACCCAG
Organism: Desulfobacteraceae bacterium CG2_30_51_40; assembly: GCA_001874005.1. GTDB lineage: Bacteria > Desulfobacterota > DSM-4660 > Desulfatiglandales > Desulfatiglandaceae > CG2-30-51-40. The sequence continues at coordinate 18,647 of MNYJ01000022.1, forward strand.
GATATCGTATATGATTTCGGGCGTATAATCGCCTTTAGCCCCGTGATGAAATCGGTAGTAAATAACCTGAAGAAATTCGCCCAGACGGACTCCACCATACTTCTCACCGGTGAGACCGGAACAGGGAAGAGCTTCCTTTCAGGGACGATACACTTTAACAGCAGCAGAAGGGATAAGCCTTTTATCCATATCAATTGCGCCAACATACCTGAGACCCTTCTTGAAAGTGAACTCTTCGGCCACGAGAAAGGGGCCTTTACAGGCGCCAACAAGCTCAGGCTGGGTCGATTCGAGCAGGCCCATGGAGGCACGATATTTCTGGACGAGATCGGGGAGATAAGCCCCGCGATTCAGGCAAAGCTCCTGAGGGTTCTGGAAAATAAATCATTTGAGCGGGTGGGGGGAAACAGGACCATCCACTCGGACGTGAGGGTGATAGTCGCGACCAACCGTAACCTGCAAGACCAGATAGCTTCCGGCAGGTTCCGCCAGGATCTCTATTACAGGATCAATGTACTGTCTCTCAGGCTTCCTCCTTTAAGGGAAAGAACTCAATGCATTGAGCCTCTGGCCTACTGGATACTGGAGAAGGTGTGCGCAGGGCTCAAGAAGAGGATCGAGGCTTTCTCCGGAGAGTGCATGGACTGGATAAGGAGTTACCCATGGCCGGGAAACATCAGGCAGCTTTCCAACATGATAGAACGAGCGGTTATACTTGAGGAAGGAAGTGTTATAAGCCGCGAAAGTATCATGGTTACTGATCAGGAGGGGTCCCTGTTTTCATCGAGACCGGCCGCAGCCGGAGCATACGAGGTGCAGCCAGGGGGAGGCCCGGAGAGTGCTTATGGCAATCAGACACTGGAGGAGAGGGAGAGGGAGGCGATAATAAAAGCTCTGGAGAAAAGTCTTTGGATTCAAAAAGATGCAGCGCTTCTTCTGGGTGTAAGCCCCCGCTCACTTAATTACAAGATTAAGAAATTCGGTATCTCTCATGAAAGATGGAGAAAACACAGGCCCGAGAGTGAAGATCGTTATGATTACAAAGTATGAACTCAAAAATCCGGGGTAGGTGCGGCTTCAGCCGCATGGGAACCGTGCGTCCTGCGCCTGAAGGCGCACCTACAGAAGCTGTTTCTTGGTCTGCGCAAAGCCATCTTCCCAATTATTGAGCTGATACATTACAAAGATGAACAGCAATAACTGCTAGGAGTTAAGGATGCCGCTTAATGAGATTCTGCCCAAAGCCGCGAAGCTGTACCCCGATTACGAAGCCGTGGTTTGCGGCGATGTGCGCTTGAGCTATGATCAATTTGCACGGAGGGTGTGGCGACTTGCAAACGGACTGTCTTCCATCGGGCTTTCCAGAGGAGACAGACTCGCCGTCCTGCACGAAAACTGCCATGTGTTTCTGGAGGCCTACTTTGCTGCTGCCCATCTCGGAATAATACTGGTGCCTCTAAACTATCGCCTCTCGCCCGGTGAACTCGCCGCCATTATTGAGGACAGCGGCTCCTCTGTTATGGTGGTTCAAAAGGCCTTTGAGGATAAGGTCAAGGGCATCCCAGACATGGCAGGGTGCCGCATGATATGGACCCGGGAGAGTCCTGCTTGCCGAGGAGCAAAAGAGAACTTCATCTATGAAGATCTGATAGCGGGGGCATCAGAGGAGCCGCCTGATGAGATAATGATAAATGATGGAGACGTGGCCCACCTTTATTACACAAGCGGGACCACCGGGAGGCCCAAGGGCGTTATGCTTACCCACGGCAACGTAAAAAGCCATGCCCTCGGAACCATCGCGGAGCTTCATCTGTCGGATTCGGACAGGTGGTTTCATGTAGCCCCCCTTTTCCATCTTGCGGATGCCTGGGCCACTTTTGCAATAACATGGAGCGGAGGAAAGCACGTTACAGTCCCCGCCTTTGACGCGGAGAGGGTCATGAAGCTTATCGAGCAGGAGGGAATAACCATTACCAACCTCATTCCCACCATGCTCAACATGATGGTTAACCATCCCCGGGTGGCTGATTTTGATTACTCGAGCCTGAGGACGATAATGAGCGGGGGGGCACCAATTGCCCCGGAGACCGTGAGAAAGATCATAGACGCCTTCAGATGCGATTACATCCAGACCTACGGTATGACGGAGACAAGCCCTTATCTCACCATGTCCATACTCAAGAGACATTTGAAAGAACTCCCCCGGGAGAGGCAGCTCGCCTTTAAGGCCAAGACAGGGCGGGAATTTGTAAACGTATCCCTGAGGGTTGTGGACGATCTAGGAGCCGATGTGGCCCGCGACGGAAGGCAGGTAGGCGAGATCATCGTGAAGGGCGATACCGTGACTCCGGGATACTGGGGCCTCCCCGAGGAGACAAAAAAGGCAATAAGGGGAGGATGGCTCTATACCGGGGACCTGGCGGTCATGGACGAGGAATGCTATGTGAACATAGTTGACCGGAAGAAGGATATGATCATCACCGGCGGCGAGAATGTTTACTCAACCGAGGTCGAAAACATTCTTTACATGCATCCCGATATACTGGAGGCAGCGGTGATAGGAGTGCCTGATCCGCACTGGGGAGAGAAGGTCAAGGCTTTCGTGGTGATGAAGGAGGGGAAAAAGAGCGGCGAAAGGGAGATAATAGCCTTCTGCAAGTCTCATCTTGCATCCTACAAGTCGCCCAAGGAGGTTGAGTTTATATCGGCCCTTCCCAGGACCGGCTCCGGAAAGATCTACAAGAAGGGACTGAGGGATAACAAAGTCTAGCAGGCTGCTAAAAAGACATCCGTCCCGGCGATCTTTTTCACAGGGCTGTCGGGTGTGGTAAAGCAAAGAATTGCTTTGCATGGCCTTTGGAATTTATGCTAACTGTATGAAGGCAAGGACCAACAGGTGGGACGATCATTTTGCAAGGCAGGCCAGATCAGAGAACTGGGCTGCACGATCCGTTTACAAACTGGAGGAAATTGATCTAAGATTCAAAATCCTTAAGCAGGGTGACAGGGTGCTTGACCTGGGATGTTTTCCGGGATCATGGTCGCAATATGCGCTGAAAAAAGTTGGATCTCCCGGCCGAGTAGTAGGGGTGGATACCCGGGGGCCCCTGGAACTGCCTCATGAAAATTTCACGTTCATTAAACAGGATGTTTTTGATCTCGATCCGTATCGGCTTGCGGCGGAATCGGGGAAGGTTGACGTGGTCTTAAGCGATATGGCTCCTTCAACCACAGGTATAAGGAATACGGATGCGGCCAGATCAATGGAGCTAGCTCTGAGGGCGCTGGAGATATCAATGAAGGTGCTCTCCAACCGGGGGCGGATGGTCTGCAAGGCCTTCGAGGGGGAGGATATCGGCCGTCTGCGTAATATGGCAGCGGCCGGCTTCAGGGACCTGAGACTGCTCAGACCAACGGCTACCAGAAAGAGGAGCAGGGAGCTTTATTTGATAGGCATAAATTTTATTAAGTCATAGGTTTTCCATAAGAGAGAATGGCACTTCGGAATATAGGCCGAAGCAATGGTGAAGGGAAACGTCTAAGGAGGGGGAGATGTCAGGTCACTCTAAATGGAGTTCGATCAAACACAAGAAGGGAGCCGCGGACGCAAAGCGCGGCAAGATCTTTACAAAACTTATAAGGGAAATTACTGTTGCCGCACGTATGGGAGGGGGTGACCCTGGAGGCAATCCGCGTTTAAGAGCCGCTATACTTGCGGCCAGGGCCGAGAACATGCCCAAGGAAAATATTGAGCGTGGAATCAAGAAGGGCACCGGTGAGCTTGAGGGCGTCAGCTACGAGGAGGCGACCTACGAGGGATACGGCCCGGGAGGAGTGGCGGTATTGGTGGATTGTCTCACGGACAACAGAAACAGGACCGTTGCCGATCTCAAGCATATCTTTGATAGAAACGGCGGAGCGTTGGGTGAACCGGGCTCTGTCTCTTATAGATTCAAGAAGAAGGGGCTTATTGTAATTGAAAAAGATGCGGTAGAGGAGGATAGGCTCATTGCCCTGGCGCTTGAGGCAGGCGCTGAGGACGTGAAAGATGAGGGAGACCAGTTCGAGGTGCTATGCGCTCTTTCCGATCTTGAGACGGTAAGAGCCGCTGTTGAGGAGGCAAATATTCCGATTGTCTCCTCAGAGGTCAGCAATATCCCCCAGGATAAGATAACCCTGGAGGGGAAAAAGGCCCAGCAGATGATCAATCTTGTAGATCTCCTCGAGGATTACGACGATGTGAGCCATGTTTATTCCAACTGCGACATCCCCGATTCCGTGATTGAGGAATTAGGCTGATGATCGTGCTGGGGGTTGACCCGGGTTCATTGGCTACAGGTTACGGACTGATAGAAAAAAAAGGTGAGAAACTTATCTGCCTTGCATCAGGAGAATTGACCTTCAGAAAGGACATCCTCTTCTGCGAGCGGATTCACGGCATCTATCGAGGCATGGTTGAGTTGATGAAGCGCTTTCAGCCGGCCGAGATGGCTATAGAGGATGTCTTTTTTTCCAAGAACGCAAAGAGTTCTCTCAAGCTTGGTCACGCAAGAGGCGCTGCCCTGGTGGCCGCGGTTGAGTGCGGAGTCAGGATATTTGAATACAGTCCCCTTGAGATAAAGAAGGCGGTCGTCGGATTCGGGGGGGCGGGAAAGGTGCAGGTGCAGTCAATGGTCAGGTGCATCCTGAGCCAGGAGGTTTCAGGAGGACTGGATGCCTCGGACGCCCTCGCGGTTGCAATATGCCACCTTAACTGGACTCGCTATGAAAAGCCCCGGGAGGCTATGAGATAATGATTGGTTATCTGAGCGGCACCCTTTTGATAAAGACCCCCCAGAGCGTGACGGTGGATGTAAACGGAGTCGGATATGAGATAGTGGTGCCGCTTTCTACTTTTTACGGCCTTCCCGATATAGGAGGAAAGGTAGAACTCTTTATCCATACTCATCTGAGGGAAGACACGCTGGTGCTCTTCGGTTTTCAGTCGGCCATCGAGAAAAGCCTTTTTTTACTCCTGATAACGGTTTCAGGCATAGGACCAAGGCTTTCCCTGAATATACTCTCAGGGATAGGCCCTTCCGAACTGGTTGGCGCCATTTCGCGGGGAGACAGCGCCAGATTGCAGGCCATTCCCGGAATCGGGCGCAAGACAGCCGAGAGGATCTCCCTTGAGCTGAAGGACAAGGCCGGCCGCATAACCGATATGGAGGAATCGCGCAAGGCCCCATCGGCAAAAGCAGAGCCTCAATTGATGGATGACGCCCTCTCCGCCCTCGTAAATCTAGGTTATACGGGCAAATCGGCCAGGGCGGTGCTTGAAAAGACCATGGCCCGGCTGGGCGATGCCGGGCTTGAAGTCCTTATAAGAGAGGCCCTTAGGATTATTTAGAGATGACGGACAGGGTCATTGATACCAAAATGTCTCCCGAGGAGACGCCTTCCGATATAGGCCTGAGGCCGAAGACACTGTATGATTACATCGGCCAGGAGGAGATAAAGCGGAATCTTCGGGTCTTTATAGAGGCGGCCAGGGCCAGGGGCGAAGCCCTCGATCACGTGCTTTTTCATGGGAGTCCCGGTCTTGGAAAGACCTCACTCGCAAATATAATAGCAAACGAGATGGGGGTCGGGTTCAAGAGCACATCCGGGCCGGTGATAGAAAAACCAGGCGACCTTGCCGCGATACTCACCAGTTTGAGCCCGATGGATGTCCTTTTCATTGACGAGATACACAGGCTCAACCATGTGGTGGAGGAGATCCTTTACCCGGCAATGGAGGATTACAAGCTGGATCTCATCATAGGACAGGGGCCGTCCGCGAGGACCATGAAGATTCCGCTTCAGCCATTTACCCTCGTGGGAGCTACCACCAGGGCCGGACTGCTAACCCCGCCTCTGAGAGACCGCTTCGGGGTAGTGATGCGTCTTGAATTCTACGACCCGAAAGATCTCAAGGAGATAGTGATCAGAAGCGCAGAGATTCTGTCCATAACGGTAACTGTGGATGGGGCCATGGAGATAGCAAGGAGGGCAAGAGGGACCCCCAGGGTTGCAAACAGGCTGCTTAGAAGGGTCAGGGATTTTGCCGAGGTTGAGGCGGACGGTGTAGTAAGCCTGGAAGTGGCAGACAGGGCGCTCGGTCTCCTGGAGGTGGATCAGGAGGGCCTGGACAAGATGGACAGGAATATAATGGCAACCATCATAGAGAAGTTTCAGGGGGGCCCCATCGGCTTAAGCAGCCTCTCAGCCGCCGTAAGCGAGCAGAAGGATACCCTTGAGGATGTCTATGAACCCTTCCTGATACAGCAGGGATACATAAAGAGAACGCCTCAGGGGCGGGTCGCCACAAGGAGGGCCTATCTGCATCTGGGCCTGAGACCGCCCAGAAACGACTCTGAATCCCAGGAAGGGCTTTTCTGATTGAAAAGACTGAGCTGTGCTTTTATCAAAGAGTTCCAAAGAGTTTTGTCCCTGAAACTTGAGGCAGTGTAACTGTAAATCATGAACCCTTAAGAATCAGTTGATAAACAGGCCTTGAACAGCCTGTTAAACCGTCCGGGGGGACAGATGGATATTTTGCTCCAAATCCTTATAACGGGGATCGCCACAGGCGGGGTGTACGGCCTTATTGCTTTGGGATTCGTGCTGATATACAAGGCAACAAGTATTGTCAATCTGGCCACCGGCGCGTTCATGACCCTCGGGGCCTTTATATGTTTTACATTCCTTGACAGCCTCAAATTTCCATTCTGGGCAGCCTTCATCGGCACCCTTGTCTGTGCCGTGCTTCTCGGCGTAATCCTTGAGAGGATAATCTTGAGGCAGCTTATCGGGGAGCCCATAATCTCAGTCGTCATGGTGACCATAGGCCTTGCCATTGCCATGCAGGGTATGACCAACATGATCTGGTCGCCCGAATACCGGTCATTTCCTGAAATATTTCCTCCCGAACCCCTGGACCTCGGGTTTGCCGTTGTTCCTTCAGGCCTGCTGTGGGGGTTTTTATTCGCCCTTGCCGGGATGATCTTTTTTCTTCTTTTCTTCAAATTTTCACGCACCGGTGTGTCCATGCGGGCTACAGCCAATGATCAGCAGGCGGCCCTTTCAATGGGGATAAGCGTAAGACGGATATTCGCCCTGTCCTGGAGCTTCGGGGCCTTGGCGGCCTTTGTGGGCGGTATCGTAATCGGCAACATGAGCGGCATAAGCATATACATGGGCGATATAGGGCTGAAGGTACTTGCGGTTATAATCCTAGGAGGTCTTGACAGCATCGCCGGCGCTATCATCGGGGGATTTATTATCGGGATACTGGAGAACCTTGCCGGCCTTTACCTCGATCCCATATTCGGCGGCGGGGTCAAGGGAGTTGCTCCTTTCTTCATACTTGTAATAATCCTTATGATCAGACCTTACGGGCTTTTCGGTAAAGAAGAGATAGAAAGGGTTTAAGGCGGTGAAGTTTTAGAGATGAGATGCGCTGATTTCAAGGAAACCTATATAAAAGACGAAGAGATATTTCAGTCCCTTTTCGTAAAGGTATGGCTGGGTGCTTTTCTGGTGTTTCTGCTTGTCTTTCCTCTCTTTGCCGATCCCTACGTCCTTTACATAGCAAACATGATCGGCTTTGCCGTCATAGCCGCGGTGGGGTTGAATATCCTTACAGGCTTTACAGGCCAGATATCGCTTGGACATGCGGCGTTTGCCGGCGTCGGGGGATATGCTTGCGCTATCTTCATAACCAGATTAAATATGCCCTTCTGGCTTGCGCTTCCCGGCGGTGGGCTCGTGGCGGCTGTCGCGGGGCTCATAATAGGAATACCTTCTCTCAGGGTGAAGGGACTATACCTGTGCATGGCAACCCTTGCATCTCAGTTCATCTTCGAGTTTCTCTTCATCCACTGGGAGTCGCTTACAAAAGGGATCCGCGGTATTAACGTGCCGCCCCCAATGATAGGCTCATTCGCCCTGGATACGGAAAAGAGCTATTACTATCTGACCTTTGCCGTTACCGTCCTTGCAGTGCTTTACGGCCGCAACCTTGTGAGGAGCAAGGTTGGTAGAGCCTTTGTGGCCATAAGGGATAGAGACCTTGCCGCTGAGATAATGGGTATAAGTCTTTTCCGCTATAAACTTACCGCCTTTGCCATTTCATCATTTTACGCAGGCATTGCCGGTGGTCTCTGGGTGTGCTTCCTGAGGATAGTCACGCCTGAACACTTTCCGTTTCATCTTTCGATACAATATCTTGCCATGGTCATCGTGGGGGGACTGGGGAGTATCCTGGGCTCCATATTCGGGGCCGTTTTCATGACCCTTGTCCCTGAGATACTTAATGTGGTGACCGGAAATCTCAAGGATATTTTTCCCGCGGCCGGGAAGCTTTTCATACCTCTGAAAGAGGTGGTCTTCGGCTCTCTCATAGTGATATTCCTGATCTTTGAACCTAGGGGACTCGCGGAGATCTGGAGGCGCATAAAGGCCTTTTTTCAATTGTGGCCCTTTTCATACTGAAAAGCGGCTGATACAGGCTGCCGGCAATGTCGGCAAGACTTGCTTTTTTGAAAGTTGCCTGCCGCCGAATACCTTTTTCTTCTGGGCCGGTATCGGGATCGGGGTCGCAATCGCAGCCGAGAAGAGGAGGCCTGGCTTTAAGAGACGATACCGATAGTGATCCCGAAAAAGCTGTTGAAACAGAGAAGAGATTGAAAGAGGATTTGCATCCTCGAAGGGGGCACAAATCGCGTGATGACGGTTTTGATAACAAGCAATGGAACAGATGTGTGGCCGGGCCAGGGAGGGGAGGTGATAGAGCATAAAACCGGTGCCCGGAGCTGTTGGGCCGGATATACTTGGCAGAGGAAAGCGCTCCCTTATGGGACGCTGATTTTTTAGGGATGAATCCTGAGCTGAATGCGGAGGAAATAAAGATGAAGACCTGGTCACGTTTACTTATCGGTATTGCCTTGGTTGCCGCTCTATTGACCTTTACCGCCTATACCGAGCCTGCCTCGGCGCAGGGGGAGATCAAGGTAGGAGCCGTGCAGCCCATTACCGGGCGTTTTGCCTTTGCTGGAGTCCATATAAACGCGGGGCTGGAGGATGCCCTTGCCATGGCCAATGAGGAGGGGGGCATCGGAGGCAAAAAGATTAAATACATAATGGAAGATGGGACTTACAATACGGATGTTGCCGTGGCTGCATTCAAGAGGATCATGACCAGAGACAATCCCATTATCATGTATGGGGAAAGCACGGGACTCGGCAAGGCCATGGCCTCCGAGATCAAAGACCGTTACAAGATTCTTTACAGCTCGACATCATTTTCCGGGGAGCTTGCCGATCCTGCCGGCAATCCTTATGTGTTTGTGCCGGGACCCACTTATGGGGATATGTTCGGGATTTTGCTGAAATATATTGCCAAGGAAAAACCCGGAGCAAATGTGGCGTTTTTCTACAGTGACACGGAATTCGGAAAAGACCCCGTGCCTTACGGCCGGGAGATGTGCAAAAAACTGGGACTCAATCTCGTATCGGAAGAAGTGGCGAAGGTGGGCGCGGTGGACATAGCCTCTCAGGTTCTGAACCTGAAGCGCCAGAAGGCGGAATATGTCATCTTTCAGGGATTCGTGCTGTCGCCGGTCGCGGAAATCATAAAGCAGGCCAAAGATTATGGGCTTAAGACCAAGTTTATGGGAACCCACTGGGGCACCCACAAGATGCTTCTTGATAAGCTAGGGCCGCTGGCAGAAGGATACATGGGAGTGATGCCCTATTCCTTCTGGTGGGAGGAAGACAGGCCCATAATAAAGAAGATTAGGGCATGGAACGAAAAACATCACCCCGACGTAAAATACAGGCCCACTTCATACATGCAGGGATTTTTTACAGGGCAGGTGTTTGTTGAGGCGCTGAAGGCCGCCGACAAGACAGGGGACCTCACCGGCGGGGGTCTTGTGAAGGCGCTCCAGGCCATAAAGAACGCAGACAGCGGAGGCATGATGTGCCAGAATTACTCTGTAATAGGTAACAAGATCCCCTACGGCCGGGTGTTCAAGGCCAACGTCTCCAAGGGCATCTTCGAGCCCGTATCGGGATGTATGGAGATAAATTAGGGATAAGAGAGCCAATTGCAAAACTATGGCCACTCGTCATTGCGGCGAAAGCCGTCCCGGACCCCGATCCGGAAGCCGGAATCCATAAGGCATTGATTCAAGGATAGACTGGATTCTCCGATCAAGTCGGGGAATGACGAAGCTGTGAATTTTGCAATTGCCTCAAGAGAAACATTAAATGATTTCCATGGCAGGCAGCCCTTGCGGCCGTCCTGCCAGGTTATGACAGAGGCGGGTTTTTTGTCTATGGATGATTACAAGTCCCTTCCGGCAATACTCAAGGCCAACGCCGAACATTACGGCGACAGCCGCGTAGCCATAAGGGAAAAGGAGTTCGGCATCTGGCAGTCCGTCACCTGGAAGGGCTACTATGAGAATGTCAAATCCTTTGCCCTCGGGCTCTACGATATGGGATTCAGGCGCGGCCATAAGCTCTGCTACATGGGCGACAACCGGCCTGAAGGACTCTATTCGGAGCTTGCGGCCCAGAGCCTGGGAGGTGCCATCGTAGGGGTGTACCCGGACAGCCACCTTGAACAGGTGGAGTATATCATCAACCACTCCGATTCCAGCTTTGTTGTGGCGGGAGACCAGGAGCAGGCGGACAAGGCCCTTGCCATTAAGGAAAAAGTCCCCAATGTAACAAAAATAATAGTGGATGACCCAAAGGGCATGCGCCATTACAACGACCCGATCCTGGCCTATTTCAGAGACATCCAGGAGAGGGGACGACGGTTTGATGAAAAGGAGCCGGGCTTTTTTGAAAGGATACTTGACGCCGTAACCCTGGAAGATGTGGGCATGATCAACTACACATCGGGAACAACGGGGCTTCCAAAGGGAAGCATGATCACCCACAGAAACATGATCAGCGTCGCCAGGGCGCAGGATTTTGTGGATAATGCGTCGCCGGACTTTGAGTATGTGTCCTTTCTTCCCCTTCCCTGGATAGGGGAGCAGGAATTCGGAGTTTACTGGGCCGTCTGCAGCGCCTTTACCGTGAATTTTCCTGAAAAGGTGGAGACGGTTCAAGAAAATATAAGAGAGATAGGGCCGCACATAATGCTTGCCCCTCCCCGGATATGGGAGAGGATATGCTCCGAGGTCCTGGTGAAGATCAAGGATGCCGCCTGGATAAAGAGGAAGGCATACAAGTTTTTTCTTCCTCTCGGCTACAAGGTGGCTGAAATCAGGTTTAAATCGCAGCAGCCGTCCCTCTTGTTGAAATTGGCGATCCGGGCGGCCTACTGGTCTCTCTTCAGGCCGCTCAAAAATTATTTCGGCCTTACAAGGCTAAAGCATGTCTATACCGGAGGGGCTCCACTGGGCCCGGAGATATTCAAGCTTTTTCAGGCGCTGGGAGTAAACATCAAACAGGCCTACGGCATGACCGAGCAGACTGCCGCCTCCGTCATTCACAGGCTGGGAGACATCAGGCTTGACACTGTGGGAATACCGCTTCCCGGGCTGGAATTCAGGGTCTCGGACACCGGGGAACTTCTGTCTCGCGGGGATACGATCTTCAAGGGCTATTACAACAACCCGAAAGCTACCGAGGCGGCGCTTGAAGGCGGATGGTTCCATTCAGGCGATGCCGCCGTCATTGACGACGACGGCCATATTATCATCATAGACAGGATGAGCGATGTGATGAAGCTTGCAGACGGGAGCAAGTTTTCCCCGCAGCTCATTGAAAACAAGCTCAAATTCAGCCCCTATATCATGGATGCGGTGGTGATCGGTCAAAACAGACCCTTTATAGCCGCCATGATTGCAATTGACATGGCAAACGTTGGAAAGTGGGCCGAAGAAAACAAGCTTCCCTATACTACCTTCGCCGACCTTTCACAGAAAGACGAGGTATATGATCTCATAGCCGGGGAGGTGGCTGTAACGAACGAATCTCTCCCGAAGGTGGCGAAAGTAAGGCGGTTTGTGCTTCTCTACAAACAGCTCGATCCTGACGATGATGAGCTTACACGTACAAGGAAGGTTCGCAGGAAGTTTGTGGAAGAACGTTACAAAGACCTTATTGTCGCCCTTTATGGAGACAAGGGAAAGCTTGAGGTAGTCGCGGATATACGTTACACGGACGGCAAGGAATTCAAGATGAAGACCAGTGTTACCATAATGGAAGTCTCGCAGGAAAAACAGGGCAGTTAGATGGCTGATCAGAACCAATATCAACTCTGGGTGGAGGGAATTCATCTTTCCTTCGGGGGGCTTAAGGCCTTAAGCGGCGTGAGCACCGGTGTCAAAAAGGGGGAGATATTCTCCATCATAGGCCCGAACGGCGCGGGAAAGACCTGTTTGCTAAACTGCATCAATCGCTTTTATAATCCCCAGATGGGTAAGATGTACTTTGAGGGAAAAGATATCACGAATGTCAAGACCAGCTCCATTGCGCGGCTGGGAATCGCGCGCACCTTCCAGAACGTGGAACTCTTCGCCCACATGACCGTTCTGGATAACATAAAACTCGGGGCCCACGTGCATCTAAAATCCGGATTCCTGTCCGGGGGCGTTTATTATGGAAAGACCAGACAGGAGGAAACCGTCCTCAGAAAGCACATAGAGGAAAAGATAATTGATCTTCTTGAGATAGAGCAGATAAGAAAGAAGCTCGTGCACGCACTCCCGTACGGTCTCCAGAAGAGGGTGGAGATGGCCCGCGCGCTGGCCATGAATCCCAAAGTGCTTCTGCTCGATGAGCCCGCAACCGGAATGAATCTCGAGGAGACTGAGGACATAGCCCGCTTTATCCTCGACATCAACGAGGAATGGGGGGTCACCATAGTGTTGATAGAGCACGACATGGGAGTGGTAATGGATATCTCCGACCGCGTGTGTGTGCTCGACTTCGGGGTCAAGATCGCAGAGGGAAGACCGGAGGAGATAAGACATAACCCGAAGGTGATAAAGGCCTATCTTGGCGAGGAGGATCTGGCCTACTCCAGGCTGGGGGCGTGAGGCGATGGAACCCTTCTTGATCGTTAACAATATAGAGGTCATCTACCACAATGTGATTCTGGTTTTGAAGGGCATGTCCCTCAAGGTGGATGAAGGCGGCATAGTGGCGGTGCTGGGCAATAACGGGGCCGGAAAGACCACCACCCTCAAAGCCGTTTCCGGCCTCTTGAAGTCAGAAGACGGAGAGGTCACAGACGGAGAGATAATCTTCAGAGGCGAAAGGATAGACAGGCGCTACCCTGAGGAAATTGTCCGGATGGGCATCTTCCAGGTCATGGAGGGAAGAAGGGTCTTTGATGAACTGACCGTTGAGGAAAACCTCATAGCAGGCGGGCATACCAACAAGAACAGGGTTAAGATGAAAAGGGACATAGAGAGGGTCTATTCATTTTTTCCCCGCCTGCGTGAGAGAAAAGGAGTGCTTGCCGGCTACATAAGCGGAGGCGAGCAGCAGATGCTCGTGATAGGCCGGGGGCTCATGTCCCTCCCCAGTCTTATGCTCCTCGATGAGCCCTCGATGGGCCTGTCTCCGCTTCTTGTGGGAGAGATATTCAGGATCATACAGCGCATAAACAAGGAAGAAGGGGTGAGCATACTGTTGGTTGAGCAGAACGCGAGGCTTGCCCTTTCTATCGCCGATCACGGCTATGTCATGGAAAACGGACGCATAGTCCTGGACGACACGGTTGAAAAACTAAAGGAAAACGCCGACGTAAAGGAATTCTACCTCGGGCTTACCGAGGTCGGGAAAAAGAAGAGCTACCGCGATGTAAAACACTACAAACGCCGTAAGCGCTGGCTGACATAAAGGACTTTATATGAAAATGGCCCTTCCCTTTACTCCTCCCCCTCGACGGGGGAGGAAGGGGTGGGGGTGATTTTCATCTTTCTTTGTGCCCTGCCAGGGCATGGCAGTTAGACTGGAACCTCATGCCACAGATAAATCCGGCCCACGTTGAAGCTATTTTTGAAACTGTAAACAACTGCCCTTATTTTAAGCTTCTTTCCATAAGGCTTGCAGGCCTTGAATACGGCCGCTCTCTTCTTGAGATAGAGGCACAGGAAAAACACCTTCAACCTTACGGTATAGTCCACGGAGGCGTGTGCGCATCCATCCTGGATGCGGCTGTTTACTGGGCCGTATATGCGGGGGTTGATAAGACCGTAGGCCTTACGACCGTTGACATAAAGGTCAATTATCTCGCCCCCGTAAAGAGCGGCAGACTCATTGCCCGTGGAAGATGTATAAAGGCAGGCAGGACCATCTGTCTCGGGGATGCCTCCATAGAGGATGAAAAGGGGCTCCTTATCGCCCATGCCACAAGCACCCTCATGGTTATTGAATCCCTGAAGATGGAAGGGCATTCCCGGTTGCCTCCCAAGTGGCTGTAGGCCCTGGAGTGGAGAGGTGGCTTTTGTGTCGTTGACCCAACCTAGGAGGACGCTCACTATGAAGATGATAGTCTTGTTTCTTGCCACGGTTCTTCTGGCAATATTGAGCCCGGAGATTTATGCGGCTTCAGATCAGCCTGAAGCCGCAAGCGATGCCGCGGTGGCCCTCGATTACAAAATGGACTCTGGTGAGAGGATACAGGCGATCCAACGCATGGCTGTTCAGAAAGATGCCGATTCCGCCGGGTCTCTCATAAGCATACTGCTCGACAAGGCCGAGGAGCCGGGCGTTAGGGCAAGCGCTGCCAGGGCCCTCGGTGAAGTCCGGGAAAGCGGGCCTGAATCACTAAAGGCCCTTTCAGAGGTCTTCAGAGAGCCGGGCGCTGAAGCCAATCTGCGATATACCATACTGATGAGCATAGGTAAGCTCAAGGACTTGACAGGGATTTCCCTTCTCAAGGAGGCCCTGGCCGAGAGCGATCCCATGATCCGTTTCAAGGCGGTTCAGGCCATGGGGGATCTTGGGTCGGCGGAGGCAGTTTCTATAATTTCAGGCCATCTGGACGCGGAGAAGGATAAGATGGTCAGGGCCCAGGCTGCGAAGGCCCTTGGAAGCTATGACCTGGAGGCCTCCCAGTTATGTCTTGCCGGTCTTCTCAAAAATGATCCTGAAGCCTTGGTGAGACTGAACGCGGCTTTAAGCCTCAACAGGTTCTCCTCCCTGACCGCGGAAGCAAGGTCGGCCCTTGAAGCCGCCGGCGGGGACCCCTCCATCATGGTCAGAGAGGCCGCTAAAGGAGAAAAGCCATGAGAAAATCAATAATCGCGCTATCCATTGCCTTCATCTTTGCCGCGGCGGCGAATACATCGGCCTATGAAAAGGGCGCTATCTTCTATCATTCAAGCAAGGGTGATCTCATTTATGGAAGGACATCAATCCTGGAGCTTCCCTGCTCGGTAATCAAGGCCGTTTTCGGAGAACTCAAATCCGGCCATGCGGGCCTCTACATAGGTGAGGGGAAGATCATCCACGCTATAAGAGACGGTGTTATTGAGACGACCTCAGAGAACTTCATGACAAAGGAGGACCTTGACGGCGGCGCGAAATTCATGGGGGCAAAGGTGCCTGCCGACTATTCCGACAAGGCGAAATGGCCCGATGAACGTAAAGATCAGATGATACTATTTGCCAAGGAGCAGGTGGGAAAATGGTATGATCTTACCTTCCACAAGCAGACAGGCGCAGGATCTGGGGATTTTACCTGCGTGGGGCTTGTGGAATACGTCTATGAGATGGTGGGGTATGACATAACCCCGCTGGGCTTTTACAGCGGGGGTGCTGGAGGAAAGACCTATACCCAGACATACAACTGCCTGGAAACAGGCTTCTCAGACTTGGAAAGGGTGAACACCTTCGCTGAAACGATGCAGTTTTCGAAGTTCTCCCATCCCCTTGAGTTTTTTGCAGGCCTTGAGTACGAGGGAGATAAATACATGTTTTTCCCTTATACCCAGTACATACAGGCTACTACCGTGCCGGTGGCGGATGATCCTGCGACTCCCATCTCGGGGGGATCGGGGTCTGGGGGTGGAAGCGGCTGTTTCATAGCCACCGCGGCCTACGGCTCTGTCCTAAATCCGCATGTGGGTGTCCTGAGGGCCTTTAGAGACAAATACCTGAGGGTGACCTCAGGGGGGAGGGCTTTTATGAGGCTGTATGCCGAGTGGTCGCCTCCGGTCGCAGGCTTTATAGCGGAAAGCGAGGGACTGAAGGCCGTGGCGCGCGTTCTCCTTGTCCCTGTAATAGCGGCGGCTTATCTTGTTTCCACGGCTGGGCTGTGGCAGAGTTTCGTAATCGCCGGTCTTGCATTTGCGGGATTTGCCGGGGCCGCGCTGTATTTCAGGAGGAGGAGAGGAAGCGTCTTGCAACAAGCTGGGCGATCATAGGGGCGTTTCCGCCTGCCCGGTTGTTTACTATCACATTTACGAAAACGCCTTTCTTGACGGCCTCCTGCATGATCCGGACGGTGTCTTCAATCATCCTGGGATCAAGCATGCCGTCAACAAGTTCGCTGAACGGAGAGGCCTTTGCATAGGCCTCTTCGTATCTGACCCCCCTGGGGGTCATAAGCCTTATGACCGCTCTCCTGCCTTTGTTGAAAAACCTCCATCGGGACATTGCAAGCTGAGCCGACAGCGGCGGAAGCCATGTCCAGTGGCTCAGTACCTGGCCTATTCCGAATTCTTCAAAGACCTTGAACACAGGCTCTGCAAGGTATGACTCCGTTCTTAACTCTATATGGTATCTCTCATCGGCAGGTATCCGGGAAAAAAAGGCCTCAAGCCTTGAGGCAAGCTCGGATGCGGGGATACGTTCATTCTTTCTCTGGTATTCCTGCTCGAAGATAAAGGCCTCCAGTCTCGTGCCGATAAGGTCAACGGCCGGTTGATAGAACCTCTCAACAAAGACCTCCGGGTTCAGATAGTTGTCGTTTTTTTGAAAAGCCCCCCCTTGCCTGACCTTCTGGGCAAAGATCACCTGCGGGACCTTTACGATGATCCTGTCGTCATCCTTGAGATAACGGCAGTAGGATTCAAGCACAATATGATTGGGTGAAGGCCTTCCAGCTTCATTAAGAAGGGTCGAGTAAAATGTATAATCAAGTTCAAGAACCCTGAAGTGGTCAAAATACTCTGAAACGCTTTCAACCGGGAGCACGTCTTCCTGGAAGTTCCTGCCCGCAACGGTCTTCTGTCGCTTTTTTATCTTTTCATCATAACGGCCCGGCGTGTATATCTGCCCTATCCAGCCCGCGTACCTGTCGCTCGCCGTCCCTAAGGCTGCGAGAGGATGAAGGTCTCTGAAACGAAATAGATCAAAAGCTCCTGTCGGCCTTACCATTTCAAATCACCCGTTGCGAAAAGATTCCCATGACAATATCTAGGCTTTTTTCCGGCCTTCGCCTGAATGACGAGCCGGATTCCATATCCAGTATTCCGGAACGGTCTTGGCTGGAATCCAGAAATACGCCGATTCCGGCGCCTGTCCCGGAATCATATTGGGAAGCCGGAATCCAGACTGGTACCCCAATTATTGTGATGTTAGGCTATCCTCCTTCATCCCCTCAATAAACTCGGTGGATGTCTCGATTCTCATAAGCGGGTAGAGGGGGTTTCTAGTGTAGATGGAGATGATCTTTTCATGTATGTCTTCAGAGCCTGCCGCGGCGCAGTCAGAAAGGAGCACTGCCTTGAAGTCATGGCAAAGGGCGTCCATGACCGTAGTGAGAACGCAGACGTTGGTAGCGATCCCTCCCACCGCGCAAAGGGTTATGCCCCTTTCTTTCAGCCATGCGGCCAGATCTGTCCGGAAAAAGGCTGAGAACCTGGGCTTTGGAAGCCACAGGTCTTCTTTCCTTCTGTCAAGCTCGTCAATGACTTCGGCGCCTGCTGTGCCTGCAAGGGAATGAGGCTTCATGCGGCCCTTGAAGATAAAGTCTTCTTTTTTGAATGCATCTGTTGAAAAAACTATTGGCCATCCCATCTTTCTGAAAAAGCCTATGACGCGGTTGATGGGCTCTATGATCTTCTTCGCGAAAATGGTTATGGGAAGGTGCCTTTCTTCGATAAAATTATCCTTTACCATATCAATGATCAAAAGTGCCGGTTTGTCATTCTTATCCTTTTCCAACTCTTAATCTCCTTATTCGCTCAATCAGAAGGCCTGCGGCCTCCTCGACATCCTTCTCAGCGGTTGTTCTGCCGATGGTCAGGCGCAGGGCCCCCATGCCCTCCCCGGGTGGTATGCCCATGGCGGAAAGCACGTGGGACAGCTTGACTGACCTGTCGTGGCAAGCGGCCCCTGTAGAGGCAAGAAGCCTCGGTATTCCTTCCAGTATCTTTGCTCCTTCAAGCCCTGGCACGGAGACGTGCAGTGTGTTGGGAAGCCTTTCAACGAGATGCCCGTTTACTACGAGTCCTTTGATGGCTTCGCTTAATAGGCCCTGAAGCCTGTCCCTGAGGCTGGAGAGGCGGGCCATGTCCTCCTTTATTGTTTCAGCGGCCCTTTCACATGCCGCCCCAAGTCCAGCCTCCAGTATCACGCTTTCTGTCCCTGCCCTTTTTCCCATCTCCTGTGAAGCGCCGTGGATAAGCGGCGTAAGGAGCTTTTCCTTTTTTATGAAAAGGGCCCCGATCCCCTTTGGCCCATAAAGCTTGTGGCCTGCGATCGAAAGGAAATCAACCCCCAGCTCACTTACATCAACTGGTATCTTGCCCACTGCCTGGGCGGCGTCCGTGTGGAAAAGGATGCCCTTTTCGGCCGCTACAGCGGCGATCTCCTTTACGGGCTGGATAGTGCCTGTCTCATTATTGGCGAGCATTATGGTGATGAGCCTTGTTTCCGGTCTGATCGCCCTGCGTATATAGTCGGGATCAACGCGGCACAGTCCGTCAACCGGGGCAATGGTCACGTCAACTCCTATTTCCAAGAGATAGAGCAACGGATTAAGTATGGCAGGATGTTCGATCGCGCTTGTTATGATATGACATCTTGAAGGCCTCGTGAAATCTACCACCCCCTTTACTGCGAAGTTATTGGATTCACTGCCTCCGCTGGTAAAGCATATTTCATCAGGCAAGGCCCCTATCAGGGAGGCTGTCTGACGCCTTGCAAGCTCCACCGCCTCTTTTGCCCTTGATCCCAGGAAATATCCGCTTGACGGGTTTCCGAATTCCTTCTGCATATAGGGCATCATGGCCGCCATAGCTTCAGGCGCAAGCGGTGTGGTGGCATTGTGGTCAAAATAGAGAATTTTCTCATCCGTGTTGTTCATTGCTGATCTCTCTATAAGAAGTTACCCTTCTCGCATTTACAAGAAATTTTCCCCTTTAGGAAAGGGCCGACTGGGGATATTCATCCTTAATTGCGCCTACCATGGGCATGACCGTCAGCCCGGCCATACAAGATTCCTGACCGGATCAGGGATTCGCCGCAACAGCAGCGGGTCTGAAAAATTGCGGTGGGACTCGAAAGAAAGCCCCGGGTACTGAATTAACGGTTTAGCCTGTTGTTAAGATACTTGATAGCATTGATTTAATGGCGGCGCCAGAGAAAACTTGGTCGTTGACAATAGTTGGGCTTAATGTTAATGCTTCAGAGATTCCCAAATAAATACGTTTATTTGTTATCTGCTTCAATTTATATGATTGCTTTTCCACCGGCGAAACTGTGTCATTTCAATAAATCGGGGGGATGGCCTTGCGCAGGTCAGGACAAGCAGACCGGAAATCAGCTCCTGTAGGTGCGCCTTCAGGAGCACGGTACCTGTGCGGCTTAAGCCGCACCTACCCCGGATTTTCCAGATCATAGGCAAAACTTTAATAAGGAGAGAAGCGATGGCAGCCAGCAATGAAAAAAAGTTTATTTTATGGTTCAGTGAGATTGGCATTGAAGACATACCTCTTGTCGGAGGTAAGAACGCTTCACTCGGGGAAATGTATCAGAAACTTGTGGAAAAGGGCATAAAGGTTCCTAACGGTTTCGCCATAACGAGTTATGCCTACCGTTATTTCTTAAGATACGCGGGCATAGAGGATGAGATAAAAAAGGTACTAAAAGGCCTTGACACGCACGACATGGAAAACCTTGCCAGGAGGGGCCGTGAGGTAAGGGATATCATAGTTCACGCTGAGTTTCCTCCCGACCTCACCCATGCAATCTATGCCGGATACGATAAGCTGGGCAAACAATTCGGACAGGGTGGGCAGGACAACCTGGATGTGGCGATAAGATCATCGGCCACCGCCGAAGACCTCCCTGACGCGAGCTTTGCCGGCCAGCAGGATACCTATCTGAACATCAGGGGGAAGAGGGCGGTGCTGGATGCCTGCCACCGGTGCTTTGCAAGCCTTTTTACCAACCGTGCCATCTCCTACAGGCACGATAAGGGCTTCAGCCAGTTTGAGATATCCCTTTCGATAGCCGTTCAGAAGATGGTGAGAAGCGACTCGGCCTATTCAGGGGTCATGTTTTCCATAGACACGGAGACGGGCTTCAAAGACGCGGTTTTCATAACGGCCGCCTACGGACTCGGGGAAAATGTCGTCCAGGGCGTGGTAAATCCTGATGAGTATTACGTCTTCAAGCCGGCATTAAAGATGGGCAAGAGGGCCATCATAGGCCGGAAGGCAGGCGACAGGGACATAAAGATGGTCTATTCTCTCCAGGACGATGCCAGTGTGAGAAACGTTCCGGTAAGCTACCAGGAAAGGCACCGCCATGTTCTGGAAGACGACGAGATACTGAAGCTTGCGGAATGGGCCTGCCTCATAGAGGAACACTACAGTAATGCCGCAGGCCATTTCAAACCCATGGACATCGAGTGGGCCAAGGACGGGGATGGAGTTGCAACAGGCACTGGAGATCTTTTTGTTGTGCAGGCAAGACCCGAGACCATCCATTCCCAGAGAGATGTCAATACCTATGAAAACTATCATCTCATGGAAAAGGGAGATGTGATAGTCACAGGCATCGCCGTGGGAACTAAGGTCGGACACGGGGCGGCCAAGGTTATCCACGCCACCACGGATATGCAGAACTTCAAGGCCGGCGAGGTGCTTGTCACAAGCATGACCGATCCTGACTGGGAGCCCATTATGAAAATCGCCGCCGGTATTGTCACCAACAAAGGCGGCAGGACCTGCCATGCGGCGATAGTCTCAAGGGAACTGGGAATTCCTTGCGTCATAGGGTCGGGTAATGCCGACGAACTCATAAAGACGGGAGACCTTATTACGGTTTCTTGCTCGGAGGGAGAGACAGGCGTCGTTTACAGGGGTCTCCTCAAATATGATGTTGAGAGAGTAAATTTAAAAGAACTTCCCAAGACAAAGACTAAGATCATGATGAATGTTGGTATCCCTGAGAAGGCATTTTCCCAGGGATTGATACCCAATGACGGAGTCGGGCTTGCAAGGGAAGAGTTCATCATCAATTCGCATATCGGAATCCATCCTCTCGCCCTTATCGAATACGATAAGCTGAGGGAAATGGCCAAGGGGGATCAGAGGATCGCCGGGGTGATGTACAAGATTGACCAGATTACGGCCGTTTATGAAGACAAGAGGCAGTTTTTCATAGATAAGCTTGCCGAAGGCGTGGGGAGGATAGCCGCTGGGTTTTATCCGAATGACGTGATAGTGCGCCTTTCTGATTTCAAGACCAACGAATACGAAAATCTCCTGGGTGGATTCCTTTACGAGCCGGCCGAGCATAATCCCATGATAGGATGGAGAGGGGCCTCAAGATACTATGACGAGAAGTATATGCCTGCCTTTGAACTTGAGTGTAAAGCTCTTAGAAAGGCCAGAAGCGAAATGGGCCTGACCAACATTAAGGTGATGGTCCCCTTCTGCAGGACTCCCAAGGAAGGTAAAAGGGTAGTTGAACTCATGAAAAAATTCGGCTTGACCCAGGGGGAAGAGGGCCTGGAGATTTACGTAATGTGTGAGATACCGAGCAATGTCATCTGCGCGGATCAATTCGCGGAGATATTCGACGGCTTCTCCATCGGAAGCAATGACCTTACCCAGCTTACTCTCGGCCTTGACAGGGATTCATCGCTTGTCTCTCACCTCTATGACGAACGAAACGATGCTGTGAAAAGGCTTGTAGCCCAGGTCATAAAGGTCGCAAAGGAAAAGGGACGAAAGATAGGAATATGCGGGCAGGCGCCAAGCGATTTTCCTGACTTTGCGGATTTTCTGGTAGAATGCCGCATAGATTCCATGAGCCTCATCCCCGATACGGCCATAAAGACCAGGCTTGCCGTCGCCAAGAAGGAAAAGGAACTCGGGATGGAGGGTTGACGGGGCTCTTTCATGGCTATTAGGATTCTTGGAACAGGTTCGTATGTCCCTCCCAAGGTTCTCTCCAACAAGGACCTTGAGGCAATGGGTCTTGACACGACTGATGAATGGATAGTTCAGCGTACCGGGGTGAGCGAACGCCGCATGGCTGCCCCGGATGTAACAACGGCTGATCTGGCAAAGGAGGCGTCCCTTAAAGCGCTTGAGGCTGCCGGGATGACCCCCGCGGATGTCGAGCTTATAATAGTTGCGACTATCACCCCGGATACATGCTGCCCCTCGGCGGCAAACTGGCTTCAGGCAAAGATAAATGCCCCGCAGGCAGTAACCTTTGATGTGGCTGCCGCCTGTTCAGGTTTTATTTTCGCCCTGAATGTAGCCTCGCAGTATCTGATGACAGGGGCCTACAGAAACGTGCTGGTGGTCGCAAGCGAGGTCATGACCAGGACCCTTAACTGGAAAGACCGAACCACCTGTATCTTGTGGGGAGACGGGGCCGGTGCCGCACTTCTATCATCGGGGGAAAATGGCCATGAACTCCTTTCAACCCATATCCATACCGATGGAGAAAACGGGCAGGATCTGCTTCTGCCGGGAGGCGGATCAAAGACGACCCCGATATGCCACGAAAGCGTGGATAAAGGCCTTCATTACCTCAACATGATAGAGGCCAATGTGAGCTTCAGAGTGGCGGTAAGGCACTTCATAGATTCGGTCAAGGAGGCTGCCCAGCATAATGGGACAGGCATCCGGGATATTGACTGGATCATCCCCCACCAGGCCAATCTGCGCATGTTCCAGTATATGGCCAAGACACTCGATATCCCAATAGAGCGGTTCTATTTCACCCTGTACAAGTACGGTAACATCTCTTCTGCTTCCTGTGCGATCACTCTTGATGAAGCGGTGAGAGCGGGGGCTGTGAAGAAGGGGAACCTGATATGTATGCCTGTGTTCGGCGGAGGCCTCACCTGGGGCAGCGCCATGATCAGATGGTAGGGCCCCGGTGATGGATGTTTCAGCTTTTAGGAAACTGGGCATAGGCTTTTCGGCATCACGGGATGAGGACGGCGGTCTTCCAACACTGATTATGGTGCACGGAGCAGGCGGCAGCTCGGAGGTGTGGAGCGGGCAGGTAAGCGGCCTATCGCGCCTCGTGCAGGCAGTGGCGATTGATTTGCCGGGTCATGGAAAGTCCAAAGACCCCGCCATGGAAAGCATTGAGGCATATTCCCACTGGCTTGCCGGAGTAATCGAAAAGACGGCCGAAAAGCCGGTATTTCTGATGGGCCATTCCATGGGAGGGGCAATAACTCAGATTACGGCGATCAGGAGACCGGAGCTTCTTTCCGGGATTATCCTTGCCGCCACAGGCCCGCGGCTCAGGGTTGCCCCTCAGTTTCTGCAGGGCCTTCAGGAAGATTTCAACGCGACCGTGGAGCGTTTTCTTGGTTATGCTTACGGGCCCGAGGCTGGAGACGCCCTGATAAAGGAAGGGATAAGGATCATGGAGGAGGCAGGCCCCGATGTCGTCTTCAAAGACCTCTCCGCCTGCGACAGCTTTGATTCGGCCAAGGGGCTTTCCGGTATTAGGATGCCCTGCCTGATTTTATGCGGCGAAAAAGACCTCTTGACTCCTCCGGCCTTCTCAGCAAAGCTTCATGATGCCATCGCGGGCAGCACCCTAAAACACATCCCTGAAGTCGGCCATACCTTGATGATCGAAAACCCCCGCGCCTTCAATCAAATAGTGGGGACGTTGTTTACTTTTACAGTTTCTTGACCCTCGGCCTTTAAACTCATATATGAAGGCCAAGCCACTGAATGCCTGGTGCTGATAGTGAAGGAAACCTCATTAAATCTTATCATGTCTGCTGTGTTTGGCGGAAGGAAAGGTCTCAGACCTCCGGCCGGAAACCCAACCTCGGTCGTTTGCCACGGGCTCATGGATGCGAGCGGCGTATCCTTTCCGCACGCCCACACAGATGCCAGCGCCATGGCGGAGCTTGCCCTTGCAGGACACGATATCCTGGGGTTCGACACAGTGATGCCGGAGTATAGCGTGCACCAGGAGTCGGCGGCGCTGGGAAGCCATGTGGATTGGGGCCACAGGGACATGATGCCTGATGCCAAGACACATCCGCACGCTGATTTTTCAGATATAATAGTGCCTGAAAGCCTTCTTGAGAAACCTTCAATGAAGGTGGTGCTTGATGCGATTTCAAACCTCAGGAGGCACGTAGGGGGCAGTGTTGCCATAGTGGGAAAGGTGATGGGACCATGGACCCTTTCCTATCACATGGCCGGAGTGGAGAATTTCCTTCGCCGCGTAGGAAGAAGAGATGGCGCTGCGATCAATAGGATGCTCAGGCAGCTCATGCCTGTTACCATCGCATTTGCCGGGGCGCAGTTTCAGGCCGGAGCCGATGTTGTCGTGCTGGCCGATCACGCCACTGGAGACCTTGTCGGGCCTTACCACTATAAGGAGTATCTCCTGCCGATACATAAGGAGATAACCGCGGCAATAGGAGGCCCTCTGATACTTCACGTATGTGGGAGGTGCGCGGACAGGCTTGAGCTGTTTGCCGAAGCCGGCTTTGATGCATATCACTTTGAGTGGCAGGTGGATGCAAAGGAGGCGGTCAATAGGGTTGGCAGGAAGATGTGCCTTGTGGGCAATGTCAACAATCCAGATGTGCTTCTCATGGGCCGGCCTGAAGATGCTTACAGACAGGCCCGGTATGCCATCGAGGCGGGGGTGGGGATTATCGGCCCCGAATGTGCGATTCCCCTCCCCACCCCCATTGAAAACCTGAAAGCCATAGTCTCCGCTGTCCATGCCGGCTATTAGGGGGACGTTGTTTACTTTTACAGATTTTATGGTGGCAAAGCATGCACTACTTAGTAAAACTTGAGCTGTCAGTGCCAGTTGAAAAAAGGAGGTAATGGATGGAACTTAAAAATGCCGTAGCGGTTGTAACCGGAGGAGCATCCGGTCTTGGTGAGGCGAGCGTGCGACTCTTGATTGAAAATGGGGCCAGGGCCGCCATTCTTGACGTGGCTGAGGAAAGGGCCGCGAGGATTGTTTCGGAACTAGGAAGTAATGTTATCTTCTGCAAGACGGATGTCACTGAGGAAAAAAGCGTCCAGGCCGCAATGGACAGGACAATGGAGGCCTTCGGGGCCATCAGCATCGCGCTGAGCTGCGCCGGCGTTGCTACTCCCGGAAAGGTCATAGGGAGGGAAGGCCCTTTGTCCATAAACATCTTTAACAGGGTGGTACAGATAAATCTCATAGGGACGATGAACGTTATCCGTCTTGCAGCTCAGAAGATGCTTGCTAACCCCCCCAACAAGGATGGAGAAAAGGGTGTTGTAATAAACACTGCATCCATCGCGGCGTTCGAGGGGCAGGTCGGCCAGGCGGCATACAGCTCTTCAAAGGCGGGGGTGGTCGGTTTGACCCTTCCCATAGCAAGGGAGTTTGCTGATTACGGTATAAGGGTTGTCACTATTGCCCCGGGGGTTTTCTGGACCCCGATGCTTGAGGGGCTTCCGGAGAAGGCTAAAGAATCCCTGGCAAACATGATGCCTTTTCCCAAAAGACTTGGAAAACCGGCAGAATACGCCCGGCTGGTAAAGGAGATAGTCGAAAATCCAATGCTCAACGGGGAAACCATTCGTCTGGATGCGGCACTGAGAATGGCGGCTAAGTAGGTATAACTTCCTGAATGGTCGTTCCGCATTTATATGAAAATGCCCCTTCCCTTTATCCCTCCACCTTTATCGTCGAAACGTCGGGATGTGGCGGCATTATTCCATCCCCACTCGACGAGGGAGAAAGGGATGGGGGTGATTTTCATTGAAAATTGATTTACCGTGAAAATATACCCCCCACCCCGACCCTCCCCCGCGCAGGGGGGAGGGAAATCCTTGGCCTCGTAAAGTGTAGAGCCGGAGGAGGATTTTCATTAGCGGGGGCGACAAAATATTTCTGTCATGAGCGTTTAATAATGGAGAATCTTGATGTCTGAGGCAACTTATCAATATGATTTGGCGGTAATAGGCGGTGGAGCCGGTGGCGTCGCGGCCGCCATCAAGGCGGGCCAGCTCAAAGGTAAAGTCCTTCTGGTGGAATCAGGAGATCTCGGAGGGCTTTGCATGAACAGGGGTTGCGTGCCATTTGCGCATTTCATGATTGCCTCCCGTATCCTGGGCGACCTGGATCTTGGAAGAGAGCTGGGCATTAAAACCGAGCGGCTCACTAAGGACTTCAAGACCCTGCTCCAGAGACAAAATGACCTGCTGGGATTCATGCGCCAGGGGGTTGCAGGCATGCTGAAAAGGAATGGCGTCGAAACGGTTCAGGGAAAGGGCTGTATCGCAGGAAGCGGAGCCGTTGCTGTCGGAGAGAAGACCTTCACCGCCCGGGCCATAATTATTGCCGCGGGAGGGCGCTGGGCAATGGAGACCCCCGGAGGGGCGCTTCCGGGCGAGGTCTTTTCCACATCCGATCTGATCCTTGCATCTGGAGACCTACCCAAGAGGGCTCTTCTTTTTGGAGCGAGCCCCTGGTCTATTGAGATAGCTCAGTTCTTGAGGCGTTTCGGCTCTGAGGCAAGCATCGCCACTCCTGAAAAATCCCTCCTTTCATCAGAGAGCAAGACGATAGGCACAAGGCTTACGAAGGTCCTTAAAAGGGAGGGGATAGCCATTCATACCGGGGCCGTGATTTCGGGGGTAAAGAAGATCAAGGGGGGATGGTCCTGCGAGATAAACGATTCCAAGGATAAGGCTGCGCTGGATTTTGATGCATTGATCCATCCTGACAGAATTGCGGCCCTTGCGGGGTTGGGGCTTGAAACCGTCGGACTTGATCCTTTAGCCCGGTTTATCGAGGTAAACGAACGTATGGAGACATCCGTCAAGGGGGTGTACGCGATAGGAGACGCGGCAAATCCCCCTAAACGGCACTATTCGCACCTTGCTTCAAGCCAGGGGATGATCGCGGCCCGAAACGCCATGGGACAGAATATCTCGTTTAATCAAAAAGCGGTTCCAAGGGTGCTTTTTACCAGGCCCCAAATCGCCTGCGTAGGCCTTACTCCCAGGCAGGCAAAGGACGCGGGCTACGAGGTCGCAACAGGCTCCGCCGCGCTTTCCATGAACCCGCTTGGGATGATCCTCTCCCAGCAGGAAGGGGCGGTTGAGGTCGTATGCGACAAGAAATACGGCGAGGTCCTGGGGATTCATATCATAGGGGAGTCTGCATCTGAGATGGCAGGAGTCTGCGCAGCGGCCATCCAGATGGAGGCCACGGTGGAGGAACTAGCGAGGATCGTATTTCCTCATCCGACCCTGAGCGAATCCATTGGAGATGCCGCCCGTGATTGCCTGGCCCAGATAGCGCCTCTTAGGTAAAGCAGGCTCTATCTTATTGCGCGACTGCAGCCTCTTTTACCGCGGCGGGCTTTTTCCTCCTTCGCCTTCTTTTTTTCTCAAGCTTTGCCGGCTCCGGCGTGTCGGGTTTCTTTCTGCTCACGGCAAGGCCGAATACCCCTCCCGGCTGAGGGCTGAAGCCGATGCCCTTTGCCTCCATCCACGAGGAGCGTCCTTTCCGCCCATCGCGTTCCTGGGCGTGGGGCGCCCTTGCCTCTCTGGGTCTTTCCGGGGGCGGCTGAGCCCCTCTTTTTCCGGCTTCGGCTGGAACCTTGTCTACCCTGCGCGGCCCTTTCGGCGGCCTTGACCTTGTAGGCCTTTCCCTCCTTTGATGCCCCGGGACCGTAGCCCCGTCTTTGTCCTGCTTGAACCAGTCAGCTTCCGCCCAGACAACAGGTATCTTGTGCCCCAGCCTTGTCTCGATTGGCTCCAGAAAATAAACGTCATCTTCAGAGGCGAAGGAAATGGCGAAACCCTTCTTGCCGGCCCTGGCCGTGCGGCCTATCCTGTGCACGTATGACTCCGAATCCTGCGGAAGATCATAATTGACCACATGGCTTATGTCTTCAACGTGGATTCCCCTCGAGGCCACATCGGTTGCGACCAGTATCTTGGTCCGGCCCTCCTTGAAGTCCTTCATGATCTTGATCCTGGTCCGCTGCGGGAGGTCTCCGGTGATCGCCTCTGCGGCGTGCCCGTTCGCGTTGAGCCTGGAGGCAAGCCAGTTGACGCCGATCCTTGTGTTTACAAAAATCAAGATCCTGCTCCATTCTTTCTTCTCAAGGAGCCCAAGGAGAAGTGGAAGTTTTTCATCTGATGCCACATGAAAGAGGCTCTGCTCAATGTCTTCAACAGTCACCTCCTCAGGGATAGTGGAGATGAATTCAGGCATGTTCATGTAATCGTATGTCAGCGCCAGGACACGATAAGACAGGGTGGCGGAAAAGAGCATGGACATCCTCTTTTCGTAGTGCGGGAGTTTTCTGAGGATAAAGAGCATGTCCTTTGTAAATCCGAGATCAAAGAGGCGATCGGCCTCATCAATGACGAGCACCTTTATCCCGGAAGTCTTGAGCACGCCTTTTTTGATGTAATCAATCATCCTGCCCGGAGTTCCTATCACAATGTCAGCGCCTTCTCTAAGGATGTCGGCCTGCTTTGTGTAGTCAATGCCTCCAACAACCTGTGTCATCTTGAATCCGGCGTGCCGTCCTATGGCCAAAGCGTCCTGATGAACCTGGAGAGCCAGTTCCCTGGTGGGAGCCACTATGAGGGCTGCGGGTATCCCGGGTTGCCTGTCCTTGATGGATAACAGGCGGCTGAAAAGCGGAATGAGAAAGGCAGCGGTCTTACCTGTGCCTGTCTTTGCCTGCCCCCCTACGTCCTTCCCGGAAAGGGCGATAGGTATGACCGCTGCCTGAATGGGGGTGCAATAGACAAGGCCCGAGTCGTCGAGCCCCTTCAGTATCACTTGAGGTAAATCCAGATCCTCAAACTTGGTCTTGGTCAAAAACTTGGGCTGTTCGGGGCGTTCTTCATATTGGGGATTTATCTGCTCTTCCGACATATTTCTCCTCAGTTCCCTGATTAACTTATTGTGGACTCCAATGAAATCCTGTGACATCATAGCCGCTATTTCTCTGTTTTGAAAGGGATAAAATGCAAAGGGGAGGGGCCGGTATCGGCATCGCAATCGAGAAGAGCACGCCTGGCTTATCGTTAAAACACGCTACCGATCCCGATAGCGACCCTGACGGCGAAAAGAGGATAGAAAAATATTCTATGACTTGTACCAATCATAAACCTCAATGGCTAAGTAAAAGGCTAAGCCTCGACGGTAAGGCCGGAAGACTGGAAGACGACCTGGAGAAGCTGCGGCTCCACACGGTCTGCCGTGAGGCCTGCTGCCCTAATCAGGCTGAGTGTTTTTCCCGCGGAACGGCAACCTTTCTTATTATGGGAGATGTATGCACGAGAGACTGCCGCTTCTGCGCGATCAAGAGCGGCACTGCCCGGGAGCTTGATCCGGGCGAACCCCAAAGGGTGGCTGAGGAGGTGGAGAGGCTTTCTTTAAGATTTGTCGTGATTACGTCGGTTACCCGCGATGATCTTGATGACGGGGGCGCGGGTCATTTCGCATCAGTCATTAAGGCCATACAAGGCAGGTGTCCGGATACGGGAATAGAGGTGCTCATACCGGATTTTTTGGGCTCCGAGAAGGCGCTTGAAATCGTCTGCCGGGCTCGGCCTCAGGTGCTCAATCATAATCTTGAGACGGTGCCCCGACTCTACGGGGCTGTTCGTCCCCAGGCAAAATACGCGCGCTCCCTTGAGGTCATAAAGAGGGCCGCTAAAATGGGTCTTGCGACCAAATCAGGCCTCATGGTTGGGCTCGGTGAAAGGCCTGATGAGGTGGAAGAGGTGATGTCGGATCTTTTTCACGCAGGCTCAAGGCTCCTCACCATAGGGCAATATCTGAGGCCTTCCACCCGGCACTATCCGGTTTTTGAATACGTTAGGCCCGAGGAGTTTGATAGGTACAGGGATAAAGCCCTGTCCATGGGCTTTAGCTCTGTAGCTTCTTCGCCGTTTGTCAGGAGTTCATACATGGCGCAGGAGTTCTACGACTCCTTTGCTAAAGGTCATGCCCGAATGGGACACAACAGCTCAAGCATGCTCTGATCTTGATCCTCCAAGATCATTCAGGAGCCTTCCGTACTCCTCCTTAACCATCTTGCGGTAGAGATGGTAGAAGAAAAGGCTCATGACCTCCGTGAACTTGCTTCCCCTGGATACCAGGTCCCTTGACGACAGGCGCTCAAGGCTTGACTGGTAATAGTTTTTCTGACTTCGTTCGACATAATCCCTTATGAAGTCGGCAATCTCCTTGAGGTCCTCCGGGTTGTATCCATCCTTCGGGCCGAAACCCAGTCGGTCCATGTCAACCAGGAGCTTGCCTATAATGACATCATCCTGAGAATAGACGGGTCTTCCCTCCCTGATTTCATGGCTTATTACTCCCCAGCTCTCCATCTTTTCTCTCCACTTGGCGGAAAGGCCAGTGATCTCTTGAAAGGCCTCGCTCCCTGACACCTCTCCGGAAAGAAGCCTGTCAACGGGTCTGAAGTATCCGCTCAGAAGTTCGAATGAGGACTTCTCGGAAATGCTTTTCTGCTTGTGTCGTTTAAGTACCTTCTTGATCACGGAGAGAGGCAGAAAATAGTTTTCCTGCAGCCCCCTGATAAAACGTATCTGATCTACATAGTCTTCGCTGTATTCGGCGGTGTTTTTCCCCTTTTTCTGAGGCCTTCTGAGGACACCCTCCCTTACGTAGTAATGGATGGTTTCCTTGGGGACAAGAGTTCTTCTCGCAAGCTCCCCTATCTTCATAGCCTCTCCTTTCACGCTCCCCGCCTGCCTGACCGGGCAGATGAATATTATTCAAGAAACACTGGAAAGTAAAGCAAAAACAAAAAAGAGATCATTGAGTTATTTTTTCTTTGACAATTTTATCAAATATACACTATGAGTTATTTACAGGAGCAAGCTTAAAAAGAGCATATAGCATGGAGTTTCACTACACGATTTGGCGCTCCGGCATGATCATGCTCCCTTTGCCGGTAGCGAAACCTTTAAGAGATGGTTATGCCTGCAATCGTTCTTGACTCAAGGCTAATTGAAGGAGGGAGGTTCTGATCATGAAAACGGAGTTTAAAACCATACAGGTGGAGCTTAAAGACGGGGTGGCTGTACTCACTATAAACAACCCTCCGGTCAATCAGCTCTCTCCGCAGCTCGGGGCGGATTTTCAGGAGGCTATCAGGGAGGCCTTTGGGGACGAGGCCGTAAAGGCGGTGGTTGTTACCGGAACGGCGGGAAACTTCATCGCCGGTGCCGATATAACCCAGCTTCAGGCCGTAACGGACAAGAAACAGATATATGATGTCGCCCTGAATGCAGCCCGGTTTTTGTCGGGCATAGAGACCGGGCCTAAGCCCGTTGTTGCCGCCATAAACGGAAACTGCCTTGGCGGGGGGCTTGAGACCGCCATGTGCTGCCATTACAGGGTGGCCGCGCGGGGGATCAACCTCGGCCAGCCTGAAGTGCAGATAGGCGTCATCCCCGGAGCGGGCGGCACCCAAAGACTTCCGCGGCTTATAGGGCTTCCGAACGCCATGGAGATGATCACCGCCGGGAAACCGATAAAGGCGGAGGCTGCCTATTCAAGGGGGCTCGTGGATGAGGTAACAGACCTTGATAAGCTCATGGACGCCGCCCTTGCGGCCGCAAGGCGGTTCATTGAAGGCAGGCTCAGTCTTGAGCTGAGGCGCACCCGAAACTTCCAGATGAGGATACCCAGCAGCGCGGAGAAGACTGCGCTACTAAACTATGTGAAGTTCATGACCTTTCAGAAGGCCAAGGGTTATATAGCGCCTTTTAAGGCCATTGAGGCGGTGGAAAAGGGCCTGAGCTACGACATTGACGCGGACATCGAAAGGGAGGTTGATCTTTTCAGCGACTGCGCAATAAGCGATGTGGCCAAAAACCTTATCGGCATATTCCTCAACAGCCGAGCTGCCGGAAGGCTTCCGCGCATCAAGGGGCTTGAGCCTGCGAAGATAAAGAAGGTTGCCATGCTTGGCGGGGGCGTCATGGGTTCAAGCATAGTGCATCTCCTCATAACCAGTGGATTTTCAACGGTTCTCTGGGACATAAACGATGCCGCCCTTGAAAAGGCGGTTAAGGCCGTGCGCAAGACCTTTGCCTATCAGCTCAAGAAGAAAAAGATGACTGAAGACGGGCTTGAAGCGCTCATCAAGGATCGGCTCAAGACGACCACATCGCTCTCCGACGCAAAGGACGCCGATCTTGTCATAGAAGCGGTGCTCGAGGATATGACGGTAAAGCAAAAGATATGGAAGGAACTTGAAGCGATCTGTCCGGCCCTAACGGTCTTTGGAACAAATACATCAGCCCTTCCGATAACCGAGATGGCTGGGGTCCTGTCTGATCCCGGCCGCATGATAGGGCTTCATTTCTTCAATCCTGCCGAAAGGATGCCGCTTCTTGAGATTATCTGCGCCAAACATACATCTGATCAGACTCTTGCGACAAGTGTAGCATTTGGAAGGGCCATAAAGAAAATCCCCATAGTCGTAAATGACGGGCCGGGTTTTTATGTCTCAAGGCAGCTTGGTGGTCTCATGGGAGGCTCGATATATCTTGTCGCCGATGGCGTGGACGGGGCGGCAATAGAGGAGGCCATGGTGGAATTCGGTATGCCCATGGGGCCTGCTACCCTCTCGGATCTTACCGGAATAGACATCAACTATCATGTGGGAAAGACCTTTGAAAAGAGGATCGGCGAGCGTTGGAAGGTGCATCCACTTACTGAAGTAATCTATAAGAGCGGCTGCTACGGCAGAAAGACCGGCGCAGGCTACTTTGATTACAGCGGCGAAAAGCCCGTGCCCAACCCGAAGGTCAGGGATGCCGTGGCCGCATACCTGAAGGAAAAGGGAGTATCGCCAAAGAAGATGGAGCAGCAGGATATCATAGACTTCATGCTGGCAGCCGGCATAAACGAAGCAGCCTACATGATGGAGGAGGGGATCTGTGACAGGCCTCAAGACATGGACCTGGCAATGATCTACGGGACCGGTTTTCCTCCGTTCAGAGGCGGCATCCTGCGTTACGCGGATAAATGGGGCATAAAAAACGTCTATGAAAAGCTCCTGGAAATGCAGAAATCCTATGGCATACATTTCGCTCCGTGCGGACTTCTAAAGGAAATGGCTCAAAAGGGAACAAATTTCTACAACATATAAGTAGGATGAAAGGAGAATTAAAGATGAAAGAGGTCGTCATCGCAGGATACCTGAGAACCGCTCAGTCGCGCTCAAGACCCAATGACCCTGCCAGGGACTGGTTTTGCAAGATAAGGGGAGATGAGCTTCTGGCGAAGATCCTTCCTGAGGTTATCAAAAGGACGGGAGTGAAACCTGAGGAAATTGATGATTTTCTCGTGGGATGCGCAACCGCCGTGGGAGAGCAGTGGGCCTACGGAGGGCGGATGCCGATATTCCTTGCAAATCTGCCTGAGAGCATCCCTGCCAAGTTTGTGGATCAGCAGTGCGGTTCCGCCATGGCCGGTATTCATATCGGCTTTATGGAGATCGCGCAGGATTTCGCAGATATAGTCCTTGTCGGCGGCTACGAGCACATGACGCGGGTGCCTATGGGCGGGGTAACAATTGATCGCGGTTTTGCGGCCCCCAATATGAGGCTTTTTGCAGACCCGGACTATCTCCACTGGGACATGATGACCGCAATGAACATGGGGCTTACTGCAGAGAAGCTCTTTTCTCAGACAGGCTTTACAAAGGATGATATGGACCGCTGGGGAGTGAGGGCCCATCAGCTTGCCGCAAAGGCACAGAAGGAAGGCTTTTTTGACGGAGAGATTCTTCCCATAGAGGCGGAGCAGGCAGACGGCAAGATACTCAAGGTGGACAGGGATCAGGCTGTGAGAGGGGAGACTACGATTGAGGGGATTAAGGATCTCAGACCTGCCTTTAAGAAAAACGGGGTGATCACCGCGGGCAACTCCTCCCCCCTGAACGCCGCCGCAACTTCCATGATACTCATGTCAAAGGAGACCGCAAAGAAAAAGGGCATCCGGCCTCTTGCAACCCTAAGATCCATTGGCTTTGCCGGTGTTGATCCCACGATTATGGGGGCGGGCCCTGTCCCCGCGAGCAAAAAGGCACTGGAGAAGGCCGGGCTCAAGGCCGCCGACGTTGACTACTGGGAGATAAACGAGGCATTCTGCATCGTTGCTCTCAACTGCATAAAGGAGCTTGGGATTGACCCTGAGCGGGTCAACGTCATGGGCGGCGGAACCGCAATCGGCCACGCCCTTGGGGCAACCGGGGTAAGGCTCGTAGGGACCTTGGCAAGGATACTTGCCCTGAAGGGAGGCCGTTACGGCTGCGCCAATGCATGCGTCGGAGGCGGTCAGGGCGTGGCGACCATCATAGAGCGGGAAAAATATGACTGGTGAGGGGCTTGAAGGCTTTTCGATTTGAATGGAGGATATGAAGAGTTTATGGGAATAAATTATTTCAGAAGAGACGACAGGGATACACGGTTCGTTCTGTTTGAACACATGGGCGTGGATAAGATTCTCACCTACGAACCATACAAGGATTTTTCAGCAGACGATTTCAAGATGATCGTCGAGGAGGCACTTAAGGTCTGCCGGGAAGTGGTGGGACCGACCATGCAGGACGGAGACAGGGAAGGATGCAAGTATCATGAGGATGGAAGCGTTACGGTTCCGTCTTCCTACCATGAGGCATGGAGGGTGCTTGCTGAAAACGGATGGATGGCCGTTACAAAGAGCCAGGAATTCAATGGGCAGGGACTCCCTCCGATAGTCGGAGGGCTAATAGGGGAGTTTTTCACGGGCGCCAACATGGCCTTCATGACCTTCCCGGGCCTTGCCGTGGGAAATGGAAACCTGATTGAGAACTTCGGAACCGCAGAAGATAAGGCCCTGTTCGTGGAAAAGATGTACACAGGGGTCTGGGGAGGCACCATGTGCCTAACAGAGCCTGATGCCGGCTCAGACGTCGGCTGGCTAAGGACCAAGGCCACACCTGACCCTGAGTCAGGCGACCCGCGCATCTATAAGATAGAGGGTACGAAGCGATTCATCACATGCGGCAATCAAAATCTAACTGAAAACATTATCCATCTTCTGCTTGCAAGGATACAGGGCGCTCCGACGGGGACAAAGGGGATAAGCCTCTTTATAGTGCCGAAGATATGGGTCAACCCGGACGGATCTTTGGGAGAGCCTAACGACGTATTTTGCGCGGGTATCGAGCACAAGATGGGCATACACGGGTCATCCACCGCTACCCTCAACTTCGGGGAAAACGGGAGATGCAGGGGCATCCTGCTTGGTGAGCCCAACAGCGGCATGGCCAAGATGTTCCAGATGATGAACGAGGCCCGTATAGGCTGCGGTATCCAGGCCCTGGGGATCGCTGCAAGCGCATACGATGCCGCCCGTTTCTACGCCAGGGAGCGTGTTCAGGGGCCGCTTTTTACCAACCGGGCAGGGGGCCGCGTTCCTATAATCCAGCATGAAGACGTTCGGCTTATGCTTATGAACATGAAGGCCGGCACCGAGGCTATGAGGGCCTTTGTGGCCAAACTCCTCTACCTGGCCGATGTGGGCGAACACGACTCCGACCCTGAGGAGCGCCGCAAGGCCGCTCAGAGGGTTGAGCTTCTAACCCCCCTTGTCAAGGCGTATCTTTCCGATTTCGGCTATCTCCTCACAAGAGAGGCCATCCAGCTCATGGGCGGAGTCGGGTATTGCAGTGAATTTCCGGCGGAGCAGTATGCGAGGGATATAAAGATAGTCTCCATCTGGGAGGGAACATCCTATATACAGTCGCTTGATCTTGTAGGAAGGAAACTGGGGATTGCCGGAGGCACTGTATTCCAGGAGTGGATACAGGAAGTGATGGCCTTCAGCGGTAAAAACAAGGAGGATACCGATCTTGTAAAGGACTTCAAGCTCCTCTTTAAGGCGGCCCAGGCCACAGGCGATATCGCGATGAAATACATGCAGTATTTCCAGGAAGGAAAGATGAGCCTGATCCCATTGAGTTCGGTCAGGTTCCTGGAGTGTTTTGCCGAAACGGTCATGGCCCATCTCATGCTTGAGCAGGCCCTCATTGCAAGGGAGAAGCTAAAAGAGGTTGATGCAGGCTCAGCGGACGGGTTTTTTTACAGAGGAAAACTTGAGACTGCGAAGTTTTTCTGCAGAAACATACTTACAAACGTCTTTGCAAGATACACCGCAATCCAGCAGGAGGACACATCCCCGGTTGATATCCCAGAGGGGGCCTTCTAGGAGAGGCTCTCCCTCCTTCCCATATCTCTCACCCTCTACGGGGGAAGGAGGGGTGGGGGCGATTTTCATCTCTCTTTGTGCCCCTTTCAGGGCATGAGGGTTAGTGGGACTTTTTTAATTCCTCAAGGTTTTTTAATATTATTTTTGCCTTTTCGATCAATTGAGGCGTTCGCTTGTAATTGGCATCAAGGGATGAGACCATCTCCCACTCTTCAAGCGCCTCCTTGACATTCTGATCCTGAAAGAGCTTCATCCCGTTTCTGTAATGCAATTCCTTAAAAAGGCCTTCGCATTGCTTGATATATGAATGACAAGTCTGGCAATCATTCTTATAGATCAGAGACTGCTTAAATCCGTCTCTGGCCGCCAGGTAGTCTTTTTCCTTGAAGAGCCTCATGGCGCTTTCGTAGTGGGCCTTGTAGGCATGCTCCCTTACTTCGAGGTCATCAGGCGCAGCCTGGAGCACCTTGTCCAGCTCGGAGGCGGCCTCATCGTATCTCTGCTGCTGGAAAAGCTCCATGGCGTA
This sequence comes from Desulfobacteraceae bacterium CG2_30_51_40, assembly GCA_001874005.1. Lineage (GTDB taxonomy): Bacteria > Desulfobacterota > DSM-4660 > Desulfatiglandales > Desulfatiglandaceae > CG2-30-51-40. The sequence continues at coordinate 55,890 of MNYJ01000022.1, forward strand.
ATCCCTGTACCCCTTAACCTGATCTTGTTCTTGAGTCTCCCTTTCCTTTAGGGCCTCCGAGGGGGTTTGATTTCCATTTTCTACAAAGGCGAAAAACTCATCGTCGGATGGCTCCTGCAACTCGTATGTCTCCTGTACCGGCGGAGACGTCTCTTCCTCCGATTCGACAGGCTTCAGGCTTTCATTTACAGGAATCCTGATCTCTTGTCCGACCCTTATGTCGGTGGCGTCGGAGATTCCATTGAAAGCGGCAATGACTGGATATTTCTTGTAATCCCCATAGTACTGTTGCGCCAGCTTGGAGATACTTTCTCCGGGCTTGACGGTGTGCATGATGAACTTTTTGGTGACCACATGGGTCTTATCTGTAAGCATCTTATAAGCATCCGTGAAATCGGGTTTGAGCCTGAGAGCGGTGAGAAACTCCCTTCTTGCCGGGATATAGTTTCCGTTCTCGCGTAGCTGCATGCCGGCTTCATAATGCCTTTGGGCATCATCTGCAAGAATAGTCTCAATGCGGGCAAGCGATGCCTGAGCTGAGGCATCACCCGGCTCTACAGTCAGGGCCAGTTTGATGAACTTTCTTGCTTCCACGAGGTCGCCCTTCCCTTCGCTTTGAGCAGCCCTGGCGAGATATTGCTGTTTTATCGTATCGAATGGTGGAGGCTCGCTGGTGGGAGGTGCCCCGGCGCATCCGGCCATAAATCCAAGAAGCACCAGGATCAAAGCTGAAATCAAAAATCTCTTCACAGTTTTTCTCCTAGGAGGGCCTCCTGAAAGGTCTTGATGGAGCCGGTAAAGGACTCCATGTCGGCCTTGAGTATCTGAGTCCTCCTCAGTTGAAGCGGATCGGCGAACAGGGGATTTCCCCCACGCTTTACGGACACACCGACACGGTAGCCCGCCTTGCTCACAAGGTCCAGAACATCCTTATTGAATTTTCCGTACGGGAATGCTAGAGTATCTGTCTTCTGCTCAAGTTTACCGTCGAGAATCTCCTTTGATCCCTTAATCTCCCTGGTTATCCTCTGCAGGTAGGCTTCATCGTCCTCAGCGGGGAGCCTCTTTGTCAGGTCAATATGGCCTATAGTGTGAGATCCTATCTCAAACCCATAGTCCTTCATCTCCCGGAGTTGCTCCCATTTGACGGCGTTTCTTGAAGCCCCCACGAATGCTGTATAGATAAAAAGGGTCGCTCTGAAGCCGTACCTTTTCATTATCGGATAAACTAGGTCATAAGTAGAGCGGTACCCGTCATCAATGGTAATGACGACAGACCTTTTAGGTATAGGCTCTTTGTACTCAAGAAATCCCAAAAGCTCTCCCAGAGTTATCACCCTGTAATTATTTTCTTTGAGGTATTTCATCTGATCCTCAAAAAGCTGTTCGGGAACGCAGAGAGAAGACTTACAGGCCTTGGCGAAGTCGTGGTAACAGAGGACAGGCACCACCTGGTAGCCGTCCGGAGAGAGCCCGGCCCTGTTTTCCGCCTGCAGGGGAATTGCGATCGGCTGCCCCTTCTCAAAAGGTATGCCTTCATTTGAGTCCTCTATGATCCATGCCTTACCGGAGTCTCCCAGGAATTTCTCCGCGATAGATCCGGGTGTTTCATCTCCCTTGAGGACATAAACGATATAATCGCTTGATCTGAAAATCGTGTCTTGGGAAAAGGCCTTTTCCTCGGGCGGTCTTGTACCTTGCGTCTGGGTTGTGACACAAGCGGTCGTAAACAGCAAAAGGCAGACAAATATTAAGACCGGGTGCTTATTTCTTGACATAATTCTTACCTCTCCGTTCAAAAAAAACCCTTGTGGGGGAACACCCTTATCCGCAGCGACCCGGGTAAACCGATGTCGCAACCTCACCTCTAAAATACCCCCAATCCAGTTTCTCTGCCCGATGCGGCAAATCAGACTCAGCCGACTCCGCGGACATCCATAACCTTGAAAAGGGTCATGGGTTTGGAATAACCCTTCAGCATGGTAGTGGTTCCGGTCTCCAGGACGAAGATATCTTCAATGCCTTTAACCGCCTCCTCGCTGGCGAGTATATCAAATTTGATCACCTTGGTGTGGGTCTGTATCCTGGAGGCGAGATTCACCGTATCTCCAATGAGTGTATAGGTAAGCTGGTCCTCGCTTCCGGTATTACCCGCAAGCACTTCCCCGGTATGGATGCCTACACCATGCCGAAATTGGGGAAGCCCCATCTTCTTTCTTTCATCGTTTAGTTGTTGAAGGTGCCGCCTCATGTCAATTGCTGCCATAAGCGCCTTTTTGGCATGATCAGGATCCGCGAGCGGAACCCCGAAGATGGCCTCGAGCTGATCCCCTACATACTGAAGCAGGAGCCCGTCGTGGCATTTTATAGCCTGCTGCATGGCGGTGAAGTACTGCCTAAGCCCTCGCACTACCTCTTCAGGTTCGCTGCTTTCCACATAGGGAGTGAAATCCCTCAGGTCCGCAAAGAGGACAGTGGCAACCCTGCGTTCCCCGTTCAATGGGATACGGCCGGAAAGAATCTCATCCCGAATCTCGGGTGTCACATATTTTCCAAAGGTCTCCCTGATCATCTCTCTTTCCCTGAGCCCCTCGGCCATTTTGTTAAAGGCCTTTCCGAGGTCTCCAAGTTCGTCGTTTCGCTCAATCTTGACCTTGTGGCTGAAGTCTCCTTTCCCTATAGTAGTGCTCCCTTTTGTCAGCTCGCTTATGGGCCGGGAAAAGTACAAGCTCACCGCAAATCCAAGCGCTACTCCGACTAGTGTTATTAGAACCGTATAAAAAATGATGAATCTGCTCGAACTCTTGATATTGGCAAGTATCTGTTGCTGTGAAACGGCAAGAGAGACCGACCCCACTGTTACTCCTCCATAAGAGATCGGACGCTCGAAGAATAGCAACTCGTTTTCGCCCTGCGCGTAAGAGCCTACCTTTACACCGTGAATCTCCTTTACAGGTTTGAGGCCCGGCGGAGGGGCAAACGGCTTGTTCACCTCCTCAAGGGTGCTGTGGGCCTTTATTATTTTATCATTATTGGTTATTGCGGAATAAACAACCTGGTCATTAGCAACGATGTCCTTCAAGAGTTGAAAAAGGGCCAGATCGTCTTCACCCAGAAGCTTATCAGGCGCATTGCTGGCAACGATGTTGACCATGCTTTCTCCAACCCGCATAAGCTGGTCAATAAACTGCTGCTTCTGCCTCTTGAGGATAAAATAACTTACAATGGAGATTACGATAAATATCAGAAGGGCATAAGTAAAGGCAAGTTTGATGAATATGGGGATTCTCAGTTTACGGCCGTGACCTTTTCCCCCGGACTGAACAACTGCCTGGTTCATCCCTTGCCCTCGAGCCTAGTGAAGCCATAGTGTGGGTAAAAAAAAGGTTACGCGCCATCTGCGTAACCCCGGAGTTCGTTTGGTGGGCCTGGAGTGACTCGAACACTCGACCAATTGATTAAGAGTCAACTGCTCTACCAACTGAGCTACAGGCCCACTAAATCAAGGTTGCAACGTGGCGCGCCCGGCAGGACTCGAACCTGCGGCCGACGGGTTCGAAGCCCGGCGCTCTATCCAACTGAGCTACGGGCGCCGACGCTGAAATTACTTTTATCAGGAGAGGCTCTCTGTGTCAACAGGATTTTCAGCCGTGAGGGCGGATTCAAATAATTAGCTTGACACTGTCGAACACCTCTATTATAAATACCCTTTCAATTTGCAAAAACTAAGGACTCATACCATGAATACATTTGTAGCAAAAGAGCAGGAAGTCGAAAGAGACTGGTATGTGGTGAACGCCGAGGGGAAAGTCCTGGGCAGGCTCGCCTCGCAGATCGCGATGAGGCTCAGGGGAAAGAACAAGCCCATTTTTACTCCCCATGCCGATACCGGTGATTTTATCATAGTAACCAACGCGGATAAAGTGGTTTTGACCGGCAAGAAATGGGACGGGAAGATCTACTATCATCACTCAGGCTATCTGGGGGGTCTCAAGCAGATTACAGCGCGCAAGCTCCTTGAGAAGAAGCCCGAGGACATACTGCGTTTTGCCGTAAGAGGGATGCTACCAAAAAATACCCTCGGACGCCGACAACTGAAGAAGCTCAAGATCTACACGGGCCCGGATCACCCGCATCAGGCCCAGCAACCAAAGGAGCTGGAGATATAAATGGCAGAAGGAGTTGTTTACGCTACTGGAAAGAGAAAGACATCTGTAGCCAGGGTCTGGCTCAGACCCGGAACAGGGTTGATGACCATAAACAGGAGGCCTTTCGAATCATATCTTTTTCGTGAATCGGACAGGAGCCTGGTTATGGGCCCCTTCAAGGTGACAAATAACATCAATATGTTTGATGTTACGATAAACGTTGATGGGGGCGGGAGCACGGGGCAGGCAGAGGCCATAAGGCACGGAATCAGCAGGGCCCTTGTGGAGACCGATGCTCAACTCAGGGCGGTCGTCAAGAAGCAGGGTTTTCTCACGCGCGACTCCCGAATGAAGGAGCGCAAGAAATACGGGAAGGCGAGCGCTAGGGCTCGATACCAGTATTCCAAGAGATAGTCTTTTTCTCCTCTTCGGAAATTTTGGAATGGGGAGTCAAGGCTCCCCATAACTGTTTTCAGAGAAGATGGAAGAAAAGAATATCAAGATCGTGGTCTCCTATGACGGGACCGCCTATGAGGGCTGGCAATATCAGCCTGGCCGCAGCACCATCCAGGGCACAATAGAAGAAAAGCTCTCTCTTATCCTATGTGCGCCGGTCAAGGTCATAGCCTCGGGAAGGACCGATGCCGGGGTTCATGCCCTTAAGCAGACTGCGCATTTCAGGACAGCATCAAGCCTCAGCCCTGATGCTATCCTCAAAGGGCTCAATAGCCTTTTGAAAGACGATATCCGGGTAAAAAGCGCCCGATATGTCCACCTCGACTTTCATGCCAGATACTCCGCTATCAGCAAACTCTATGAATTTTATATTCTTAACAGACCGGAGCCTGATATCTTCCGAAGGGCCTTCCAGTGGCACATCAGAGCCGCCCTTGATATATCTGCCATGGCCTCCTGCCTGAAGCTGATAGAGGGCAGGCATGACTTTACAAGCTTCAGATCCTCGGGAAGCGCAAACGTCAATCCTGTGAGAAATGTCCTGCGAGCCGAACTGACGGATCGGAAAGACGGGCTGCTTGCCGTCGCAATAGAGGCGGATGGATTCCTGCGACACATGGTCAGAAATATCGTGGGCACGGTGGTTGAGGCCGGCCTTGGAAAACTCACCCCACTTGATTTCGCGAATATCCTTGAAGGCAGGGACAGAAAGCTTGCAGGACCTAACGCGCCCGCGCGAGGCCTCTTCCTTGTCGAGGTAAGATACGCTCCGGGATGGGAATTGCCTTCAGGAGATAATCCGGACTCCAGGGATATTTCCTTATGAGTTTTTGGAGTTAAAATGTTTCCTTTTCTCCTCCCCCTCGACGGGGGAGGGAGGGGGAACATGGCCGTTACTTGGAGCCCTGTGTTTCACTGGCCGGTACGATGGATGATGCCACCGTCCTGTGCACCTGGTTCCATACATCATCAAAGGAAGTGGGTGAAAGCCTTCCGATCTCGATGAATTTCACCACTATCTCCTTGGTCACCTTTATTACGAGTTCCTCTTCCTTAGTCATTTCAGTCTCCGATTAAGCTCAATTTATAGAAGGATTCTCATTTGTATCAGCTCAATAATTGGTGGGATGGCTTTGCGCTCAGCAGGACATGCAGACCAGGAATCAGGTAAACGCTCATAGCCCACAAAGGCCCCGCGCCAAAAGATCCATCGGAACTTCGCAGGGAGGCCCCCGCCGGCAGGAAGAAGGCCTGACATGATACCGGCAGGGGTCATCCGTGCCTAAGAAGAACCCTTAAGCCCTCCCTAAGAGCCCTTATGATATCACCTCGAACTATTTCCATCAAGTGGGGCCGATCATGATCCCCAGAATCCCGGGATCTTTTCACCACAATCCGGGCATAGACCTGATGATATTCGGTTTCGCCTTACCATAAATCCTATTCTGTCGATCAACAGTTTCCCGCAGCCGTGGCAGTAGGTCTTTTCTCCGTCATCCCCCTGGAGGTTGCCGGTATAGACGTACCGAAGGCCCGCGGAAAGACCTATATCGCGGGCGGCCTTAACGCTCGCGGCAGGCGTTGAGCTGATATCCACAGCCTTGTAGCGCGGGTGGAATCTGCTTATGTGCCAGGGTATGTCGGAATCGAGACCTGCAAGAAAAGCTGCGATGGATTTAAGCTCCTCCTGCGAGTCGTTCAGACCCGGTATGAGAAGGGTGGTGACCTCAAGCCACACTCCCAGGCGCTTCATGTTCTCAAGTGTTGCCAAAACCGGTTTCAGCCTTGCTCCGCATTGCTCTTTGTAAAAGGTATCGCTGAAGGACTTAAGATCCACATTGGCCGCGTGCAGATCGGAGCCGATTTTTTCGAGACACTCGGAGGTCATGTATCCGTTGCTGACAAAGACGTTCTTGATACCCTTTGAAGAGGCTATCCTGGCGGTATCCAGAGCAAGCTCGAAAAAGACTGTGGGCTCTGTATAAGTGTAGGAAATGGATGAGCATCCGTTTTCCTCAGCCTCCCGCGCAATGGCCTCCACGCTCATGTGGGAGCCCTCGATCATCTTGTGGTCCGAGGGCATCTGGGATATGTCGGAGTTCTGGCAGAATCTGCAGCGGAAATTACATCCCACTGTAGCGATGGAATAGGAGGCGGAGCCGGGGAGGAAATGAAAAAGCGGCTTCTTCTCTATAGGATCCACGTGTCTAGCGATGATTTTTTCATAAACCAGGCTTATGAGCGTGCCTTCCCGGTTTTCTCTTACTCCGCAGATTCCCTTCTTCCCCTGGCCTATAAGGCACCTGTGGCTGCAAAGATTGCATTGCACCCTACCCTCTTCGAGCTTTTCGTATAGATATGCCTCTTTCATTTTAGTCCTCCATGAGTGGCGATAAATCGCGCCGTGGTTCTCCCTGTTACCCCATTTAAAGTATCAGAACACTATCTAGTGCCCATCCGGAAATGGCTATTTTCACCGATTTCGGCGTTGGACTCAAATTTTAATCCTCGAAATACGTCAATGTATTCCTGTGGTTAAAATTATCGCCCGCCTTGAACTCGACGAAACTATCTCATTTCCGGATGGACACTATCTAACCCCCATGCCCTGGCAGGGCACAACGAAGGATGAAAATCACCCCCACCCTTCCCTCCCCCGTCAAGGGGGAGGAGCGCAGCGAAGGGGCATTTTCATATAAACGCGGATATCCGCAACCAAACCGCTCGTGAGCTGTCCCGTCATTCCGGCAAGCCCTTAGCCGGAATCCAGCCCCGCACATCCCTGGATTCCGGCAGAATCGTGCCGGAATGACGGAATGGTAAACGCGCAGATGAAGGATGGGCAAATTTTCTTGTTTTTCATCAGCCGGTGTAAAGCGGCTTTTTCAAAGCGCTGTTCAACCTCACGGGAATCGTCAGCGGATCTGTCCTCAGGGTGTAAGCAAGCCCGGCGCTTACGCCCACGATAACGCTGAAAGGCCTTCGGCCGATTCCCTCTTTAATTCCAAAGAACCGTTCCATGCCCCCCGGCAAAGGCGCTGAAATACCTGCCCATGAAAGAGAAACAGGTCCGCATGTCTTCAGTATGAGACTTCTTAGTTTCCAGAGGCTGTAGAATTCGGCCCTGGAAAAAAGGCGGTTTCCAAGCAGCGCCCTGAGCCTGTTGCCGGCGCCTCCAAACGACCACTTGTTTATGGAGGCCAGGACGATTTTTCTTGATGATACCCTGGCCGCCTCCCTTATGGCAGGCTCAGGATCATCCAGGAACTCTAGCGTATTGATAAGCATCGCGGAATCGAATTCATTATCCTCAAAAGGCAGGTCCTCGGCTGTACCTTTAACAAGAGTGCAGCTTTTTCCGATCCTTCCGGCAGCTACGGCAAGCATGTGGGGCGAAGGATCAAGCCCGGTTGCGACAGCATGCCTGCTTCTCAGGAACTGAAGATTATCCCCGAATCCGCAACCGATATCCAGTATCCTGTCACCTGGCCTGGGTTCCAGCAGGTGGCTTATAAAGGAGTCCATGGCTGACGATATCGCCCTTCCCTGCCGGGATTTCTGCCAGGTTCTGTATATATCTGCGGCCTCTTTGTCAAATACAAGCCCCATTATTGCGAACTCCTCAGGACTTCCTATCGCTGTGGGTTTGAAATGAAAATGAAATTCTGGTAAACAGTAGCATAGTGTCCATCCGCAAATGAGATAGTTCCGTCGAGTTCAAGGCCGGCGATAATTTTAACAGCCGGAATACATTGAGGTATTTCGAGGATTAAAATTTGAGCCCAACGCCGAAATCGGTGAAAATAACCATTTACGTATGAACACTAGCTTAAGTAAAGAGCCCAAGGGATGCAAGGAAAACCGGATTGCGATGCCGGGAAGGCAGATGATATGTCACCCTTCTTGCTGGAGAAAAGTCAACAAGAACGTAACATCTCATGACAGCCGTGCCCTGGCGGGGGTGACTCCAGCCCTGCAAAAATAGAAAGAGAGGTGTTTTTCCGAAGTGCCTAAGTCCGCCTACCCTGTAGATAAGCCATTTGATGCCATAGACCATGCGCTGATTGAGTCATTCAAGGCGGGATCATCCGAGGCCATAGAGAAACTTGTAGAACGATACGAGAGCAGGCTTTTCAGATTTGGACTCAGGATGTGCGGACATCAGCAGGATGCCGAAGATATTGCCCAGGAAACATTCTTGAGCGCCTTTCGGCACCTTGACCGATTCCGGCAGGAGACCCCCCTCAAAAACTGGCTCTTCAAGATCGCGGCCAGGGCCTGCTTTAGAAGAAGGCGAAAGAAAAAAGGGGAACCGGAAAGGGAAATTTCCATTGAATCCTTGAAAGAGAATAACGGAGATTATGTAATTCCGGATTTCTCTGAAACACCGGATGAATCGGTTATTCGTAATGAACTCAAGGCCGTTATTGACGGCGCCGTAAGAGAGCTTCCTTCCAAGTACAGGATGGTTTTTAACCTTAGGGACATTGAAGGCTTCAGCACGGAGGAGACAGCCGGTATTGTCGGCATATCCGAGCAGCTTGTAAAGACCAGGCTTCACAGGGCGAGGCTTTTTCTGAGAAACAAGATCAGTGCTGCTTACAAGGAAGGAGACCGGAAGAGATGAGCGAATGCGGGAGGCATTTTGAAAGGATATCGGAGTACCTTGACGGAGAACTCGACCAGGAGACGCTTGTTGAAATCGAGCGGCACCTTTCCGAATGTCCCAGGTGCGGGAACTGTCTGGAATCTTTGAAAAGGACGATTGCTCTGTGCAGGCGCCTTGAAGACGAGGAAATCCCTCTTGACGTCCAGAGGCGTATCAAGGAAAAGGTGCTGGAGTGTCTTGCCGAGGAGTCTCACTAGCCGCTATGCCCCTTTCCTTTATCCCTCCATCCTTACCGTCGAGACATCGGGATACGCCGGCATTATTCCCTCCCCCTCGAAGGGGGAGGGCGGGGTGGGGGTGATTTTCATGTTTCGTTGTGCCCTACATGGGCATGAGGGTTAGTGAGCAGATACGACATCGGATTGATTTTCAATGTTCCGCGGGATGGGCGGAATAGAAGGGAGTTTAGGACTATGCAGTGCAGAAATCATCCTGAAAGAGATGCCTCTGTGAAGTGCCAGAAGATGGAGATAGGATATTGCCAGGAGTGCCTGGATAATTGCGAGGCGTGTACTGATCCTTGCGGATATTGCAAGTTTAAACCGCAGTGCATCATCTGGGAGTTGTGCAAAAAAAGCGAAAAACGATACAGGCTGGAGAGGGAATCAAGTGGTGTCGGCTGATCAAAACGGAGCGTTGCAAACGGAATCATTCGGTCTTCCTGAAGGACCGGCAAAGACCTTTAAGGTTTTTCCGATAGGGGTGGTCAGAAAAATAAGGGGAAGGCAGGAAATCCAGATCTTCAAAAAATATCTGGAGGCTACGGAGGGGCTTGAAGGATTCTCTCGCGTAATTGTGTTCTGGTGGTTTGATAGAAACGACTCTCCGGACAAAAGGACCGTTTTAAAGGTGCATCCAATGGGAGACACGACCGCCCCCTTGAGGGGTGTCTTTGCCACGAGATCGCCTGTAAGACCCAACCTGCTCGGTGTGACAGTCTGCCGGATCCTCGGGATCAAAAACGGGACGATCACGGTCGAAGCCATTGACGCCTTTGACGGAACGCCGGTACTGGACATAAAGCCCTGCTCCCCCGAAGAAGAGGATGCAGTGGGAAAGAGACTTGGATAATTTTTTGCTCTATTTTTTGTTTGACATCCTCATTGTTGAAGAGTAAATTAATAATTTGCCGCGGGGTGGAGCAGTCAGGTAGCTCGTCGGGCTCATAACCCGAAGGTCAGAGGTTCGAATCCTCTCCCCGCTACCACCAAATCTTCCATCTAGCTACTTTATCATCCATTAAGATAATCCTTTCCCTTCAAAAACGTAAGGAAAATTCACGTTTTTAAATGATCGAGAATTGATGGCAAGTTGTTGAGTTAGCATAGATAATCCTCTATGGATGAAATCATAGGCTTCTTCGATTTGTGAGGGATGCGCAGCCAGTTGGAGGAGGTCAGTTTTCATGGTTTTTGAAATCATTGGATTTTTGAAGAAGCTATCGGAGCAGATTTGGAGCCATAGGCAGGAGAAGCCCTTTTTAGTAACTGCATAGAATGATTGATTATCGTGTTTTTTTAGCAGGCCCCTTGCTTTCGATTTGTTCATCTCGTAGCGGATTTGTGCAGGATGAACGGAAATAGGCGGAGAGGTTTTTATAGAGATCAGCCGTGGTAAATCCGAAAACCTGGTATTTGGGTTTAAGGAGTTCTTTGGCGAGAGCGGTTTGGCGGTTTTTTCTGAAGTCCGGGGCGGTGATGCAACGTCCTGCGGGGTCGGTCACGGGCTTGTTGAAGAGCAGGCAGCCCTGGTCAGAGAGGGAGGAGACTTCCACATCGGCGCAGCAGTCGAGGAAACGGTTGTTACATTCGATACCCTTCCACAGATAGGCCTGGAGAAATAGGACAGGCTTTTGAAGCCCCAGCGATTTGGGGTTGTTGAGGGTGGTTTCGGTGCGAATGAAAAAGCCGGTTTTGTTGTACTGCTTGATGGAGTTACCGCGGAACCAGTGTTTGATGCAGGCGTTATTGTCATAGAGTCTCCAGAAGGTCTTGGATATTGTTCTCAGGTGCGGCCTGCTGCTTATAATATCCGGGTGATGCTCTCGGGCAATCCGAGGCGTTGGAACTTATCCAGGATTCGTTCAAAGACACTGGTGCAGAAACGCGCTGATCGGAAAACGATATTGGAGGAGATTTCCACCTGGGAGAGATACCATTCATGTTGCAGATACTTTGAGCAGGTGGAGTATTTTCCTTTGTCAAACTTGAAGAAGAGATTCATCCAGTAAGTGATCCTGGTTAGGACCGCTCTGCCGTGGAGTGACTCTACGGCGTTTTGGATAGCATCAGGATCGTCCACTTCAACGAAGGCATTGCCATGGCGGCGGTAATGGAGGCCCTGCTTATCTAATTGGAGTGCAATAGCGTTGTGGCCGTTGAAATAGAATTCGCACTGGAAGGGCAGATAGGATGATATTTTGAGGTAGCAGGGTCCGCCCAGAAGCTGATCGTGGAAGTAGATGTAGTACTGCTTAACGGGTTTGCGGCAATCGTAGAGTTTTTCGTATGTTAAGAGATTTTTGGAGATGAGTTCCCGGCATGCGAAAGTCCTTATAGGCTCTTTGTCGGTCAAGATGCAATAGATGTGGTCTCCTTTGCAGGGGGAAGGGCTAACGTATTTGTCCTGGACAAATTTTTGTTTGGCGCCGTCTTTTCCACCGTCCACCGAAGGCCACCAGTGAATGGGAATTTCTTTGGCCTGAGCGACCTTGAGAATATGGGCGTTCAACTGGTCGGTCAAGATGCGCATGACGCCGTTTGAGAGCTTGCGAAATCCCATCAACCTGAGAAACTTGACCACGCCGGCTGGAAAGAACAGCCATCGGATGTAACCCCGTAGGACGACGCGATCGAAGCAACTGTATTTGAACTTGATATTCTGAGAGAATTGCTGCACAAAAGAATTCTTCACGGGCAGCAGTGTCCTTTCTATATACATACACAAGCTGGGCGTAGGACAAGGGGATAGAGGTGCGCCATGATGGCAAAGGAAAGGCATGACCTTTCTAAATTATATCCGGGATTTGCCCCGGCTAAACTCAACCATCACACCTATATGCCCTTATCCCACGCCACTTTCGGAACTTTAGTTTGCTAAAGAATAAACTGCTTTCGAGTCTGGAAAAAAAGGAAACCTCCAAAATAGAAGAGTATTTTGCCGTTTGGAACAGGCTTCTGGATAATCTAGGAGACGACTATTCAGTTCAAGAAAGGTTTTTCCGACATTATTACAACGCCTTTAAGGGCGAATTGAACAAACCCTTCCGCAAGGGGGAGGAAAAGAAAAAAGACCCTCTGGGACTTGTAGCTACACGTTCAAATCTAATTCATATCTACGAGAAGCTTATAAATCATGATGCTGTGGACTGCCTGAGTAGAATAGATGCCGCTGGCGATATCTATGCTTCGCTGCTTTCACGAAATCGAGATGAGGCGGTAAACGGACTGGCAAAACCGCTCAAGGACCTTGAAAGAATTCAGGGCGCACCATCATATATGTTGATCCTCTACCTGCTTTCAAAAAGAAAGGAGCTTAAACTTGATGACAAGGACCTGATAAAGATTGCAGATCTTCTTGTTCGCTTCTTTGTTCGCCGTAATTTGACTGATAAACCGCCAACGAGAGATTTGACGAGGCTTTTCATGGACATTCTGGATAAGCTTCCCTCTCTGAAGGGTGGTGAAGTTGTTTTTTCCGTAAGCAAGAAACTGATCGAGGTGTCGGCAGATGATGACTTGTTCCGAAATAAGCTTGGGGGGGCGATTTATGAGGAAAACGCAGGTGCCACCCGGTTTATCCTGTGTGCTCTGGCAGAACGCGCGATGACAAAAGAGACCTGGGTTGATCTCTGGCGGATTGAAAACAGGCAGTTCCTCTGGACGATCGAGCATATTTTTCCTCAGGGGGACAATATCCCTTCATCATGGATAAAAATGATAGCCAAAGGAGATACAAAAAAGGCTAAGGAATATCAACAGAGTCATGTTCATAAGTTGGGCAACCTCACCATATCCGGATTCAACAGCACCCTGAGCAACAAGAGCTTTGAGGAAAAACGGGATCGCACCGATCGTGAAGGTCGGGCCGTTGGTTACAAGAACGGCCTTAAACTGAACGAGGATCTGGCAAAAGCTCAAACATGGAGCATAGAACAAATTGATAAGAGAACAGCCAAATTAGTAAAGGAGGCTATGGCACTTTTCAGTATCCATGAAGGTGGCAAATGATTTTAGACAGGAGGAGGGATTTTGTCTGGGATATCAAAAGTACGTCATGAAAGGCATATAACTATAATATTGCATTCTAACATTACTAGTGTTATCGTGCATCAAAAGAGTTAATAGAACACAATGAAGAAAATGATTGATAAGGTGGAAAAATACATCAGGGAAACCATCGGTGTGACGGTAGCGCCCAAACCATGGGAGAAGAGCACAAGCCTGCCTCAATATCTTCGTGAACGTTACCGGTTTTTTCTAATTAATATCCTGGGAAAAGACCTTCTCCTGATGCTGGATACCAGGGCTGAGGAACAGACCCCTGCGGTTGCGGGCAAACACATGGACATGGTTAGATCTCGGGGTGGGGTGGAGCTTGTCTATGTTCCCAATACGGTTACATCTTATAACCGAAGGCGGCTGATCGGGCAGGCACTACCCTTCATTGCTCCAGGCAATCAGATGTACCTTCCCATGCTGGGAATTGACCTGCGAGAGCACTTCAGACAATTGCGACAAAAGAAAATCGTTTTCAGTCCCTCTACCCAGGCTTTGGTCCTAGATCTACTTCTTGGGAAACAAAAAGATACGGTTACGCCTGCTGAGTCCGCCCACCGCCTGGGGTATTCGCCCATGACAATGACTCGCGCCTTTGACGAACTGGAAGCGGCAGATATCGGGGAGCATTCCTTCAAAGGCAAAGAACGACATATTTACTTTCCTGAACTGGGAAGACAACTTTGGGAAAGGGCATTGCCTTACCTGAATACCCCTGTGAGAAAAAGCGTTAATGTTGTTACATCTAGGGAGATAACAGCCAATCTGGCAGGCGAAAGCGCCTTGGCTCAATACACCATGCTTGCCGAACCAACATTTAAGATTTTCGCTTTTTCAACTGAGGAATGGAAGAGGATTGTGCAATCGGGGGATATTGAAGAGCTTAAATTTCCGGAGCCTGGTTGCCTTAAGATTCAACTCTGGAAGTATTCCCCTGATCTATTCGCTTACGAGGGGAAGGTGGATCGTCTCTCGCTCTACCTTTCACTAAAGGATGAAACCGATGAACGTGTCGCCTCAGCCCTCGATGACCTTCTGGAAGGAATGGAATGGTAAGGGGCTTCGATAAATTTAGAGAGCATTTCCGTGATTACTCCGACCGGTATGTGCTCATCGGCGGAGCGGCCTGCGACCTGCTTATGGAAGAGGCCGGGCTTGAGTTTCGTGCCACCAAGGATCTGGACATCGTCTTATGCGTTGAGGCGCTGGATGCTTCATTCGTTAAAGCTTTCTGGGACTTTGTTAGCTCCGGCAGGTACCAGGCGCAGCAGAGCGCAATGGGACTGAGGCGGTATTATCGTTTTATGAAGCCTGAAGACAGCCAATATCCTTTCATGCTGGAGCTGTTCGCGCGGAAACCGGATATGCTTGTCCTGACAGAGGGCGCGCACCTGACTCCTATTCCCATAGATGAAGATGTTTCGAGCCTTTCGGCCATTCTGCTGGATGATGCCTACTATTCTTTCCTGCATTCCGGAACCAAAACTGTCGCAGATGTGCCGATAGTGGGGCCAGAGCACTTGATCCCGCTTAAGG
>MNYJ01000217.1 GCA_001874005.1 Desulfobacteraceae bacterium CG2_30_51_40
GGCGAGCTGAGCTTCGCTCCAGCGCCTGTCCTACAGGCCGCCGGAGGCGGCCTTTCGAACAATCGCTGGAGCCTCGCCGGTCTAACGCCGTCGGCGACCGTACGTCGCCTCCCGCCGCTAGGCCGACTCGGCTCAGCTCGCCCATTGGGCTTTGGATATAGACGATTATGAATAAAAGTGATCATTTCACAAAATATAATGCTGAAGATTTAGAATATGAATTTGAAATGTTAAATCAATGCAAAGTTGGTATAAATTCCTATCAGGACCCTTTTTTGCACAACTTATGTCTTGAAGGCTGGTTGTTGCACGCAAGGAGAATTATTGAGGCTTTCCGATTAGAAAGCATTGATAATGAATGGAAGAAAATTTGGGGATTGATATCTGAGCATCTTTCTCATGCGAATGCATCAAATAGAGTAGATCAGCGCGAGGAGAAACGGCTGAACCCTGTTTGGAATATCGAATCGTACCATTTTAAAATGATTGAGGATATAGGAAAGGTGGCTACACAGTACAAAGAATATATTAATTATGGATTGCTCCTTAAAATATTGGATAACATAAAGAAATAATATAGACAATTGGCCCAACAAATCACTGGTGCCGACCCCAAAAGCCGGGCGGCACAGTTCACCCGTTATGCGCTAAGCGTTGAACTGAGGATCTTTGATCATGACGAGAATAATTCCAGAAAAAGAACTTGATAAATTCATAAAGTCTACTGGGTGGAAGCCTGAAAATAGATCGGAAAATGATAATGGAGATATTAACATGCCTACTATTTCACTATTTTATGGAATAATCATTTACATGTATTATTTTGATAATAAAGAACATAAAATGCCTCATATTCATGCTAATTATGCTGAATATGATGCTGTCATTTCAATACCGCAAGGTAAAGTTTTAAATGGTGAAATGCCAAACAAAAAGCTTAAATTGATACAAGCATGGGTTGAAATCCATCAGGAGGATTTGATGGCAAACTGGAAGTTGGCAGTCGAAGGTCAACAACCACATAAAATAGAACCGTTGAGGTGAACAATGTTAAAGGTTAGAAAAGTCAATCCAAATAATGATTATACCTTATTTGTTGAATTATCCGATGGTCGAACCGGGATATTTGACGTTAAACCGTATTTAGAGAAAGGTGTATTTAAACAATTACAGGATAAAAATTATTTTAAGCAAGTAAAACCTTTTTTTTGCGGAATCATTTGGCCAGATGAGCAGGATTTAAGTGCGGACACTATTGCATATGAATTAAAAGAAGTTGAAATCGCATAACAAGGCTTTTGCAGCGGACGCAAAAAACCGTGCCGCTGATGTTTCCGTTATGCCTGAAGAAAGCACTTGCTTATGATAAATAATGTACGTTATAATGTACAAAATTTATGAACATCGTGAGGTGGAAAATGCAACGATTAAAGATCGATCAAGATATCAAACCATTGTCTGAGGTAAGGATAGGTATCGCAAACTATATCAAGCAAGTTCGAGATACAAAGAGACCCGTGATAATCACACAACATGGAAAAGGGGTTGCCGTTTTATTGGATGCCTCTGAATATGAAAATATGCAGGAGAAACTTGAGCTTTTGACAGATGTTCAGACATCTCTCAGCCAACTCGCACATGGACAAGGAATTGCGCATGAAGAGGCAAAAGATCGAGTTTTGAAAAGAGTCTAAAAATGAAGATTGTTTGGTCGCCTTTGGCTATTGATAGAGCTTCGGAAATCGCTGAATATATAGCCATAGACAAGCCATCAGCAGCAGACAAATGGATCAACAGTATATTTTCAAAGGTGAAGCACCTGGAATCTTCACCCAAAAGCGGCCGGGTTGTTCATGAGATTGGAAATGACCAATTCAGAGAGCTGATCTACGGCAATTATCGAATCGTATATCGTGTTGAAAAGAAACAGGTATCGATTCTTACAATCCGACATGGTAAACAGATATTGCCAATAGAAGAAATTATGGCATAACCCGTCATTCCACTGGAGCGATACCGCGCCCGGTGAACTCTGCGTTGGGTCATAGAAACAAACAGAATCTGCCGACTATGCCTTAAACGCTGAAAACTTCAGCAGAGATGATGCTCTCAAGATGATCGAGATGGCATTAGAGTTCATAGAAGAGTTCTTCCGAAAGGATGGCCCTGACGAGCCGCTACCTGCGATGACAGAACCATGGTTCCATTACCGGATGGAGATGCCAACATGTTGCCCTGGCGGACGCAAAAAGCCGAACCGCTGAGTTTGCTGTAGGGTGGCATTTCAGCCGGGTTGATGGGGCATGGTCAGAACGAAAGGGAGCCACATTGGTCTGCAAAAACATATAATGAATGAGACGCTCTCGAACTTTTCCGGTTTTTCTTCGATACTGACTATCAGTTCAATAATTGGGGGGATGGCTCTGCCTTGACCAGGCCATGCAGACCAGGAATCAGGTTCTGTAGGTGCGCCTTCAGGCGCAGGGCGAACGGTTCCCTTGCGGCTGAAGCCGCACCTACCCCGGATTTTTGAGCTGATTAGATCCTGACTATCAGATATAAAGCAGGGATGGGAGATATGAGCCTACGAAGCTGTGGCTATCTATTTTCATACAAACAAATATGAATTGAGACGACCCTGCCAGTTCGTTTCGATCCCGGGTTCAGGAAGACCGGAGCGTGAAAACTCGATTATATAGGATAACATATTAACTTGTTTATAAAAGGCTTAAAAATCCATAACAGGAATTTTCCGCGCACGGACTGCTATCCCTTCAGCCTCAATTTGTTCCGAATGACCGGAGAAATAGAGTTTAGAGGGGATGTGAGCTTTTTTGTAGGTGAGAACGGGACGGGGAAGTCCACGCTCCTCGAGGCTATCGCAAGGCGGTACGGTCTTGCTATGTGGGGAGGGGAAAAGACCCATATAGTGCATCGAAACCCTTTTGAGACAAGGCTATACGATTTCATATCCCTTGAGGAGGAAGGCCCCCGCACCGGCATAGAAAGAGGTTATCTTTTCAGGGCTGAGAACTTTTTCAACTGTGCCTCCTACCTTGATGATTTCATAATGAATGATCCAGGGTTGATTGATTTCTATGGAGGTGTCTCCCTCAACCAGCAGTCACATGGGCAGGCCTTCATGGCCTTTTTCAAGACACGCTGCAGCAGGGGAGGACTCTACCTTATGGACGAACCTGAGGCAGCCCTTTCTCCTTCAAGACAGGTTGAATTCCTCGATTGCGTAAGGAGATCGGTTTCCGAAAGCGGAAGTCAATTTATTATTTCATCCCATTCGCCAATCATACTGAGCTTTCCGGATGCGCAGATTCTTAGCTTTGACTCAGCTCCCATTAAGGAGATAGACTATAAGGAGACAAGCAGTTACCGTCTGTATAGGCAGTTTCTCGGGGCCGTATAATCCGGCAAAGAGAAATGGGCGTTAAGATTAAGGTGGGGTAAACAATGGCAAAAGGAAACTGTGAATTCAGCGGCAAGGGCGGAGAATATTTCCTTACTGTATTTGTCCACTTGTTTCTTCTGACTGCCTTAACGGTCGGCATCTATGCTCCATGGGCGGTCGTAAAGCTCTTGAGGTTGAAGGCCTCTCACTGCCTTATCGGGAAAAAGCAGGTGAGCTTTACAGGGAAGGGCGGAGACCTGTTCATAAACTGCCTCCTTTGGGGATTATTGTGCCTCGTTACCATCGGAGTTTATTCCCCCTGGGCGGTGTGTGCGTTTCTGAAGTGGAAGGCCGCTAACACCGTCGTGGGCGGCGAGCCAAGCGAGTTCAATGGAGCGGGGGCTGACCTTCTGGTCCTTTCGCTGATCCACCTCTTAATCTTTCCCCTCTTGACCCTGGGGCTTTATCTTTTCTGGGGTATTTACAGGGTTTACGCCTGGAAAGAGGAACACACCCGCTACGGAGGAGAGAAGACCTCTTTTGGAGCAGGTATAGGAGAATTTATAAAGATATCCATTGTGAGCTGGTTTCTAAATCTCGTAACTCTTAATATATTCAGCCCCTGGTCTATGTGCATGCTCTACAGGTGGCAGATTCATGGTCTCATGGTCGGGGAAGGGGATGGCATAGAGCACTTTCCGGCAGTAAAGACGCCACGGCTGCTTTTTATTTTGCCTCCAGCGTTTGCGGCCCTCGTTGCTCTACTGGTATTTTCTGCGATCAGTCAATTCTTGGAAAATAGACCTCATGGCCTCTTTGGAAGGTATAAACAGCCGGCGGATATACGGAGGGTAAAGGTTCCCCTCGACCGGAAGCAACCGGATTTGCAAAAGACGCCGGAAAACGCAGGAACGGCATCTGCCCCGGCCCAAAAGGTACTGGGTATCTTTGCCCCTCCAAGGCCGAAGGACGCCGAGGAGGCCAAGGGTTCGGCCCTTGAAATACGGCTCGGAAAGATTGACAACTTTCTCCAGAAAAACCCGTCGAACGCTGAGGCCTTTTACAGCCGAGGCTGGGTTCATCAAAGCAAAGGCGAACTCGATAAAGCGCTTACTGCCTATAACGAGGCAATAAAGCTCAATCCATCATTTACCGACGCGTATTTCAACAGGGGAGTTATATATGTTCAAACAGGCAAATATGATCTTGCCGCGGAAGAGTTTTCCACTGTTTTGAAATATGAAAAGAAAAGCGCCGATGCGTTTTCAAACAGGGGGGCGGTCTATCTCCAACAGGATAAATTTGATATGGCTGTACAGGATTTCAACAGCGCCCTCGATCTTGCGCCTGATGACGGTGACATGGTCTATAACAGAGGTGTTGCCCTGATAGCAAAAGGAGAGGTTCAGAAGGGTAAGATAGATCTAATAAGGGCGGATGCCCTGGGCCAGAAGACTGCCTCCGAGGTACTGAAGAGGATACAATAGGTTCCCGGAACGGTCGGGCTCTTCAGAATAGCCCTGGGATCGGATGGCTGTTGCCGCCATCCCTCCTCCATAAAATCTTTTTGAGGCCGGTGGACTTGTCCAAACCGTCATGACGCGATTTGTGCCGCCCCGCGGGATGAAAATCCTCATTCAATCTCTTTGTGGTATATTTTCACGGCAAATCCTTTGCCTCAAGCCTTGGGGCATCCACCCAAAGCCCCTCCAGATCATAGAATTTCCTAACGTCCTCGTAGAATATGTGTATGATTACATCTCCGTAGTCCATGAGTACCCACTGCGCGTTTTGTTCGCCCTCGATCCCAAGGGGCTTTATCCCTGCCTCCCGCATCCTTTTCTCCAGATGCCTGGTGATAGCCTGAACCTGCCTTGTTGAACTTCCGCTCGCAATGATGAAATAATCGGCTATGCTGGTGATTCCTGTAACTTCAATGAGCACCGGATCAACGGCCTTACGTTCGTTGAGGATATTAAAGAGCATCTTTGCCTTTTCAATGGTTTCCATCTGATAGATAAAGCCCTTCCTGCACGATGTAGTCGTGGACGGATTCAGGGATCAGAAACCTTATGGATTTGCCTTTGCCCCTGAGATTTCGGATACGCGTTGAAGATATATCCATGTGGGTTACCGATACTAGAAAGATGTGTCTGCCGGAGGGCAGCAAAAAGTCGCCTTCACCTCCTAAAGGTGAGGCCCCGATCTCAAGTTCCTCCAGTAAGGCAGGGGTTCGGGAAAGAGGGAACCCCGGCCTTTCCACCAGTACAAAATGCGCATACTTGAAGAGGTTCCTATAGCTCTTCCATGTCCTGATTTCGAAAAAGGCATCTGTTCCTATTATAAAATAGAGATCTTCGGCCTCGGAGAAGAGGGAGTTGAGTTCTTTTAGTGTCTCTATCGAATATGAAATGCCGGGGCGTCTTCCCTCAAGATCAAGGACATCAAGGAGAGGGGATTTCTCCGCGGCCGATCTGGCCATTGCGATTCTGTGAGGAAAGGAGCTGACCGGCTCGCCCGTCTTATGTGGGGGAAGAGCTGCAGGAATGAGGTAAACCTTTTCCAGACCAAGGCTCTCTGCTATCTCTTCCGCTGAGCGCAGGTGTCCCAGGTGTATGGGGTCAAAGGTTCCGCCGAGGAAACCCAGCTTCAAGCTCCTCCTCCTATGTTCTTATCTGTCCCTGTCCGAAGACAATGAATTTGGTAGCCGTAAGTTCCTTGGGCCCCATAGGGCCGAAGGCGTGAAGTTTGGATGTGTTTATTCCTATCTCTGCACCGAGCCCCAGTTGGTTGCCGTCATTAAATCTGGTTGAGGCATTTACGAGGACGACGGAAGAATCAACCTCGGCAAGGAAACGCTGAGAGCGATTGTAATCACTTGTTATTATGGCCTCGGTATGCCTGGAGCCATATCTTTCTATATGCTCCAGTGCCTCATCCATATCCTTTACCACCCTGACCGCAAGAATTAGATCAAGAAACTCCGCGGGCCAGTCGGATTCAACCGCAGGAACAGCTTCAGGAAAGATTTCCAGCGTCTTTGGACACCCCCTTATTTCCACCCCTGCCTTCCGGAAACGCTGAAGCATCGGCAGCAGGAACTCGCCGGAGATGCCTTCATGAACCAGGAGCGTCTCCATCGCGTTACATACCCCTGGTCTTTGCACCTTGGCGTTGAAGCATACCTCCTGGGCGAGGGTCGTTTCGGCGCTTTCATCCACGAATATGTGGCAGACGCCCTTATAATGCTTCAGGACAGGCACCTTAGCGTTTTGCGTTACAAATCTTATAAGTTCTTCTCCGCCCCTGGGTATGACAACATCAAGGTAATCGCTTAGGGCGATAAGAATCCCCACAGCCTCCCTGCGGGTCGTGGGTATTACCTGTATAGCGTCTCTGGAAATGCCTGCATACGCAAGGGCCTCGGAGCATACGGCCTCAAGAGCCATATTGGAACGCTGGGCCTCGGAGCCTCCTTTCAGAATAACGGTGTTACCTGATTTAAGACAGAGCGCCGCGGCATCAGTAGTCACATTCGGGCGAGATTCATAGATAAAGCCTATCACTCCGAGCGGTATTCTCATCCTTCCAACCATAAGACCGTTCGGTCTTTTCCACATTCCGGTCACGCTGCCCACAGGGTCTTGCAACAGTGCCACCTCCCTGACGGCGTCAGCCATTTCTTTTAGTCGCGCGGGATTCAGGGCAAGTCTGTCCAGCATGGCGGGTGAAAGCCCGGCATCCCTGGCCGCGGTGACATCTTCAGCGTTTTCCCTTAGGATCTTATCCTGCCTTTGTATAATGCTTTCAGAAAGCCTGATAAGTGCCTTGTCCTTGCGCGCCGTATCCGTGCTTCTTAGCTGCCTTGCCGCCTTGCGCGCGGCTCTTGCCATATTTTCAATCATTGCCTCTAGCGACATTGCCCTTCTTCCTCCTCAAGCTCCGTCATCAAGACAAGGTTGTCCCTATGAATGACCTCGTCATCATGTCTGAAGCCAAGCCTGGACTCTATTTCCGAACTCCTGGCCCCCGCGATCTTCCTTATTTCACCGGAATGGTAGTTGACCATTCCCATGGCTATCGCCTTGCCGTCCGGGCCTAGAACATTTACCGAGTCTCCCTGGCTGAATCTGCCTTTGACCTCGATGATACCAGAGGGCAGGAGACTTTTCCCCTTTTCAACTACTGCAATCGCGGCTCCTCTATCAATCATGACATCGCCCCTGGGGGATTTGGTAAAGGCAATCCAGTGCTTCCGCCCGCAGAGGGCCGTTTCATTTGGGACAAAAAGTGTGCCGGTTTCCATACCCTCGAAAACCCTCTTTATCATTCCGGAAGCCGTTCCATTGGCTATAACTGTGGGAACTCCCGCCAGGGCTACTTTTCTTGCGGCCATAACCTTGGCGGCCATGCCCCCCGTTCCCATCCTGCCTGCGGTTCCTGCAAACTGAAGGACGTCCTTGTCCGCTCCCTTTACTATTGCAATGAGACAGGCATCCTTATGAAGGTTGGGGTCTTTGTCATAGAGGCCGTCCGTGCTGGTAAGAGAGAGGAGAAGATCGGCATCGGTGAGGTTTGTGACCATGGCGCTAAGGTTGTCATTGTCTCCGAACTTTATCTCGTCAATGGAGACCGTGTCGTTTTCGTTAATGACGGGCACTATCTTCCAGGCAAGCAGTGTTAGCAGGGTATTTCTTGCGTTAAGGTAACGCTTTCTGTTTGAAAGGTCATCTCTTGTCAAGAGCACCTGGGCCACCTTGCGGCCATAAAGACCAAAAGCCTCCTCATAGGCCTTCATCAGGAGACTTTGGCCTATTGCGGCCAGTGCCTGCTTTTGGCTCGTTGACTCCGGTTTCTTGGTCAGCCCCATCCTCCTTAGTCCCGATGCGATGGCTCCTGAGGAGACAAGGATCACCTCTCTTCTTTCTTCAAGCAGCCCGCAGATGTCGGAGGCTATCGCTCCTATCACCTCCATGTTGAGGCCATCGGAGGATGTGATCACAGCACTTCCGACCTTTATTACGCTCCTTTTTGCCTTGGCGAGAAGCCTTTTTCTGATGGGGCTTATCAAGAGTGCTCCTTTAATACGGAACCATAAAACAATGCGCCCTTAGAGTGGAATCTACCACAACTGAGGGCGCTGTGCTGCTGGAAAAAGTATAAAAGACAGGATGGGCCTTTCGGCGATAAACCTCGTGTCACTCCCGAAAGGGGGAATGCCCGCTTGATGGGATCAGTTCGATGCTGCCGCAAGTCCAACGGGATTAATACTTACCCTTTTACGATTCTTTCCCCAGGTCTCATAGACCACTGATCCGTCAACAGTGGCAAATATCGTATAGTCCCTGCCCATGCCTACATTCTTACCAGGGTGTATCTTGGTGCCCTTCTGCCTGACAAGGATATTGCCTGCCCTGACGGCCTGACCGCCGTAACATTTTATGCCGAATCTTTGCCCGGCGCTGTCTCTGCCGTTTCGTGAGCTACCGCCAGCCTTTTTGTGTGCCATTGTCTATTCACCTCATCAAAATAAACGCGAAGCTGCAATTAATCCGCGAATAGTAACCTTATCTAATTTGCCTGCAGGGTCTCGATATTGTCTATCCTTACCTGGCTGAAATCCTGCCTGTGGCTCTTAGTCCTGCGGTAGCCTTTTCTCCTCTTGTATTTGAAGACGACTACCTTCCTTGTCCTTGCCTGTCGGGTAATTGTTCCGGAAACCTTTGTCCCCTCCAGATAAGGCGTGCCGACGGCTATCTTATCGCCGTCGGATGTAAGCATGACCTGATCGAAGGCGACCGAGGCACCCTGCTCTCCGGGCAGTTTGGAAACCTGGATTTCATCGCCTGGCATTACCCTGTATTGATTCCCGCCAGATTTTATGACCGCGTACATATAGTTAGGCTCCTCTTATAAAATAAACCACTATATTAGGAACATTTGGTTTTTGAGTCAAGAAAAAATTAAACACCCCTCCTCTCATTGACCTTAGTCACGTCCATGCCTAATTTGTGTCCATCCGGAAATGGCTATTTTCACCGATTTCGGCGTTGGTCTCAAATTTTAATCTGCGAAATACGTCAATGTATTCATGTGGTTAAAATTATCGCCCGCCTTGAACTTGAAGAAACTATCTCATTTCCGGATGGACACTAATTTATTTACCGTGAAAATACACCCCCCACCCCGACCCTCCCCCGCGCGGGGGGAGGGAAATCCTCGACCTCGCAAAGTGCAGAGCCGCAGGAGGATTTTCATTTGCGGGGGCGACAAAATTCTTTTGTCATGAGCGTTTACAGTATAACTTCTTTAACCGGGAGGCAACCCTTTATGGTTCAAGATTATCTTTATGTCACCTGCACAAAGTGCGGTGCTAAAAATCGCATTCCTGAGGTCAGGGCCAATGATCACCCTGCGTGCGGCAAATGCAAAGCGAAGCTCTCAATTCCCGGCGGGCATGATGGTCCTGTCGCAGTGAGCGATGCTGATTTTGCAAGGCAGGTTGTATCATATGATGGTCTTGTTATGCTTGACTGTTGGGCCCCTTGGTGCGGCCCGTGCCGCACGCTCGGCCCTGTGGTAGATCAGATGGCCAGGGATTACAGGGGAAGGATCAGGGTTGCAAAGCTCAACGTGGATGAAAATCCCCGGACAGCGTCAACATACGGGATACAGAGCATACCTACCGTATTGTTTTTCCGTGCCGGAAAGGTCGTGGACAGTGTCGTGGGTGCAGTTCCAAGGGCCGAGCTTGAAAGACATATCCGGTCGCTCATATCTTGAATTTTTGCGCAAGGGCTATGGCCTTCACCTGATCCTCTTGGATATGGTTTTGAAAGCTTCCGTACCGGCTCGCTCGAGGAGCTGAAACAACACTGTTTCGGTAGCGGTGATAACACCTCCGGCATCACGGATGAAATGCATGGCGGTCTTGTGGTTGCCCTTTTTCCTGGAGCACACGGCGTCTGCCGGCACCTGTACCGCGTAGCCGCTTTTCAGTAATCCCAGGGCTGTCTGAAGGATGCAGATGTGTGATTCCATTCCGGCAAGCACTATACTATTCCTGCCGTAAGAGGATACCTTAGGGATAAATCCGGCCTCCGAACAGCAGTCAAATGAGGTTTTTTCAAAGGGTTCATAGGAAGGAATTGCTTTTCTTATCTCATCGAGCGTCCTTCCAAGGCCCCTGGGATACTGTTCCGTCAAGACGACCGGTATGTCCAGGAGCTTTGAAAGTTCAATAAGATGAAGGCAATTTTCCACAACCGCGTCCTTCATCTTCATTGCGGCTGCAAGCTTTTCCTGGATATCTATCAAAACAAATATCGTCTCTGAGTGTTTCAAAAAGAATCTGTCCATCATGCCTCCTTTTTGTCTTCGAATTGGCAGCTAAGAGTAAGCATGCCCTCGACCACCGATTTTTTCATCTTGTAGGGAAGACCGTTGAATAGCCGGATCATCCTCTGGTTCTGGGCAATGGTGAAGGCAAAAATACCCTTGGCACCGCTTTCTATGGCCGACTGTGCGAGCTTCCTGATCAAAACGGAGCCGATTCTCTTTCCCTGCCACTCCTTGAGCACCGAGAAGGCGACCTCGGAGGTCTGTGTGGCAGGCTGAAAAAAAGATGCCCCTATTCCTAATATCTTCTCAAATCCCGGCTCCCCGGTTACTGCCAATATCGTCATGTCCCTTAGGTAATCAATCCGGCACATGCAGCATATATCCCTGCGCGGAAACACAAGCTTTTCATGCAGGAATCGGGCGACCACGTCATCGCTGTCCATAGCGTAGAAGTGCTCCTGTATCAAGCGTTCATCCGAAGCCCTGGCAGGCCTGAAGAGGACTGATTTCCCCTCTATCTCGCGTAACTCCTCAATAGATGCAGGATAAAGGCCGCAGATCGGGTCTTTGGTGTGCGGCTCATGTTTTATAAGTCCCATTTCGCAAGCCTCGGCAAGCAGTTCGTCCCGGAATGACGGATGAGCTATGCCAATAAGGGCTACGGCCCTTTCCTGAAGGTTCTTTCCTAAGAGATTCACGGCCCCGAATTCTGTTAATACAAAGTGCGCGTCCGCCATCGGCAGGAAAACGTCCTTTATCTCAAGGCGAGGCAGAACGCTGCTTTTCTTTCCTCCCTCGGATGTGGAAGGAAGTATGACGATGCTTTTGCCGCCCGGGGCCTCAGGGGCGGCCCGCAGGAAATTGGCCAGATCGCAGCCGAATCTAAAGCCTTTTCCATAATTGACGGAAATTCGGCCGGTAAGATCAACTGCCGCTACCTCGCAAAGAGAGACCATACGCTTCTGTGCTGCTATTACCGAAGGGTTCAGGACGTAATCAAATGCTCTCATTTCAAGGTAGGGATTCTCATTCATAAAAAAGTAGAGTTCCCTGGAACCCATCGCCGCTGCTGCAACCATCTTTCCCCTGTCCAGGGTCTTTCTACTGTTATTGATCGAACCGGCCTTGAAAAGCTCCATAGTTTCATTGTTAATAAATCCGGTGTGCAGGCCCAGATCGTTCTTATTCTCAAGTGCCTTGATCAGGTATTCCCCACGCGTCCCATGACCTATATGAAGAGTCGAGGCGTCATCAACAAGCCTTGCAATATGAGCTGCTATTGCCTCGTCCTCCAGTGCTTGATACGGACCTTCCCATGTCAAAAGGTCTTCCTCATACTCCACGATCTTACCTGCCTGGTCTATATGCAGGAACCCTTCGCCGGAGGTCCTTGGCATCCTCGAATTGACCTGTGCTATAACCATGTCCGCTGCCTGTGCTGCTGCCAGGGTAATATCAACGGAGACCCCAAGACTCATTCTTCCAGCCTCGTCCGGCGGCGAGACCTGAATCAGCGCCAAATCTATGTGGAAAAGGCGTTCTTTGATGAGGCGGTTCAGCACGGATAAATTGACCGGCGCTGCGGATGACGTTCCAGCCTTCCCACTAATGCCGGGGCAAAAAAGCCTTCCGCTCAGGGATTCGTTGCCGGATTTTGAAAAGGCGTAATCAAGAGGCGAATCCTGTAGGGGCACAAGGCTTAGGATTTCAAGATCGCAGAAGCTCCCAATCCTTTGAGAAAGAGCCCTTGTAAGGCACTGAGGCTCTCCACAGGCAGATTCCACGAATATCCTCTGCCCGTGCCGAAGCAGGGAGAGGGCATCCTCGGCTGACGAGAGTTTTTTTCCATATCCGGCGGTCCAAGCATGTGCTACCACGGCTCACCCCTGTCAAGAAAAGTCCCTTTCCTCATTAACTGCCATGCCCGGAAAGGGGCACAACGCAGCATGAAAGTCAGCCCCCACCCACCCTCTTCCGTCAAGGGGGAGGCAATAGTAACGCCGCATCCCAACGTTTCGACGGTAAAGGGGGAGGGATAAAGGGAAGGGGCATTTTCATATAAAGAGACAGCATAACAGGATTATTTTCAAGACAAAAAAATCTTACAATCTCTAGCCAATTGAAAAACTATGGCCACTCGTCCTTACGGCGAAGGCTGTTCCGGACCCCGATCCGGGAGCCGGAATCCATAGCACATTGATTCAAGGACAGACTTGATTCCCCGATCAAGTAGGGGAATGACTAACGGTCATGCCCTGTTGGGGCACAACGAAAGATGAAAATATTCAATACATTGGCAGCATTTTCATATAAAACTGTTAATTTTGTAATTGCCTCTATCTTTTGTCTATTTCTTTGACTCGGAAGAGGTGGCTGTTAAGAATTTATATAAAGGCCTATACTGGCGTAACGCTATAGACTCTAAGTCTTATGGACTGTAAGGCTGTCTTAATATAACAAGCGCTATTGATAAAACACTAACTCCCTGACAGCACCCCGAGCTGACGGCTACCCTTTTCCGTTGTATTTCATGGGCGTAGGGGCTAAAAGGAAATAAATAGAGCGTATAATCCAAACGTTCATGTTCGGGTGGCTTTTGGCCACACCAGGGAAGGAAAAAACATGGGGTCTGTCATTCCGGGTTTGACCCTGAATTCATGTCCATAGTGCAGAGATGGATTCCGAACATACCTCGGGCATTCCGGGATGACAGGGGGTGTATTTTCACGGTAAATCTGGAAGCCGAAAGCGCGGCTGGGAAGAATTTCACGATTTATTGAGAAGATACACTAGATGGGACTTCTAAAATGAGGGGCTTTTGCAGATGAAATTCATCCATGCAGCAGACATACATCTGGACAGTCCGATGATAGGGCTTCAGCAATACGAAGGGGCTCCTGTGGAAGAGGTAAGAGATGCGCCCAGAAAGGCCCTCGTCAATCTCATTGATCTTGCCACCTCAGAAAAGGTTGACTTTGTCCTGGTCGCCGGCGATCTTTTTGATGGGGACTGGAAGGACTACAACACAGGTCTTTTTCTGTCGGCCCAGATGGCAAGGCTTAAGGATGAAGGAATTGCCGTTTTCATAGTCTCGGGAAACCATGACGCGGCAAGCCGGATTACAAAGCATCTCAGGATGCCTGATAATGTTAAGCTTTTTTCAGTGAGGGAGCCCGAGACTATTTTTCTTGAGAAGCTGGGAGTCGCTATACACGGCCAGGGATACGCCTCCAGGGCCGTAAGCGACGATCTGGCGGCGGGATATCCAAAGGCACTGCCGCATTGCTTCAATATCGGGCTTCTCCATACAAGCCTGGACGGGAGACCGGGGCATGAGGCCTATGCCCCTACAAGTTCCGCTGGACTTGTGTCCAAGGGATATGACTACTGGGCCCTCGGACATGTTCATGCCAGGGAGGTGGTGAGGGAGGAACCCCGGATAGTTTTCCCCGGAAACATCCAGGGGAGAAACATCCGCGAGACAGGGCCTAAGGGTTGCACACTGGTCACTGTAAGTGAGAATGGCGAGGTGCGGACAGAGCACCGGGGTCTCGATGTCATGCGATGGGCTCTTATCAGGGTGGAAGGGGTAAAGGCCAAAGGCCTCGATGATCTGTGCGCCTTCATATCCAGAGTGCTCCAAACGGCATGGAAGGATAACAACCGGATGCCCCTTGCGGTTCGCCTTGAGGTGGAAGGCGCCGCGCGGAAGGCCATGCCGGAAGATCCGGAGCAGCTTCGAGGCGAGCTTCGTGCAGTAGCCTACCAGGCGGGTGAGGGTGGGATATGGCTTGAAAAGATTCGCTTTTTACAAAGTAGTCCTGATGACGCATTCCTTCCTTCATCGGAGGGCCAGGCCTTTTCGGTTCTTCTCGAAACCATAGAAGGGCTTAAAGGAGATAAGGAACTTATCGCCCAAGCTGCTCAAGCCCTTAGGAGTTTAAACGAAAAGCTTCCTTTTGAACTCAAGGGCGGGGAAGAGCCTATTCGCCTGGAAGAAGCCGAGACCATAAAGGCGGCCGCCGAGGATGTGAGGCGTTATCTTGCAAGCCGCTTGCTGTCAAAGGAGGTAGAGCCGTGAGGATACTCAGACTTGATCTTTCCGCGTTCGGGCCTTTTACGGGCAAAAGCATTGATCTGGGGGAAGGCCCTGAAGGCATTCATATCATTTACGGATCAAACGAGACCGGAAAAAGCTCGGCCCTGCGAGCCCTTAAATGCCTCCTCTACGGGATACCCGCCAGGTCCCAGGATAACTTCATACACGATCACAAGGCCTTGAGGATTGGTGGATTGATTTCAGATTCCCTGGGTTCCGAACTGTATTTCATAAGGCGCAAGGGAAACAGGGATACCATTCTTGATTCCTCGGGCGCTCCCATAAAAGAGGCGGTGCTGGAGAGGTACCTTAAGGGGGTTACCAGAGAGCTTTTCGAGATGCTCTTCGGCATTGATCACCCGGCGCTTGTGACTGGAGGGCAGAATATCCTGGCGGGCAAAGGAGAGGCAGGGGGGAGTCTATTTGCTGCCGGCACCGGAGGGGCCAATCTCACAGATGTCCTTTCAGAAATGGAGGCCAAGACAGACGCCCTTTTTAAGCCCAGGGCACAAAATCCCTTAATAAACAAAGCCGTAGCAAGGTATCAAGACATAAAAAGGCAGGTATCGGATGCCTCTGTTTCAAGCAGTGACTGGACGGAAAAGGAGAGAAGTTTCAAGAAAGCGCTTTCTGAGCGGGACGAGGTTCAGGGCCTTATTGAGAATCGCTCCGGTGAGCAGAACCGCCTGAGGCGGATCAGGGAACTCATCCCCAAGGCATCTCTTAGGAGGGAGCTTGCGGCAAAGATTGAGGAATTCGGCCGCGTAGTGATCCTGCCCGAAGACTTTACCGGGAGACGTCACGAGGCAGAGAGCGCCCTTGCGGCGGCGAGGGAAGGAAAGAGAAGGGCGAAGCTTGATCTTGAGCGCCTCATTTCCGAGAAGGCAGGTATCAGGCTTCCCGAGAGGCTCCTTGAAAGAACAGAGGCAATCAAGGAAATCCATCAGAGGCTTGGCCAGCACAAGAAGGCTATATCGGATTTGGGTAAGCTCGAGGGCAGTTATGCCCAGAATATGGCAGATATTGAAGTGCTGTTATCCGAACTCAAGCCCGGCTTGGGAATGGAGGAGGTAAAATCCGGCAGGCCCAGGGCCACGGTCAAGGCTCGCATCCAGGGCCTTGGAAATACATATCAGGCCCTGAGCACAACTCTGGAAAGGGCCGAAAAGGATATACGGGAGGCAGGCGATAAGATCGGGAGACTAAAGGAAGACCTGGCATTGCTCGACGCCCCCAGAGATCCATCGAGGCTAAAGAAGGCGGTTTTAAGGGTAAACAAAAAGGGCGACCTTTTATCCGCCCTGAAGGATGCGGAAAAGGGACTAAGGGCCGAAGAAAAGAGTGTAAACGCGCTTCTGGGAAGGCTCAACCCTTGGTCGGGGACGCTTGAGGAGTTGGCTCGTCTTCCTGTACCTTCCATCGAGACAATAAACCTTTTTGCGGCGGAATTCTCCGAGATCAAGATGGAAACCGAGAACCGGCGTGGCCTTCTTAAGAAAGCCGAGGCGGAACTTAAGGCCTTCAGGCAGAAGATCCGGGCGGTTGAAATGGTCGGCCTGGTCCCTACCGAGAAGGAGCTTGACGAGCGAAGGGAAAGGCGCGCGGCGGGATGGGAACTGGTAAAGAGGGCCTGGCTTGAGGGGCAGTATGTCGGTGAAGAGGCGAAACACTATGATCCGGAAAGAAATCTCGCAGATGCCTATGAGAGGGCTGTCCTGGAGGCGGATGAAACTGCCGACCGCCTGAGGAGGGAGGCGGCCAGGGTGGCTGATTACGCTTCCCTTTTATCCCAGGCAGCAAGGATCGAAGAGGAAATAGAGCAGATTAAAGGGGAGATGCGAGGTCTTGATGAGGATAACCTTTGCATACAGGCCCGATGGAAGGGTATCTGGGCCCCTTGCTCCATTGATCCCCTTACTCCATCTGAGATGAGGGATTGGATCGGACGCTATGACAAGGCCTTGCAGCGTGAGGAGAGATTAAGTGAACTCAAGGCGGAACTTCAAAGTATAAGGGAACAGACGGAGATAAACAGATCAGAGCTGAGGGGCTGCCTTGCGACTCTTGGAGAGGTTGTGCCCGAAGGAGAGAGCCTTGATAAGCTCCTTGACAGGTGTGAGGCTGTCCTTGATCGAATCGGGGAGTGCTCAAGGCGCAGAACCGAGCTTGACTCCAGGATATCATCTCTAAATGAGACACTGGCCGACGCCTTAAGGAGCAAGGAGGAGACAAAGGAAAGGCTTTCCGCATGGAAGGTCCAGTGGTCGGAAGCCTTAAGGGAAGTGGGTCTCCCGGAAGGCACCGGCCCTGAGGTTGCCCTCCTATTGATTGCAAAGCTTGATGAGCTTTTCAAGAAAAGGGATGACTGCGACTCCCTGGAGAAGCGCATCTCCGGTATAAAGCGGGATGCAGAAGTTTTCGCATCCGATATCAAAGAGATAGTTACACACGCTGCGCCGGAACTTATAAAACTCGGGCCGGAGCATGCCGCTTTGAGCCTTTACTCCGAGCTTTCAAAGGCCCTTCAGGCGGAAACCAGTTACAGATCCATCGAAAAGGAGATAGTGCGAAAGACAGCCGAAAAGGAGGAGGCGGAAAAGGATATGGCCGTCGCGGCGGAAAGACTTGCCGGGCTTTGCAGGCAGGCCGAATGCCGTGACCCTGAGGAGCTTGAGGGGCTGGAGCGGAGGTCTTCTGAGTTCAAGAAACTCAAAGAGACACTTGCTTCCCTTGAGTTACAGATAACAGAACTTGGAGGGGGCGCAAGCTTGGCTGAAACTATTAGGGAGGTTGAGTCCTACAATACGGACAGCGTTGAGGCGGGATTGGAGAAGCTTGAGGCGGAACTCTCCGATCTAAAGTCCCGCCAGAGGGACCTTGGAGAGAAGGTGGGGGCTTTAAGAAACGAGCTTTCCAGAACTGACGGCTCTGCCGCGGCCTTCCGAGCTTCGGAGGAAGGCCAGCAGGTACTTGCTGAGATAAGAAACTTGACCGAGGACTATATTGTGCTCCGGTTATCCTCCCTGGTCCTGCGAAAGGCTATAGAGACATATAGGACAAGAAACCAAGGTCCCCTTGTCACAAGGACGGGGGAGTTTTTTACTAGGCTCACCCTCGGCTCCTTTTCAGGCCTTAAGACAGATTACAGCGAAAGCGACGAGCCCATTCTCTATGGACTTAGACCCGGTGGGAGCCTGGTGGATGTGACCGGCATGAGCGACGGGACCGTTGATCAGCTCTACCTTGCGCTTCGGATGGCCACCCTGGAAAGATACCTGGAGAACAACGAGCCCATGCCTTTTATCGTTGACGATATCCTCATC
This sequence comes from Desulfobacteraceae bacterium CG2_30_51_40, assembly GCA_001874005.1. GTDB lineage: Bacteria > Desulfobacterota > DSM-4660 > Desulfatiglandales > Desulfatiglandaceae > CG2-30-51-40. The sequence goes on from MNYJ01000217.1 coordinate 18,167, forward strand.
CGATTCGATGACGACCGCTCAAAGGCAGCCCTTGAAATCCTCTCCGATCTCTCGCTCAAGACCCAGGTCCTCTTCTTCACCCACCACACCCGCATGCTGGATCTGGCTCAAAAAATAAACGGCGGCAGGAAGATATTCATCAAGAGGCTGAATTAGTTAGCGATATCAAAAATCAGGGGGCTGGTGCGGCTTTTCATGTACGCATGTCCTGATTTCCGAAAGACGTTCCCCCCCTGAATAACCTTTTCATTCCCGGCTCTCAAGTGCTCTTTCCCCCATCCGCATGGGTAGATGGATCGCCAGGGCGGTCAGAGCCGCGACTGTTGAAAATGACGCTGCGATGAAAAGCCACTGAAGGCCTGTAACGGTAATATTTTTTACACCTGCCATGAAAAGGATATAAACAGGGCCTGCCTCGAGCACAACTGTCACAGTTACAAAGAGCGCGCTTACTATCATGTAGGTCATGCCTCCAAAGCCGGTTGCCACCTGGGCGATGTTTTGATGCCTGAAATCAGGATAAACAGCGCCAAGACCTACGCCCATTGAAGTTATCCCCATGATCATGAAGATCATGGTCGCCGTTGTAAGCACCTTCATGAGCGGGGCAGCATCCATAAGCCTGTTTGTAGCGATTATAAGAATCTCACCGAGGATAAGAAGCGGGATTACATAGATTAGGAATTTGGCCCACAGGAAGCGCCTCGTCTTAAGGGGAGATGACTTTATGATCCAGTAGGCCTCGCCTTCGGAGCTGACCGCCGGAAACACAAACCTCGCGGACACCGCTGAGAGCACAAGCCCTGCAAGGGCAAGGTTGAGAAAACAGAGCTGGTTTTGAAAGAAGTCAACCCTGATGGGGCTCATGTCAATTGGAAGCACGCTGAAGTTATATAGATAAACCGCGACAAGGGCTCCCAGGAGAAGCAACTGCGACCATTGAGTGTTGTCCCTGAAAAACATCCTTATCTCCTTTGCAGCCAGCGCCCCTGCCTGGGGACCGAATATCCTTGCAGCTGCTTTTGCCGGAATCTCCAATAGGACTCCAGCTCCGTTGCGCCTCTTCTTTGCCTCCTGGGACTTGGAAAATCCTTCGAAGTAGAGGAAACTTGCGAGCCATATATTTATCACAACCGCAGCGCCTGCCGTGCTCCAGGCAAGGACGGCCTCGTGCAGAAATCCCCTTGCCTGTTCTCCTTTAAGGCACATCCATAGGCTGTCTGCGACCCACTGGGTGGGAAGATAAGGCGAGCGGGGGGCGTTCAAAGAGTTCAGATATTGGGCCACAGTAAAAAAGGTGTCCGGATTTACAAGCCGCTCGGGCTTCATGAACCTGAAGAGAAGATATATCCCAATACCCATCACTATGCCGAGGAGGGCCACAAAGTCCCTTGCCCTCTGGGCCGGAAAGATGTGGACGAGAATCATCGTGACAATGATGCCCGCCCCGGCTGCAATGATTACAAGTGTAAGGCTCAGATGGGCGAGTGTTACATAAAAGAGCGGACCGGGCCGATATACGTAGGAGTACGCCATGAAGACCGGAACTCCGAATACGGCAAGCATCCAGGAAGAGTCCATAACGGTTTGAATCGCCCGTGAGATGAATACATCCTCAATCATGGCCGGGGAAGCATGGATCAGTTCCAGATCCTTTGAGAGGTATAGATTTGAAAGAGCAGAGATCACGTTGCTGAATATGAGAAGCGAAAAAAAGCTTAAGAGCATCATGGAAAGCAGCAGCCTTGCAAGGAGATCGCCCAGGCCCGATATGGTTTGAAAGTGAAGGAGTACCCGGCAGGAAAGATAAAAGATGCCTCCGCAAAGTAATAAACCCAGGAACGCCATAATCAGGGAGCGCCTGCGTCCCTTTTTCCCTCCCCTCAAAATCGAGTTTTTAAGGGCTAGCGCCCTAGGCCTGCAAAGGAGCAAAAAACCGTTCATTTGGTTCCTCTCCTCCTTCCGTGAGCAACAGAAACGCTTTTTCAAGGTTCCCGTCTGTGCCTGCCTTGCTCCTCAGTTCAGCCGACGTCCCGTTAGAGATGATACGGCCGCTTTGTATGATGGCTATCCGGCCGCACAGCTCCTCCGCTACGGCCAGTGAGTGTGTGGACATAAATATCGTAACACCCCTTTCAACCAGGCCTCGAAATATGGTCTTGACAAGGCGGGCACCCCTTGGGTCAAGCCCCACCATGGGTTCATCCACCACAAGTATCTTCGGCTCCGTGATAAGGGCCGAGCACATGACGAGCCTCTGCTTCATACCGTGGGAGTAACTTTCAATGAGTTCATCGGCCCAACCGGCAAGCTCGAACAGCTCAAGGAGCCTCAGGATTTGCTCGTCTCTGGCCCTTCCCCTTTCCATGCGGTAGAGGTCAGCCACAAAATTCAGAAATTCCCTGGCTGTGAGCTTTTCATGGATAAAGGGCCTGTCCGGGATGAAGCCCACGAACTGCTTTACAGCCTCCGGTTCGCGGGCGATATCGAGCCCGTTCATCCTGATCATTCCTCCTGTCGGCTTGAGAACGCCGGCCATCATCTTGATGGTGGTGGTCTTGCCTGCCCCGTTGGGACCAAGAAAACCGAATAAAACTCCCCTTTCAACTGTAAGATTTATTCCGTCAACGGCCTTAAAACCTTTATAGATTTTGGTGAGGCCGATTAGTTCAATCATAGCCATAGGCGAGGATCTCCAGGCTGATCTTACCGAGCAGCCCCATAATGGATGCCTGTTTGTCCAGACCTCCGTGCGAAAGTTTGATGTGCGTGGGGTCTGCGGGCATCTGGTTTGAAACAGTATCCATGCTGATCCAGGAACCCAGGTAGACCTCGTTCCACGCGTGGTAATAGAAGGCGGAATCCTTATAGACAAGACCAACGCAGACCCTTGCCGGGATCCCTGCGGCGCGGAGAAGTGCCGCGGCAAGAACAGCGTGTTCGTTACAATCACCCACTCTTTTTTCAAGTACCTCGATTGCGCTGGGAACACTCATGACCGGCATCTTTTCTATGCTTTCAAAAACCCAGCCCATTATCTTTACTGTTATCCTGACTGGACTTTGAAGCTCGCCCACAATCCCGGCAGCAGCCTTGATTATTAAAGGGTGGTCGCTCTCGATCCCCAGCTCCGGTTTGAGGTATTCCTGCATGTCAGGGACTCGGCCGGGTAGTTGATATGGATCAGGTACCTTCTCTCTTTTTATGGCAATGGTGTCTCCTTCGAAAGACTGCCTCCCTGAATCAAGGGCGAAGGTGTCAAGCGCCACGCCCTCAAGACCTCCTGCCCGGAGCTTAATAAAGGTAAGCATCTCAGGCTGCCACAGCTTTATTTTAACGGGCACTGCAGCAAGGCGGTAGATATCCTCTCTGCCGCTCCCTTCAAAATCTCCAAGGGCCGCAGCCTCACTAGCCCTGACAAGGGTTAAACCGATCGGGCCCTCCTCCTTGAGCACGCCTCCTTCATCATCCAGCCAGAATGTCATCTTCTGCCCGAGGAATTCACCCTCCACCCTGAAAGCAGCGTAGCTGACACCCTTGATCTCCATGGATTCCCTAGCTAAGACCCTGACGGTGGCCTCCTGCTGGGCCATTACCGAAGGATCAAAGAGGGAAAAGGAAAAGGATCGCCCTACCTGAAGACCTCGGCCCTTAATCAGCCCAGGTACGCCGGTGCTTATCGTGACAGGCCCTGATATGGGGATGACTGTCTTTCTGCCTTTCTTACCCTCACCGATCGTAATCCTAATCGCTTCATGCTCGACGTTTCCCTTTGCCTCAAATCGCACAGCGCCGGATGTTAAAAGAAAATGGAAACCCTGGAGGCTGAAGTCCTTTCCCAGAGTTGCCTGGGTGACGGCCTTGAGGGCGCTTACGCGGCCCATTAGATTGAGCTTCAAGAGCATTTCCTCGCGCACAAGATAGCCCTCTCCAACCGGGCTGATGTGCCTTTCTGAATAACCTATCTTGTCTTTTTTCAGATATATCTCCATCCATTCGGTGAGGGGCTCGGAAATGGGTGCTGAAGCCTCCGCGACAGTCGTCTTTAT
>MNYJ01000001.1 GCA_001874005.1 Desulfobacteraceae bacterium CG2_30_51_40
TCGATCAAGGCCTTGACGGTCCCGTCCGGGAGCCTCAGAAGCTGGAGAACCGAACTTATGGTGCCGCAGAGAAAGATATCCTTTTGAGAAGGATCATCCACCTTGGCATTCTTCTGCGCTGCCAGGAATATCTCCTTCTGATGAGACATGGCGTATTCGAGGGCCTTGATGGACATCTCGCGCCCAACAAAGAGGGGCACTACCACATTAGGGAATACCACAACGTCTCTGAGCGGCAGTAAAGGATAGAATTGTTTTTCCATTATGTCGTAGGCGTCTTGTTCCTTTTTTTTCGTCTTTATCATATTTCTACGCGCATTCCACTTGATTACCGTAAACCAGAAGAGGGGAGGAGCCTTTTAAGATCACGTCCTCACCGATCAGGCACTCCCTAATCTGTGAAAGGGAGGGGATGTCATACATCACATCCAGCATCACGCTTTCCAATATGGCCCTTAGGCCCCTTGCCCCTGATTTACGCTTCAGGGCCTCTTTTGCCACCGCGAGCAGAGCCTCCTGTGTGAACTTGAGGTTTACCCCTTCCAGTTCAAAGAGCTTGGCGTACTGCTTTGTGAGGGAATTTCTGGGTTCAGTCAATATCCTCATAAGGGCATCCAGACTCAGGTCATCAAGGGTTGCCACTATCGGAAGGCGGCCGATGAATTCAGGTATCAATCCGAACTTGATAAGGTCTTCAGGCTGAACAGAATGGATTACATTGCCGAATTCTTTGTCAACTGCTCCCTGGATCTGGGCTTCAAAGCCCAGGGATTTGTTGGCAATCCTGCTCCTGACTATCTTGTCCAGGCCGTTAAAGGTTCCGCCGCAAATAAACAATATGTTGGTGGTGTCAACGCGCACGAAGTCCTGCTGAGGATGTTTCCTCCCTCCCTTGGGCGGGATATTGGCCATGGTTCCCTCGATTATTTTGAGCAGAGCCTGCTGAACTCCTTCTCCTGAAACATCCCTTGTGATACTTGGGCTGTCGGATTTTCTTGCGATCTTGTCAATTTCATCAATATAGACTATCCCCTTGCAGGCGGCCTCAACATCATAATCTGCCGTCTGCATGAGATTGAGGATGATGTTCTCAACGTCTTCTCCGACATAGCCTGCTTCCGTAAGGGTGGTCGCGTCGGCTATCGTAAAGGGCACCTTGAGGATCTTTGCGAGAGTCTGCGCAAGGAGTGTTTTTCCGGATCCCGTAGGCCCTATCAGGAGGATGTTGCTCTTCTGTATCTCGACACCTTCCATGTCAATCTTTGTGTTGATGCGCTTGTAGTGGTTATGCACCGCGACTGAGAGAACCTTCTTGGGTCTTTCCTGTTCGATCACATACTGGTCGAGGGTGGATTTTATATCTGCAGGTTTGGGCAGATCATGCTTGCGACCGTCCTCGCCCTCGGAGCCGCTGTCCTCTTCAATTATTTCATTACACAGCTGAATGCACTCGTCGCATATATAGACCGAAGGTCCTGCTATCAGCTTCTTTACCTCTTCCTGGCTCTTTCCGCAGAAAGAACACACCAGGTCGTCTCTTGAATCACTGTTCTTTGGCATGGTGTCCTACCTTAATTATTTTTGCTGAGATATAGCCTGCAATTCCCTTTTTGTTATCACCTTGTCAATTATCCCGTATTCTTTAGCCTCTGCGGCGCTCATAAAGAAATCTCTTTCAGTGTCTTTCCTTATCCTATCAATCGGTTGCCCAGTGTGGCCTGCAAGTATCTCATTTAGGGTGTCCCGTGTGCGCAATATCTCACGGGCATGAATGTCAATATCTGTGGCCTGCCCCTGGGCTCCTCCAAGAGGTTGATGGATCATCACCCTGGTGTGTGGAAGGGCGTATCTCTTGCCTTTTGAGCCGGCGGCCAGAAGAAGCGCCCCCATACTGGATGCCTGGCCCATACATATAGTAGCGACATCAGGCTTTATGTATTGCAGTGTGTCGTATATGGCCAGCCCTGCGGTTACTTCGCCCCCGGGGGAGTTAACGTAAACATTGATATCTTTTTCCGGGTCCTCGCTTTCAAGGAAAAGAAGCTGGGCTATGATTGTATTGGCCATTCCGTCATGGACAGGTTCCCCAAGGAAGATGATTCTCTCCTTTAACAGGCGCGAATAGATATCATAGGCCCTTTCGCCCCTGCTTGACTGTTCAATTACTATCGGTATCAACATAAGTTCAATTGCCTTTCTCTATAACTATTCGTTTTATCTCAATAAGTTGGGTTTACTGCTTTCTCTGAAACGGCACTGGACGAAAGCTTTCGCTGGAATGATGGGCGGTTGGGTTGTTCGTCATCTCTGAGAGCGCCTGAATCATTCCGGCATAGGCCGAAATCCAGGGGATTTCCCCCTGATTATTGAGATGTTACAACTGTTCCTTCAGCTGAATCAGCATTTTTGACCTCATGAATCTTAGCATGCTGAAGCAGATAGTTCAATGTTTTTCCCTCTCTGAGCTTCCGCGTGAAGGCTCCCAGCATTCCACCTTGAGCATAGTATTTCTTGATTTCTGCAGCGTCCTGTCCGGTGCTTGCGGCTATCATTGCAAACTCGTGATCAACTTCCTCCTGGTCCACATCAATGTTTTCCCTTGAGGCGATCTCTTCAATGACCAGCATTTCCTTGACGCGCTTTTCCGATAAAGGTCTCATCTCCTCCGACAGCTTTTCCCTTGAAACCCCAACCTTTTCAAGCGTCGCGCCGTTCCTCGTGATGTTGGATAGGATCTCTTCAACCGCGGATGAGTTCTCGGCTTCAACGAGTATATCGGGAAGCGCCAGATCAACACCCTCACATATCTTCTCAATGACCGCCCTTTTTGCCTGGGCTTCAGCGCGTTTTTCAGCCTGTTCGAGCATCTCCTTCTTTACAGCGGCCCTGAAATAGTCTACCGTTTTAATTTCGGCGTTCAATCCCTTCACAAACTCATCGTCAAGCTGTGCAAGCTGCAACTCCTTGACGTCCTGCACTTCAATCTTGAAAAGGACCTTCTTGCCTGCAAAGGCAGGCCTATTGAAGGTGTTTTCAAACTCGACAGTAAATTCCTTCTTTTCGCCCTTCTTCAACCCCAGCAAGGCATCGTCAAATGAGGGATGGAACTCAGCGCTTCCAAGATGCAGAAGCAAATTACTGGAATTCATATCCATAAGGGGTTTTTCGTCTTCGAAACCCTGATATTCGATCAACAAGAAGTCCCCCTTCTGTGAAGGCCTTGAGTCTTCGATAGAGTTCAGCTTGCCGTGACTTTCTCTAATGTAATTTATCTGTCTGTCTACGTCCTCATCAGATACGGTTACGGTTTGCTTTTCAATCTCAATACCCTTGTAATCCCCAATGACGAAAGATGGATAAACATCCATTATGGCTGTATAATTAAAATTACGGGTGCCGCTGAAGAAGCTCTTTTCAAGGACAGGCATGGTAAGAGGTCTGACCTGTAACTCCTCAATGGCCTTGGGCAGGCTCTCTGTGACCAAATTTCTGCTCAAGTCTTCCTTTATCTTTTCTCCATAGAATGATTCAATGACTCTTCGGGGTGCTTTGCCGGGTCTGAATCCTGGGATGCGCACGGAATTGGACGCGTCCTTAAAGGCCTTTTCCATTCTCGGGCCTACTTCCTCTGATGTCATTTCCACTATGAGTCTTTTTTTGGTCGGATTTATTTCTTCAAGACTTACCTTCATTTGTCTCCTCTCTATTTGCCGACTGGCTGCCTTCCTGACCGCACTACCGAGGCGACGTCAAACAAGGCCCTCCCTATGATAGAGGAATTTATCCAAATCTAAGGACGGGTGGCGTGGTTTCAAGTTAGTGCCCATCCGTAAATGGCTATTTTCACCGATTTCGGCGTTGGGCTCAAATTTTAATCCTCGAAATACGTCAATGTATTCCTGCGATTAAAATTATCGCCCGCCTTGAACTCGACGAAACTATCTCATTTCCGGATGGACACAAGTTACAATATCGGCAATTAAGCCGTTAAACTTTAGTCCCCCAGGGACTTGCAGGCTCCCATAGGAAGGCCGGCGATTTTTTTCGTCATCTTATGGAAAAGATTATACGTAGTCAACACTATTAAATCTTTAGGCAAGACCGAATGGCTACTTCGCAGGGGTCTCCGTCCTCATCGGCCGCCGCCTGTTATGGGAAATTATTCAGCCGGGTGAAGCTACGCTTCGGAGGTTTCCTTCAACCGCCATTCCCTAGTGGGCACAACGAAGGATAGAAATAACCCCCACTCCTCCCTCCCCCGTCGAGGGGGAGGGAATAATGGCACCGCATCCTGACGTTTCGACGGTAAAGGTGCAGGGAAAAAGGGTAGGGCATTTTCATATAAATGCCGGCGCATCCTGACGTCTCGATGGTAAGGGAGGAGGGGTAACCGGTTCGAGGTCTGGGACTGGCTTTGCCGGTATGAGGGTGCATTTTCATGTAAATGCGCACAATATTGAAGAAGGTTCATTTTCCCTTGACACGCAAACCGTGCACTACTTATCCTCATAGTTGAAAATATATCTCTATCAATCTCGCCTTTTTACAGGAGGAAACAGGATGGCTGCGATTACTATTTCGAGGCAGTTCGGTTCAGGCGGCAGGAGCCTCGCAGAGAGGCTGTGTGAGAGATTTGGGTATCATCTTGTTGACGAGTTTGCGATTGATGAGCTTGCCAAAGCGGCCAAGATTAAAGGAGAATGGCTGAGGGCTGTTGAGAAGGAGGCATCCAGTAAGATTCTGTCCTTTATATCGAGCTTTGTTTCAAGCGGTCGCTTTTATAAGAATCCCGCCATGCCCGGAGAGGACTACGAGAAAAAGAAATATGTTGAATTCTTAAGAAAGATAATGAGTGCCATGGCTGCTGACGGAAATTATGTCATTCTCGGCCGCGGCTCTCAGTTGGTGCTGAGCGACCATCCAAAGGCCTTCCATGTGCTTCTGGTAAGCGAGTACAAGGACAGGGTCAAATTCATGGTGAGGGATTTGCGTTGCGCCATTTTTTGCCAGGCTCGGCAGTCAACCGGGGCGGCGGAGGAATGCGGGGGCAGGCCCTTATAGCACGACATGGCGGCAAAATATGAGTTTAAGGACTGAGTTGCCCCAAACAGTTAACAATTGCGCATAGTAATCCCCTTAAGCCAATCTCTAAATGGCTAATTACTTGACTTAACTGAAGTTGTCAGGCTGCAAGAGCTATTGGCCGGACAAGGGAGCGCATCTGCTTCATGCGGCCCGCCCTTACATGGCCAAGCGCCATCGCCA
>MNYJ01000206.1 GCA_001874005.1 Desulfobacteraceae bacterium CG2_30_51_40
CATGAAGCGCTGCACCCTTCCGACCTCAAAGGTCGGGACAACGCCTGCAACCCCTCCCTGAATAAGACAGGATTTAGCGGTCGTTCCTCCCATGTCAAAACAGAACATCTCGGAAATCTTGAAGAGCTTTCCGTAATACTGGCCTGAGATTACAGCAGCCGTTGGCCCTGACTCAATTATCCTTACAGGAAATTCAGCGGCGGTCTCAACAGAGGTAATGCCCCCGCTTGAAAGCATTATGAAAAGCCTGCCGCCGAAGCCTGTTTCAGCAAGACGGAGCGAGAGTTTGGAAAGATACCTGCCGGTAAGAGGCTTTACATAAGCGTTCGTGACGGTAGTGCTGGTCCTTTCGTATTCCCTTATCTGAGGAAGAACATCATAGGATATGGAAACCGTCATGCCCGGCGCCTCTTCAATAATCACTTTTTTAAGCAGGAATTCATGCGCAGGGTTTTCAAATGAATTCAATAGACACACGGCTATGGATTCAACCCCCATACCGAGAAGTCTTTTGACCGTTTCCCTTGCCTTATCGGGATCAAGAGGCTTCAAGACGGTTCCATCGCTTCTTACCCTCTCGGGCACCTCAAGACGCAGGTGTCTGGGCACAAGCGGCCTCGGAAACTCCGCGAAGACGTCATAGGGGGCGTAACGGATTTCTCTACCCAGCTCGAGGATGTCTCTGAAGCCTTCGGTAGTAATGAGACCGGTTCTGGCGCCCTTTCTCTCAATTATGGCGTTTATAACCAGGGTTGTGCCGTGTATGACCTCATCCAGGTTCCGGGACAGATCAGGGAGCCTTGCGGCAAGCTCCTCTATGCCCTGCACCACCGCATCGGAAGGATCCTTTGGCGTGGTAAGACACTTATGCACATAAATCCTACCGGTTGCGTCGTCCAGGAGGACAAAGTCGGTAAAGGTCCCACCGATATCGCATCCCAACCGGTAATGCTTTTCCATCATAACTCCTCCTCACCTGCTCTTATTGAGGGCTGCCAGAATCTTTTCAGGGGTCATAGGCAGATCAGTAATCCTTACCCCGATTGCATCATAAATCGCATTGGCGATGGCAGGGGCGGCAGGCACAAGCCCCGGCTCGCCTACACCCTTTGCCCCGAACGGACCCTCACGGTCCAGTGTCTCCACGCACTCTATGTGAACAGGAAAATCCATGTCCGGAGCCGAGGCTATCTTGTAGTCCAGGAAGTTGGGGTTGAGATTTTTCCCTCCGGCGCTTCTGTATTCCTCAAAAAGGGCGTAACCCACTCCCTGGGCTACGCCTCCATATATCTGTCCCTTGATGGTCTGCTGATTGAGGACCCTGCCCACGTCATGAGCGGCTACGAAGTTCAGAATCTTTACCTCTCCAGTCTCACGGTCAACCTCCACCTCGGCACCCTGAGCCCCGAAGATATAGGTTGCGGACAGGTTGCCGCGGCAGGTCTTGGCGTCCAGCATCTGATTGCAAGGATCGTAGAAGGCCTCGGTCACGATCATAGTCCCCTGCTCTTTGAAGTGGGCCTCCCTCAAGATTTCTTCAAGAGTCACCCTAAGAAGAGGATTTCCCGGCTCCTCTTTAAGGTATATGACATTCTCCTTGAGTTCGAATTCCGAGGGATCACAGATGCGCTCCCAGTTGAGATCGGGGATCTCAAAAGAGGGATTTTTTTTCTTCTTGAGCTTCAAAGCGAAATGCACCCTCGGCATGAAGTGCTCGGAGGCGAGTCTGAATATCTTCTCCCTTGCCTTCTGAGCGGCCATGATCGCAGCGTTACAGGCCGTAAAGGCGCCACGGCTCGCGTGGGTTCCCACATCCCATGGGCAGGTGGCGGTATCCCCCGTAACAACGGTAACCTTGTCGGGCGTTATGCCCAGCGACTCCGCCGAGGCAAGCGTCAGGGCCGAGATAAAGCCCTGTCCCATCTCTATCCCCCCGGCCATGACCGAGACGTTTCCGAAGTCGTCAAGCTTCATGATGATCCCTGACCCGTCAGAGCGATAGACCCTCCCGGAGCCTCCAACATGAAAGAGGGATGCCATACCTACACCCCTAGCTACAGACCTGCCCTTCCCCCTTCTTTCCCTCCATCCAAGCTTTTCAGCCACCTTGTTGAGGCATTCTTCATGGCCGCAACTGGTTATGTTAAGCCCCATCTGAGTGACATCGTCCGGAACGTTTCTGTTCTTGAACCTCAGATCAAAGGGATCAATCCCCGCCGCCTCTGCCAGTTGATCCATGTTGCATTCAAGCGCCCATGCTGCCTGGGGGTTCCCGTACCCCCTCATGGCCTGACAATAGGTGTTGTTGGTATAGACGATTTTTGTATCATATAAAACATTGGGCACGCGGTAGATGGATGATATGGGAAGCATCATTACGCTTGGAGTCGTGGCTCCCCACGAGGTATAGGCTCCGTTATCGAGTGTCATTCTTACATCTCGAAATGTAAGCAACCCATCCTTGTTGCATCCCTGTGATATCCAGGTCCTGGTGGACTGCCTCGGCGAAAGGGCATTGAATTCCTCCTCGCGGTTAAGCACTATCTTGACCGGCCTGCCTGTCTTATATGCCAGCAGGATGGCGATGTATTCATATCCGTGGGTGTCAAGTCCGGTTCCGAAAGACCCCCCAAGGGTGGGTACAACAACCCTGGTATTCCTGCCCTTTAGCCCCATCGCGGCCAAGGCGCGGTTGAAATCATTTTGCGCCAGAAAGGGTATCTGGGTCTTGGTATGAATGAGGAGGTTGTTTTGCAGGTCAAATTCAGCTATGCACCCGGCGGTTCCCATGCAGGATTGCTGTATGAGCGGGGTGGTGAAATATCCTTCGGCAACATAGGCTGACTCAGCCTTTGCCTTCTCCACATCCCCTGCTACGAATTTCCATGGCACGGGCACAATATTATCCGTCTTGGGTTTTCCTCTGGGATCTGTTTCATGTATGAGAGGCGCCCCCTCCTTAAGGGCCTCTTCAGGATCGAATACACCTGGCAGTTCCTCATACTCCACATCTATCAGCCGCAAGGCCTCCTCAGCGATTTCCGGATCTATCGCCGCCACGGCTGCGACTTCATCCCTGAACTGCCTGACCTTACCCTTCTTCAAGGCGAAGTTGTCCTTTATGAACCCTATGCGGATCTCCGGGGTGTTGTAACCGGTTATGACCGCCCTGACACCCGGGAGTCTCTCTGCCCTGCTCGTATCAATGGATTTGATTCTCGCGTGGGCAAAGGAGCTGAACTTTATCTTCCCGTAGAGCATGCCCGGTCTTGTGAGATCGTGAATGTATATCGCCTTTCCCGCGGCCTTGTCAGGGGCGTCAGGCCTTGGTGCCTCAGTGCCGATAAACCGTAGTTGATCCATCTGTTACCTCTTTAAAAAAGTTATGACTTATTACCAAACCGTCATGAGGCGATTTGCATCGCCCCTGAGGCTGAAAATCCTTTTGCAATCTCTTCTCTGTTTCCAAAACTATTTCGGGATCGGCATCGCTATTGTCTCTTAAAAATAAGCCCTGTCTGCTCTTCTCTACTGAGATTGTGACCCCGATACCGATACCGACACAACTGGAACAGCGTGGTGCATTTTCACGGTAAACGGCAACACAAAGAAACATGGGACGATTTTCATGTAAGCACCTTTTTTGCCCTTCCTATGTCGCAGCGCCGACGCTTTTGAGAACCGACTCCACTATCTGCACATAGCCCGTACATCTGCAAAGATTCCCCGAAAGCGCCCTCCTCACCTGAGCCGCGGTCGGAGTTCCGACCTCATCAAGAAGCGCCTTGGATGACATGATCATGCCCGGAGTGCAGAATCCGCACTGGATGCCACCGTTAGCGACAAACGCCTCCTGGATGGGATCGAGTTTGTTTCCCTCTCCTAAAAGCCCCTCTATAGTGACAACGGATTTTCCATCAATCTCAAAGGCAGGATAGATGCAAGAGTCCACGGGAATTCCCTCCACAAGCACCGTGCAGGCACCGCACTCACCCTGGCCGCAGCCCTCCTTTACGCCCGTAAGCTGGAATTGCTCCCTCAAGACCTGCAAGAGCATCCGGTGGGACTCGACCTCGGCAGAGACTTCGCGTCCGTTCAAAACAAAGCTCAACATCTTCTTCATTATATTTTCTCCAACAAGCTTATCCACAAAGCTATCATTAAGATGGATGGCTATCCTTATCGTATCGCCAATCGGCAGGGATATCAAAAACTGTAAAAGTGAAGGGCGTCCCCCAATGCGCGAGGGCGTCCCCCAATGCGCGCTTTATGAGGACACCGGCCACCTGGCGTCTGTACTCCTCTGTTGAACGCACATCCGTAATAGGGCGGACTTCTTTAGACGCCGCATCCGCTACCTCAGCCAGAAGACGGAGATCCACCCTCTTTCCTTCGACAAGGCTTTCGCATCTCTTGAGCCTCATGGGAACCGGCGCCACCGCGCCTGCCGCCAGGCGGCATCTGACGCACACATCCCCATCCATTACCACGAGGGCCGCGGCGTTTATTTTTGCAATATCCTGGGAAACCCTGCCCATCTTGATAAAGGCGCTTCCGGTTCCTTCCTGGAGCCGCGGGATGGTTATCGCTTTAAGTATCTCTCCGGGTTTAAGCACTGTAGCCCCGGGTCCTCTGAAAAAGGTATCTACGGGAACCTCTCTTTTTCCCTCAGGTCCTTCAACCCTGACGGATGCCTCCATGACAAGAAGAGGCGGAGCGCAGTCGGCTGACGGAGCGGCGTTACAGAGGTTTCCCCCAATGGTTGCGACATTTCTTACCTGGGGATTTGCAAGAACCCACACTGCCTGGTGCAGGGCGGGATAGTGCTTTTTGATGAGATCGCTTCGCTCAATATCCCTTAAAAGAGTCATCCCCCCGAGAGTCAGATCTCCTTTTACCCTGATGCCGCTCAGGCCGGAGACCCCTGTGAGTGAGACGAGAGCATCCAACTTGATGGCCCTCTGTTTGAGCCTTATGATTACGTCGGTTCCTCCGGCAACGTATTTCGCACGGCCCTGAAACCGTTCCATGTAGCCGTACGCCTCATCCAGAGTGCGGGGCTGGTAATATTCAAATCTCTTCATCCGCTTGCCTCACTAGATAAAATCGCAAAAGGTCCAGATTGCAACGACAAAAAACTAAACGTTCGCAGGTTCAAGGTTAAAAGTTCGCCT
>MNYJ01000016.1 GCA_001874005.1 Desulfobacteraceae bacterium CG2_30_51_40
GTGTCCATCCGGAAATGAGATAGTTTCGTCGAGTTCAAGGCGGGCGATAATTTTAACCACAGGAATACATTGACGTATTTCGAGGATTAAAATTTGAGGCCAACGCCGAAATCGGTGAAAATAGCCATTTACGGATGGGCACTAGGTATCAGTTCAATAATTGGGGGGATGGCTTTTGCCCTGACCAGGCCATGCAGACCAGGAATAAGGTTCTGTAGGTGCGCCTTCAGGCGCAGGGCGCACGGTTCACGTGCGGCTGAAGCCGCACCTACCCCGGATTTTTGAGCTGATACAACAGAACAAATAGTTCACATAATGAACAATAGAAAAGCTAACCCATCATATCAAACCTAAAAGTCGGAAAACTGACTTGAGTCGCCGCTTGTGGGATGACAAGGGGCAAAGGGCTCGTGATCAAAGACGATTCTCCGCCTATCTCTTTGACTTCGCAAGGGTTATCCCCAGTTCCTCGGCCTCTTTCATAAGCTCTGTATTGGAACTTATCTCTCCGGCATTCATGGCGCTTCCATATACCATGCCTATTATCTTGGCTCCGACATAGCGGAAGGCATCCTGGAAAGACCTTAGCGCATTGACACAGCCTGAGGCAAAAGGGTCCTTGTCTCCATAGGTCATTGCGATGGCCACGCGCTTTCCCTTGAAAGCGTCCTTTGAATAGGCCGTAAGGGCAAAGCAACGGTCCATGAATATCTTTGTCTGGGCCGACATGTTGAACCAGTAAACAGGGCTTGCGATAACCCATGCGTCACACTCAACGAGCCTGGGATAGATTCTCTGCATATCGTCATCAACGGCGCATCCCGTGCTTCCTTCCGCCTGGCAGGCATAACAGGACCTGCATGGGGAAATATCCATCTCATCCAGGAAAAACGTTTCCACTTCCGCACCCTCTGAAACCGCTCCTTTAACGACCTGCTGCGCCAGCATGGCGCTGTTGCCGTTCTTTCTGGGACTGCCCAGAATAACAACTACCTTGGAACCTCGCACTTTATCTTTCATGAATAAGACTCCCTTGTCTGTGATGCTTTACCATGGTGATATCTATCCGGAGCGATAATACAGGTTTTGACGCAAAAATACACTCCTCCATTTACTCTTATCCTCAGTTGTCATGCTGTTGTAGGGAAATCACCCCCACCCTTCCCTCCCCCGTCAAGGGTGAGGGATATAAGCCGGCTAGCCAAATCAATGGACTCTTTAGACAGGCCTGGCGGATTCAAAATTCATTGACAGCCCGGTTGTACCATCACAATATTAATCAATAAATAACAGAAGCTTTACTTCTCAATAAACCGGGCTGATCTGAAAGGTAAGAGGCTGCTTTTCTCATCCCCGCATGAAAGTGAATTGTGAAAGAGTTATGAACATAGCGCGCGGAAGATTCGTTTTGATCGGCGTAGTCCTGGGGGCGGCTTTCTGGTTCATAGAGTCGGTCATGCACGTGTATGTCTTCCACGGGGATGACCTTGCCGAATCCATATTTTCCCCCGGGTTCCACGAAGCCTGGATGCGGCTGATAATCGTGGGGATGTTCATAGCCTTTGGGATTTACGGTCAGCGGCTTATATACGCCCGAAGGAAGGCCCAGGCGGAGCTCAGCCTTGCCAACGCGGAACTGGCACAGATATTCGAGACCTCTGCCGACGGCATGAGGGTCGTTGACAGGGATTTTAACATGCTTCGAGCAAACGACACCTTTTGCAGACTTGCCGGCATTGAGAAGCAGGAGGCAGACGGCAGGAAGTGCTACGAGGTATTTCGCGGGCCTTTATGCCACAGCCCCGGATGCCCCCTGATCCGAATACTGGCCGGCGAGGACAGGGTCGAATGCGACGCGGTTAAGATCCGTGACGGTCATTCGGAAATTCCCTGTATTGTCACTGCGACTCCCTTTCGGGAGCCGACTGGTGAACTGATTGGAATAGTGGAGGACTTTAAGGATATATCCTCACGCAAGCAATCCGAGGAGGAACTGAGGCAATCGCGCAGGCAACTCCGGGAGCTTGCCTCTGAGCTGGCCCTCAGCGTCAAGACCGTCAGTACCCACCGAAGCCGAGCCATCGAGAAAATGGGGATGAAGACCAATGCCGAACTCACCCATTACGCGATCAGCAACGGCCTTGTGAAATAGAAATTGTAGGACAACCACCTATAAAATAGAGGGTTCCCTTCTTACAAGAAAAACCTCCTTCCACCGATAGATTTATTTATCATGCCGTTATAAATTTAAACTGGTTATAAAATCCGCGTACCTTCCAGGTCCAGGATTTAGAAGGGATGGAAGGTGCGTTCGCACTCAAAACATAACATAAAGCCGTTCTCAGCAGAGGAGGAGAGTATGTTTACAAGAACAGGTAGAGCAGGGCTGATTTCTGCGTTGATTGCTGCGATTTCAATAGGTTTATTCCAGATTCCGGTAACTGCATACAGCCAGGAGGAACCGATCCCGATTGTGATTCAGGTGTCACCAAGCACCCTCAACATCCAGAATCAGGGCGAGTGGGTGACCATTCATACCGATATCGCCTACAACTATGTGATGGGGGCCAGCGTAATATTGAACGACATACCAATTGCCTGGTGGAAGTCGGATAATCAGGGAAATTTCGTAGCCAAATTCGTCATACTCGAGGTTAAAGAGCTGGTGACCGGTCTCGGAATAGAACTTCCCGCCCAACTGGATCTGACTTTATGGGGGACAACCTACAGCGGGGAGACGTTCGAAGGCACACAAACGATAACCGTCATAGATGTTGTTCCGGTCGGCACAGGTAAAAAATAGAACCATACGATCCGATCAAGTAAGAGCTAATGCTTTCCTCCCTTGGTCGGATCTCATAGACTTCCCGGAACAAGAAGCCGCCTTCTTACTCCTCATCTACCTTCTTTGCCGCCACCGCCTTCATGGGCGCCTCGTTGACGGTCAACTGGAAGATATCGGGCCTGCTGTAATGGCCTGCCGCATCAAAGTCGAATTTTCCCCTTCCTATGTCGTTTAGATCCAGGTCGGCCGTGAGTATCGTCTCTCCTTCGAAGTAAGGGCCTGCAAGGACGGCTCCCAGTGGGCTTATTATCGCGCTTCCTCCCCGCATGAGAACAGATTCCGGTGAATCCCCCAGGGAAACCCGAACGGTATCCGGGAAATCCTTTTTCCTCAGAAACTGGCACGCGGTCAGCACAAAACAGCGGCCTTCAAGGGCTATGTGCCTCATGGAGGAAATCCAGGTCTCCCTGTCATCTGCCGTCGGAGCGCAATATATGGCGACATTCTTGGCATACATGGCCATCCGGAGCATGGGCATATAGTTCTCCCAGCAGATCACCGAGCCGATTCTGCCGTATGGAGTATCCACAGTCGTGAGGGTTGATCCATCACCGAATCCCCAGATCATACGCTCCATAGCAGTCGGCATGAGCTTCCGGTGCTTGCCGAGAAGGCTTCCGTCGGGTCCGAAAAAAAGCACTGTGCAATAACAGGTGCCTAGTTCCCTTTCGATGACGCCTATCACCACGTAGATTCCGTGCGCCGCCGCAGCCTCTCCCAGCCTCTCCGTCTCAGGGCCCGGGACATCAATTGCCGCATCCAGATAGATCCTGAATTCTTCCCGGCCGACCGGATCCCTTGCTCCCACCACAAGGCCGTAGTTGAGGCCCTTTGGATATCCCGGTATAAAAGCCTCCGGGAAAAGGATCACCCTGGCCCCTGTTCCGGCCGCCTTGCCCATGAGTCTTACGGCCTTTTCAACGCATGCCTGGGTATCGAAAGGCACTGCCCCGGCCTGAACCACCGCCGCCTTTAATATCTTCCCGGTTGCCTCCCCTGACATTTGATCCTCCTTCGGCGCTACTAGGTTGTGCCCATCCGGAAATGGCTATTTTCACCGATTTCGGCGTTGGGCTCAAATTTTAATCCTCGAAATACGTCAATGTATTCCTGTAGTTAAAATTATCGCCCGCCTTGAACTCGACGAAACTATCTCATTTCCGGATGGACACTAGGTTATAAGGTATCAGCTCAAAAATCCAGGGTAGATGCGGCTTCAGCCGCATGGGAACCGTGCGCCCTGCGCCTGAAGGCGCACCTACAGAAGCTGATTCCTGGTCTGATCAAAGCCATCCCTCAATTATTGAGTTGATACCAAATGATGTTTTGATCTGATAATCATAATCCTTAGTCAACCCATATTTGTCAACCACCAGTGCAGCAACTTCACTGAAATCCTTCATAGACCCCCTTTGATTGATGGCAACCGATTTCATTGCGATTATATCTTCCAGATACGCCAGAGGGCATACAACCCCCTCCTGAATCTGCGTTTCATAAGGTTCGGACAAGAGTCTGTATGGAAAGTGGAAGAGAGAGAATTTCAATTTTCCAGAGCCAAGGTAAAATATCACAGTATCTTTGCCAAGCAACTCAACCCCTACCTCATCAAAACATTCCCGCATGGCATGCAGTAACAGCGCGCTGATGAAGCGATTGGGGGTAAAGAAATCCAGGTCCACGGAAAGTCCATGATGCAGATAGAAATAGACGGATGTGCCGCCTGCCAGATAGGTTCCTTCCGGCAGGGTGTTGCACTGGATCGTCCGGGCCAGGTTGTGTTTGAGGGAGACGATCGACTGTTGTGAATTCTTGAGCATATGAAATCCCGCCAATTACCTGTCCCGTGCTGCTTACCTAAAAATGCGCCGCCGCCATAGCGGCCCAAGCCCAAAACCCATTAGCATTATATGGTTTTTGGCGTCAAAAGGCAATTAATGGCGCAAACCGATTTGCCTGTTGTGACCCTGTCCTGAGCTTTGAGACGCTCTATTTTTTGTTTTGACATAAGGATTTTCCTGGATATATAGGTATGAACATCTCTGTGAGAGATGACAAACGGCCTTGCCGTCACCATGAGACCTACATTCCACACCCCTTCTTTAATCTGAAGGGATAATTTTTCAAACGACTGCATTTTTTCCTGGACTCTGATTCCATAATATGGCAGATTGGTTGGCTATGAAGATTCCAAGTCTTATCCAGGGTCGTTTGATTACCGGCGGGGACATCGTCACCGTGCGGGAACTCATAGAACACAATCCATCATGGAGCCGATACCGGGTGAGCCGGGAACTTGCCCAACGCTGGAATTGGTGTAACGGCAGTGG
>MNYJ01000227.1 GCA_001874005.1 Desulfobacteraceae bacterium CG2_30_51_40
TTCTGTATATATCCCAACGATGCGTTTTCAATGGCGAACTTGGCAATCTTGTAAGGAGCATTGTCATCTCCCAGCGCAGATTTGGCTCGCTGAAACAGCTTTACAACTACTTCGGCCGGGACCCAGTTATGCGGGTCAGTCAAAAAGGAAATGGGGCTCTTGAAGGAATCAATCTCAGGATGGAGATCGGAAATTATGGGGGTGAGATCAGCTATTCCGCATGCCTTGAGGTACTCAAGGATTGGTTTTACATTTACGCAGCATGTCTGCCGTTCCATCCAATACCCTTCATCTCTTGATTTCGGCTTCTAGGCCGCAACTGGCAGGAGGGCCGGAGGCCTAATCTCAACTTCTGCATAGGCCCCTCCGCTTATCTGTGGATATTTCTTCCATTCATACCACTGGGCCGGGTCCCTGTAAATATAGCTTTCGAGACACTTCAATACGACTGCGCCATGAGAAAGCCCTTGCGGGTCGGATATCATCTCTCGCATCTCATCTAAGTCGTGGACTATCAGTTTATAGGAGTCGAGGGACTCCCTCTGAAGGACTCCAAATACTATTGCGGCGTCGGTCCTTTTTTGAAGTAGAGTCAAGGTTCTGTCCGCTCCCGTGCGTTTGCCCAGGAAAGTCATAGCTTCATAGGGAGAAGGTCTCCACTCGGATATCTCGTCGCACTGGGTTACTATGACCCGATTTTTTTTAAGTTCGTCTATGGCAACGCGTATTATGTTGCCCTTTTCGGAGGCATCAATAATTGTTCCGCCGTATTCTCCGGCCATGCAAATGGCACGCTTCTTAAGGGCTTGGGTCTTAAACTTGGCTATCATGGAGACCGGAAGACCATGGATAGCCATGAGAACTGGAATATACTCAATGGCCCCGTAATGTCCGGTGACAAGTATGACGCCCTTCCCCTGAGACAATGCGTTACGGACCTTTTGTATCCCTGAAGGATCAATCTTGCTCTCAAGAAAAGCGCGGCTCTTCATCGGTGATTCAAAGGCCATATAGAGCTTCTCATAATAGTGAGAGCTTATGCCCCTGAATACGTCTTGCTTGAGCTTGTCGGAATTAAGGGAAGCATGTCTTCCCTGCAGGGCCTCGTCGAGCGCGGCGTGTATATTTTTCTTTTCTTCTCTGTTAAGGAAGTAATACAGCGCCACCAGAAATGAAATGATGAACCTGCTGACAGTCCATCCAAACAATAAATAAAGGGAAAGGTTAAATCTGCTCTGAAGAAAATTGCTCAGCCCTGCTTTCATGGTAATGCTCCTTTGGTAAGGTAATGCCGATTCAAGTTCGCCGATAGACGGAAAAATTTTCGCCCTTAGAACAGAAAAGCAAATGCCATACCATTGAAATCACATGGAACTCTATGGACCGCGCCAAAGACTATTTGGTTTATAACCCATTAATTCATATAGTGATAATGCACTATTTGTTTGAGCCGTTATATAATCGAATCGATTATCATTTGGAAAAATATCTCCGGCGCCGCACCGAATATTGTGCAGCTTTGTAACCTTTATTGTGCTCTCTGATACGATATCCCTTCTCCACGGAATATTTTGTATTACATAAAGTAAGATTGAGCGTAAATACTCTGTGCGGGGGTATAGGCAGGCTCCCATAATCGAAAAACCTTTCATTGACTGGCTATCATTTTTGTGTTGCGATACATCGTGATCTGCCCTAAAAAGAAAGAAAGGTTCATCTAAACAAACTGACAAACCCTTCAATTATATCAATTGGTGAAGAATGAATACAAGAAAAAAAGCTACAATATTGGTTGTTGATGACGAAAAAGGGGTAAGGCAATCCTTCGACCTCGTGCTTAAGGATAGTTATCAGGTCTTGCTTTCCGGCTCTGGCAGCGAGGCGAGGGGCGTGCTTTCAAAGAGGAAGGTTGATATTGTTCTCCTGGATATAATGCTGCCTGATATCAATGGTATGGATTTGCTTCAAAGCATTAAGGAAACAGATCCGAATACCGAAGTTATCATGGTGACGGCGGTCAAGGAAATCCAGACGGCGGTCAAGGCAATCAAAATGGGAGCCTATGAATACATTATAAAGCCTTTCATGGTTGATGACGTCTTAACTATCATAAGCCGAGCCTTGGAAAAGAAAAAACTGGTCGAACAGGTTGCATATCTGAAGGATGAACTTGATAGATACGGCAAGTTTGAACGGATTGTAGGCTCAGACAAGAAGATGCTTGAAATATTCGAACTGATCCGCTCGATATGCGACAGCGATGGGGCGGTGCTGATACAGGGAGAGAGCGGGACGGGTAAAGAGCTTGTTGCAAGGGCGGTTCACAATCAAAGTTCAAGAAAGAGCTGTCCATTTATAGTCATCAATTGTGCTGCAATACCGAGAACATTGATGGAAAGTGAGCTTTTCGGCCATATCAAGGGCGCTTTTACAGGTGCTACCAATACAATCATAGGAAAGCTGGAGCTTGCCGACAGGGGTACCGCCTTCCTGGATGATATTGACTGCCTTGAAGTGAACATGCAGGCGAAACTCCTTAGAGTGATACAGGAGAAGGAATTCGAAAGACTGGGCAGCAACAAGGTCATCAAAAGCGACGTGAGATTCCTTGCCGCATCCAATAAGAATCTTCCTGATCTCATTGAAAAGGGTCTTTTCAGAGAGGATCTCTTCTATCGCCTCAATGTGTTTCCAATCTTTATTCCGCCGCTCAGAGAAAGAAGAGGCGACATACCGGTATTGCTTGCTCATTTTCTCGAACAGCACGCCAAAAGAAGCGGCAAGCCCCGGAGGAGCTTCTCTCAAGAAGCCTTGAACATCTTAACGGAATATGACTGGCCCGGAAACGTAAGAGAGCTTCAGAATCTTGTGGAGAGACTCGCGACCATCACAAAGGAGCCTGTCATAGGTCTCAGGAATCTCAATACGCTCAGCATCGGAAGAAAGCCCATTAAGGATATGACACTCAAGGATGCTGTAAACGCCTTTGAGAGACAATACATCACCGACGTTCTCGACTCGGTCGGCTACAGCCGTAAGAAGGCCTCTGAACTCCTTGGCGTTCATCGAAACACCCTTCTTTCAAGGATGACCGAATTGGAAATAAAGGCTGAGTAGCCCGAGAAAACGCATCTCAGTGCACGGCAATCTGTGCACTCTTCAAGATCAGTCATGCCTGGTCATTGCTGCTATCTGTCTGAATTAAATACACTCTTCTAACTGAAGCCCTCGGGCACGACTCTTGCTATGATTACAATCAGTTCCATGATGGACGGCCCTAATATGGGTATGATTGATACCTAATCAGGCCAGATCGGCATGTCACGATCTATGCAAAGCCATCTCCCCGGATATTGAGCTGATGCATAACCAGCATCTGGAAATGAGATAGTTTTGTTGAGTTCAAGCCAAGCGATAATTTTAACCACAGGAATACATGGACATATTTCAAGGATTAAAATTTGAGCCCAACGCCGAAATCGGTGAAAATAGCCATTTACGGATGGACACTAACTGCCATGCCCTGGCAGGGCACAACGAAGGATGAAAATCACCCCCACCCCTCCCTCCCCCGTCGAGGGGGAGGAGGTAAGGGAAGGGCCATTTTCATATAAACTATGAGGTTAGGCAGGTTGTCAGCAGTCACTGGATATGTGGTGTCGGCAATGATGGATGATGAACGCAAAATGATAAATCCGGCAGCGCCTGCGGCGCGGCAGAATAAGAAGGGGGTTCTCGAGCCTTATGGACTATAACGCGGGTGATGGGAAAAGGATCCTCCTGGTGGACGACGACACGGGCGTAAGCGATGTGTGCTCTCAGATGTTGAAATATCACGGTTATGAAGTAACTCCCTCCATAACAGGCGAAGACGCCATAGATTTATTCTCCGTGGGGCATTTTGATCTCGTGATCCTGGATGTAGGGCTGCCGGGTATCAGCGGCTTGGACTGTGCTAGAGAACTAAGGCGCCGCAGACGAGATGTAAAGATATTGATAAGCAGCGGGGATTGTGCGGAATTGAAAAGGCAAAAGGCTCCCGTATCAAGCAACTTTCATGTGCTTCAGAAGCCTTATACGATGAGCGAGCTTATCTGCAGTGTCAGTAATGTCATGGGCGCGAATTCAGAGGCCAGTTCTTCTATTCTTTGATGACTGTAACTTCGCATTTGATGCCGTATTTGTCTATCTTGGCGTGAAGCGTAGGCCTTGAAAGCCCCAGCATCCTGGCGGCCCTTGAACGGTTTCCTCCCGATATTCTAAGCGCCTCTGAGATAAGGATGGAGGAAAACCGGTCAACGCAGGATTCAAAAAGGTTCTCCCTTTCCTCGGAAGCCAAAACATGTCTTATCCAATCCAGTATGGTCTTATCCTGATTGCCTTTGTCATCGTGGTTCTTCTTAGAGCTTTTTATTGCCGGGAGGATGTCCTCCCTGGATACGGGAGCGCCGCGGTTGAAAATAAGTGCCTTCTGGATAGTGTTTCCCAGCTCTCTGACATTACCCGGCCATGAATAGCCTTCAAGCATGGCGAAGGCATCTTCGGTGATGCCGGGGTTTTCAATGCCTATTGAAGCGGAGTGGCTGCCGAGCAGATAATCAACAAGGGCCCTCATATCCCCTCTTCTCTCCCTGAGCGGCGGAAGGCTTATGGTGACAACCTTCAGACGATAATACAGGTCCTCTCTGAACCTGCCTTCGGCAAGCGCTCGTTCAAGATCCCTGTTGGTAGCAGCAATAATGCGTACATCAACCGAAATTGTTTCCCTGCCTCCTAGTCTTTCGAAGTTTTTTTCCTGGAGAAGCCTCAGTATCTTTGCCTGTATCGGGGCCGGCATGTCGCCGATCTCATCGAGAAAAACCGTTCCTCCGTCTGCCTGTTCTATCTTGCCTATCCTCCGGTGGGCTGCGCCGGTAAAGGCGCCTTTTTCGTAACCGAAGAGTTCGCTTTCAAGCAGAGTCTCGGGGATAGCGACACAATTAATTATCAGAAAGGGTTTTTGTGACCTTAGACTGTGCTGATATATGGCCCTTGCCACCAACTCCTTCCCTGTCCCGGATTCACCCCTGACAAGCACGGTGGCGTCTGTTGGTGAAACCCTGCCTATGGCCTTATAGACATCCTGCATCGCCCTGCTGGTTCCGATTATCGCTTCGCCGCCTATCAACAAGGAGTCGGGGTTAAGGTCCACATGGCTCCTCATGAATTTTCCGGCCTCAAGCGCCTTTCTGATCACTTCAAGCATCTCAGGGATATCGAAAGGTTTCAGTATGAAATCGAAGGCCCCTAGTTTTGTAGCTTTAATGGCCGTCTCTGTGGTACCGTAAGCGGTCATTATTATCACAGGGAGTTTTGGCTCCTGTTCGTGGATGAGTTTGAATGTCTAAAGACCGTCCATTCCTGGAAGACGCACATCAAGTATAGTGAGGTCAACTGCCTGGCCGCACACTATCGGATACGCAGCCTCACCCGATGCGGCGCAGATGACCTTGTAACCCTCTTCGAGGAGAAGCTTTTCAAAACTGCGACGCAACTGGTCGTCATCGTCAACTATAAGAACTGTGCTCATTGAACGAATTCCTTAACCGGAAGCGATATGACAAAGGTAGTGCCCTTTCCTTCGGTGGAGATGATATCCAGCCACCCACCGTGCTGTTCTACTATTCGGGCTGCTATGCTGAGTCCGAGCCCCGTTCCCTGTTCCTTGGTTGTGAAAAAGGGCTGGAGCACCTTGTCCTGAAGAGCAGCAGGAATGCCTGGACCGTTGTCGGAAATCTTTATTACAGCCGTTCTTCCCCTTTCCGGATCATCTTTTTCTTCCTCCTTGATCCGGATTATTCCACCCCTTTCCATCGCCTCGCAGGCATTGACGAAGATATTTACCATAACCTCTTTTAGCTGCTCAGGGTCGGCTGAGACCTGGGGAAGAGTTCCATCTCTTTCCAGAATAACATCAACCTCATAATTGGTAAGCCTGTGCCGCATAAGCTGAATGGTAAGATCAACGACCTCTGATGGTGTTATCATTTGGGTCTTAAGCTTGGGAGGCCTTGAGAATTCAAGAAAATTCTGCACGATGTTATCTATGTGACGAATCTCCTCCGATATGACCTGAAAGTCTTCCTTCTGGTCTGTATTGAGAGACAAGGCGCGGCCCAAAGAAAAAAGGCGCATCTTCACCGAGGTCAGAGGGTTCCTTATGCTGTGCGCTGTTCCTGCTGCAAGTTTTCCTATGAGTGCCATCTTTTCCGACTGCAAGAGTGTCTCTCTGCTCCTTGCAAGCTCCAGGTGGGTCTTGTCCATGTCCCTCATGAGTCCTTGAACGCTGGTGCTTAAGGCTTTAACTTCATCTCCTCCCGAGGAGCCTTTGGGATTTGTGGCCAAGGTCAATCTTTTGAGTGGATCAAGTATCTGCCTTATAATGAAGAAGGCCAGTATGAGACCCAGAAGTATCACCAGGGTTATGGCAGAAAATGCTGCCGCCCTGAGTGTCCTGGCCAACAGGATGCTCTGTTCCCAGGTCTTGCTTATCATCTGTCTGTGAAGCCCTTTGAACTCATCGCACCTCTTGAGAACCTCCATGAACTGGCTTCGGACCTCCTTATGCAGTTCAGAGGTGTATCCCGGGTCTGCTTTCTTGTGGAGGGAAAGGAGCCTGTCTTTGAGTTCAACGTAGAAAAAATAGTCCTTTTCTATTGTTTTTATCTTTTCCCGTTCTTCCTCTGATGAGGCCCTGGAATTAGCCTGATCAAGCCTGTCCTTGAATATCTGCCTGTATTCGCCAAGCTGTTTTATCCATTCAGGATCTCCGTCCAGGAAATAGTATGATAGGAAGCCTTTTTGATTTATAAGAGCCTTTTCAAGCTCTTCAGCGGTTTGAAAGGCCGTGATCTCCCTGTTAATGAGGGATCCCAGAATGTCATCCGTCCTGTGTGTGTACCACACGAGAACAAATGCGCCTGAAATGGTTACAACAATAAGCCCCGTTATCATGGCAACGATGCGGCTTCTAAGTGTAAAGTGCCGGGGCATACCCCTCCTGTCCTTCAGGGCCATATCTCAATTGTCGGGTAAAGCCCTTTTAAACGGCCTTCTTGATAAGGTTGGATGGTATTATAGGAAATATCGTGGGTCTTTTGCGCGTGGCCTCTCCCATTGCTTCCATCGAAAAAGGCCCCGTTGGCTTCAAGTATGTGCTCAATGCGCTGTCTGAATCTTTCCACAAAGGTGGATCCGCTCCCCTCAAAGGTCATGTCACCCAATTGTAGAGTCCCATCAATCCCAACCAATCTTTCAAGGGGGATGGAATGCGTTTCAAGATCCTCCTGCTGTCTCACCAGTCCCCACACCAGATGCTCCCCCGGGATTTCAACGGGATTCTTGCCGTCAATTATCGTGTGAGGCATTACTATGGTATTTGCCCCAATGATCAAAGGGGCATTTTCCCTTCCCCTGAGGAAGGAATTGAATCCTACAAAGACTCTACTGCCAAGTCTTGCATCTATGACGCTTGCTCCATGCGCCGTGACATTGTATCCCTCGAGATTCGATCTTATGATGTAACAGTTCTCCTGGGCGTTGGCGCCGGTTCCCATCCAGGCATCCTCAAGGTAAGCCTTTTCTGCTACAAGCACGTTTTCGCTCAGGTGGGTCTTCCCTTTAACAACCGCATAATGACTGAGCGACGTGCCCTGAGGAACATGCAAAGGCACTTTTCGCTTTACGAGGTCGAAAACCTTCTGAAATTCAGATTTCCTCCTGTTGATAAAGTCAATAAATACGCCTCCCGGTTGCCCGCCCGGCTCCATGAAAACATATCTGTTAAGTTTGTCGGCCGGGTACTGATAGGTAAATTCAAAAAAACCTTCAGCTCTTATCCATAATCTTCCAGGGGTTATAGTCTTATGCGCTATTTCGCCGACTTGAAGATATGCATAAGGGCCTATTACGCAGTCATGGACGGTTGTAAGATCAATGGTGCTGAATGGTCCCAGGAAGCATCCTTCAACCGGGGAGCCGTGGATATTGGCATAATGAAAGGATGCGGTGTTTCTTATGGTAAAATCCTCAGGATCTTCCGGATCGTGGGAGAAGTTATGGACGAGGTTTTTTATAAGCATACTATCCTTTATCCTGATCACCTCGTCATCAAAGACCGTCATCTCCATCCCGCCAAGCTTGATGGTTTCCCCTTTCGCCTTAAGCTCATCGCCCCTCACATTGCTCTTGTAGATTACTGAGTCATCAACCGTGCATTTCCCCAGAAAATATGAGCCTGCAAGGCTTGATCTGCTGAAACGGAAATGGAGGGGATGGAGGTGGGTAAGACCATAATAAGCATAAAATTTCAGCATCTGGGTGAGAGGAACAGCGTTTCTAATGTATGGTCCTGCGTCAAAACGCCTTTCCCTGAGATTAATGTTTACCCTCTCAGTGATTCGATCAAGTGTCTTTTCTAGTTCTCTCATCCTAGTTCTCTTTTCAAATCATTCTTTAATTATTTAGCAACGGCGCTTATTGGCATACCCATCAAAGGCCAAAGGATATAGATAGAAAATGCGACA
>MNYJ01000086.1 GCA_001874005.1 Desulfobacteraceae bacterium CG2_30_51_40
GTTTTATATATTTGTTGATATAATTATTTATCTACATATTATATACATTATTTTATTTTTTTTGTCAATAAAAAAATAAATGTTTTAGTTGTTTTTTTGTATTTTTTTTTCTATTTCAATATATTTGACTAGATACTATAACCAATATCATTTGTAATATTTTATAATATATATTGTAACTTTATTTAGTTCCTATTGTGTATTAATATTAATTATGTTTGTAATGTATATATGCTAAATATTATATTTATAATATTCTATTGGACGTAATATAATTGTTTATGTATTGTTATCTAGCAACTATTTAATATGTAAACAGATGAGTATCAATCATTGTACATGTGCAAATCATTGCTAAATGAAAATACTTCTTTAAATATGTAAATTTATATTTATATGAAGATACATCGGCATACCGGTGAAGCCTGTCCCGGAACTCCATTCAGTAGCCGGCATCCAGTTTTTTCCCGACCTACGCCGGGATGACGACCTGGATTGCGGATCGAGTAGGCTTTTGACATGTGGCATTCTTATATTTCGTTGCGCACTTTTCGGACATGGCCGTTAGCCGGCTTTAACTCTTTGGATTCTTTCTTTATTTTAAAATACCCATTTCCTTTAACTCTTTCTCGACAAGAGACGGAGGGGGTGATTTTCATCCTTAGTTGCGCCCTGCCAGGGCATGGCAGTGAGTCTTTGGAAGGGATGGTTTGTAGGATGCTAAATAGGAACATCAGGGGCAGGAAACTGAAAAGGAAGTCTATCTTAGGCAGTCGGGCATGGTTTTCCCATCATTCATGCGACCTGGTGAGAAACCTCATGGATTGGTCTTTTGCCGTTGCTTCTTCAAGGATATTGAATCGAGAAGCTCTCAGCATATCCACCAGTTCCTCGCGCCTGTATCTTCGGATGCGCTTGGCAGCCTTGAAGATGGGTTTTATCCTCCAGGAAATGCGCCTCCATAAAGAGGCTTTTCCCGGGATGGTAGATCTGAGATGAGGGCTTATGGCAACTACCAGGAAAATACCGGAGGGAACCAGTACATCAGATATTTTCTGCAGGAAACGCAGGGGCTCTTTTACGCACTGGAGCGTCGCAGCGCAAACAACATAATGGAAGGAATGAGAAGGAAAGGGAAGTGCCTTGTTGAAATCAACCAGCGAAAACCGCACCTTCAAAGCCGAACGTTGCGCCTTGGCCCTTGCCCTTTTAAGCATCCGTGAAGCAAAATCAATTCCTTCTACCTGGAAGCCTCTTCTTGCAACCTCAATGCTGTAGTTACCTGTGCCGCAACCGATATCCAGCACCCTGTTTTCATCGCCTTCGCGATATTGCGCAAACCAGTTGACTGCCGCCTCTAAATGTTCCCTGTACTCAGGCAGCAGGAGTTTGTCGTCCCACGTTGCGCTGTGAATGTTCCAGAATGCAGGCTCAAGCCGGTAGAAAGGCCTGATGCCTCCATCTTCGCCGCTTCCTTTTTTTCTCTTCATAATATCGTAATCCTCCGATAATATAAACCGGCCGGCACTCAGAAGCAGAAAAAAATATCCTAACGCGTGTCGCCTCACTCCGATAGACGACTCCGAAACTTCTTTCCGTAAATTCCTTCGGATCGAAGCTGCTAGATACCTCAGAGCGCTCTCCGGCAGTAGCAAGCATCTTTATCCTGTCAACGGCAAACATCCTTATTTCATTAAAATCTACTGAGCCGGGCGGAAGCGTTGCCTTCACTTTCGCAAAAAAGGATTCAAGGGAGTCGTGGAAGACGGTTCCTTCGAAAACCTTCAGCATCCCGCTGCTGAAGTGGAGCGCCATAAGTTCAGTGATGCTTAAAGGTATGGGTATGTGGTGCTTAACCGTCTCGAGCAGAGACCAGATGTTTTTACCCTCGACACGCTCCGTGTAAATGGAAAATCCGGCTAAATGGAGCGCCTCCAGGTACCTGTAAACGGTTCGAGGATGGCAGTCGAGATCTCTTGCAAGGTCAGAGGCTGATCTCTCAAGCTTTGAAGATATCAGCGTCTGCATTATCTTCCATTGTCGCCCGAGTTGATCCCCTCTTGCCACGAAGATACCTCCTCTCTGCCCGGCAGCAGATTATTGAGTCAACTCTTTTTGAAGTCAAGCAAATCAGCGCCGTAATAAGACTCAGCAGGATGCGAAAGCTTCCTCTTTTATTGCGGCAACAAGTTAGTGTCCATCCGGAAATGAGATAGTTTCGTCGAGTTCAAGGCGGGCGATAATTTTAACCACAGGAATACATTGACGTATTTCGAGGATTAAAAATTGAGCCCAACGCCGAAATCGGTGAAAATAGCCATTTCCGGATGGGCACTAGTTACGGGGCCGATCCTTTGTCTGATTTTGAATAAAGGCTTGCTAATTGCATTGTCTTCTAAGAAAGGAGAAACCAATGGACTTTGATGATGATGTTCACGAAGAGGCAGCAGGAGATGAAGGGAGCGCTATCGGAAGCGGCAAAGGGCTTTTAGACATTTCTGATCCGATCAATATCTCAGATCCTCGCTCAGCATATCTGTTTATGAGTGACGATGCCCAGGATGAAATGCAAGGAGATGGAAACAGATGCAGGATGAAGTGCCTCAACTGTGGAAAAATCTTCAGGGGAGATATCCTTGATCTCTGCCCCAAGTGCTCAAGTCCGAACATCACGAGTGCGGATTAGTTCCCCTTGGCATCCTTCCCCCTGCAATGTGAGGGTAGGAGGCAAAATTGTAACACGTTTCATGACAGGGATATTTCAACATTGTAACAAAGGAGTTTGTAATGTATATGCCCACCCCATCACCCGCACTAAAGAAAATCCTTTTGCCTGTCTATGGGCCTTGTCCAGCTTTCAACTCTTCATGCAAGCTCATGAGGTGGTCACCATATAACGGCCATGTGCCCAGGGGATTCTGCGGATGCACCGGGTCTTGCGAGGAAGTAAGGCTGGTCTTGATCGTGGCTGAACCGGGAGACCCACATCCGGAAGAGAACCATTCAGTGAAAGCAGGGTCTGAGGAGCTTTTTGAGGAGACATTCTGTTACTCCTACCGATGCTACAGGGAAGGCAAGGATCAGTTTCACCGAAACGTCAGGCATATACTGAATCTATGCTGGCCCGACCTTTCCTTTGATGAGCAGATGAGAAAGACCTGGATCACAGAATCCGTGCTCTGCTCCGCTTCAAGGCAATGCGGGAGTGTTCCCTCTCAGGTATGGCGGGAATGCACCAGACGATATCTCCTCCCTCAGATCGCCCTCTTCAGAAGGGCCATCATCGCCGCACTGGGTTCAAAGGCCCGTGACCGAACACTCGGCATCATACCGGGAGTCTGCACTGTGAAAGCAGCCGCCCCTCCAGGCTGCAACCACAGGGGCGCAAGGCAATCATGGCAGGAGCTTGCCGGAAGCGTGCGCCTATTAAACGAACGCGGGTCTTCTCAAGCTCCAGGTCCCCATATCATTAAAGAGAACCTGATACATAGCGGGTGGGATCCTGGACTCCTGCATCCCTGAATCCCTTGATCCTCAACAGGCAACTGTCACATCGGCCGCATGCCAATCCCCCGTAAGATGGATCATAGCAACTGTGGGTGATGGAATAATCTACGCCCAGGTCAAGACCTTTTTTGATGATCTCCGCCTTTGTCATTGCGATAAGGGGGGTGTGGATTTCTATCCTTGCGCGGCCCTCGACTCCGGCCCTGGTTGCCAGGTTGGCCATTCGCTCGAAGGCATCAATGTATTCGGTACGGCAATCAGGATAGCCGCTGTAGTCAAGTATGTTCACCCCGATGAAGATATCTTCCGCCTGCAGAACCTCTGCCCAGGCCAGGGCGACGGACAGAAAAATGGTGTTTCTTGCAGGCACGTAGGTTGCCGGTATGCCTCTGCCTATCTCATGTTCGTTTCGGTCTTTTGGAACAACTATTTCGGATGTAAGGGCAGAGCCCCCGATCCTGTCAAGCCTTATGTCCATGACAAGGTGTTCTTTTACCCCCAGAAGGGCGGCCACTGTTTTGGCCGCCTCCAGTTCGACAGCATGCCTCTGTCCGTATCTGAATGAAAGGGCATAAAGATCAAAGCCCTCTGCCTTTGCAACAGCCATGGCCGTTGTCGAGTCTATCCCTCCGCTCAAAAGCACAACCGCCCTTTTCATTTAAACCTCAAAGCCTTATCTTTCCGGCAATATTACATAGTTTATCATCTAAACCCCGTGCCCGGATAGGGCACAAAGAAGGATGAAAATCGCCCCCACCCCTCCCTCCCCCGTCGAGGGGGAGGGATAAAAGGAAAGGGCACAATGAAGCATGGAATTGCCCCATGTCAAAAGCCTGCTCGACCCGGAATCCGGATGCCGGACACCGGATAGCAGGGCCCTTGAGCACATACCTTCCATCCGGACATTTTTTCCCCAGCGTGACAACTGCGGTTTTTTTTAGGCGCCCTGTTCCTGCGCATCCGGTTCATCCGGAACTATCACCATGCCTGAGCGCGCCTCCGCGCCAGAGCATTCCACAAAAGATGGTTTTTTACAACAGGTGCCGTTATATTTAAAGGGTGAGGGATACAAAGGGTAAGCATTTTCATATAAGGGAGAAAAGCAAAATTGGCGTTTCCAGACAATGGGCAAGTGCCGGTATCGAGTGCGGATGCCGCAAACCGAATAAGCCCTGAAAGGCGCAGGAGGTTCATGACTGCCGGTGGAATAATCGTCCTGGCAATCTGGATCATAACTGTCGCCCTGTGGGTCAAGAGGCTTCATACAGTGCCGTCTTCAATAAAGAAGACTGTCGCGGAGGCTTCAGCACCCATTTCCGAGCCCCTCACCGAATGGATGGAGATATATCTGAAAAAAGACAAGATAGGTTATTCAGAAAGGCACATCAGCCCGGTTGGAGAGGGCTATCTTGTGCGCGAGGAAATGCTCTTGAAGCTCAATCTAATGGGCCGCGTAAGCGCCCTCAAGGCCGTCACCCAGGCAACTCTGGGAAAGGACTTCAGCCTCCAGGGTTTCCACTTTCTTTTGACATCCGGCGCTGTGCGATTTGAGGCAAAGGGAAACGTCGA
>MNYJ01000199.1 GCA_001874005.1 Desulfobacteraceae bacterium CG2_30_51_40
TGTTCCGCCCTACCTCATTTGCTACATAGCCGCACGCATCATTTGGGGAAGGGCGAAACGGACCTTTGTAACTAGTGTCCATCCGGAAATGAGATAGTTTCGTCGAGTTCAAGGCGGGCGATAATTTTAACCACAGGAATACATTGACGTATTTCGAGGATTAAAATTTGAGCCCAACGCCGAAATCGGTGAAAATAGCCATTTCCGGATGGACACTAACTAGCCCTCATGCCCGGACAGACCACAATGGGGCATGAAAATCACCCCCACCCTGCCTCCCCCGTCGAGGGGGAGGAGTGAAAAGAAGGGGCATTTTCATATAAACTCCCATGCCCCAATGGGGCGTAACGAAGGATGAAAATCACCTCCACCCCCTCGCTCCCCTTCGAGGGGGAGGGAATAATGCCGCCTCGGTATCAAGACAGAGGGGGCTAAAATGTGTAAATCTGAAGGGCGTCCCCCTACTTGAGCATTTTCTCCTTCTGGGAGAGATAGTATTCCTTCTTTTCCTTTGCGATTGAGATGGCCTCATCTATTGCAGCCAGGGCCTCGGTCTTTAGGCCGTTTACATAAAACGCCTCAGCGAGTGTATCCAGGACAACGGATGATCTATCTATAGTCGCTGCGGCGCGGGCAAGCTTGAGCGCCCTCGCATTGTCTCTGATCCCGGGATCATCCGAGGTGGCAAGGAGCCAGGCAAGGTTGTTAAGGGCAACGGCATAATCGGGTTTTTTCTCCAGGATCATTTCATAGACATCAGCCGCCTCCCTGTGTCTTCCCATCTCGTGATAGATCATGGCAAGACCCTGCTGAACCATGATGTTATCAGGTTGATCCTTTACCTGTTTCTCCATCGCCCTTATGACAAGGCCCCCTACCATCCATTTACGGACCGGCTCCGAATTGAAGCCGTAGCTCATCCCCGCCACGCACAGAAGATATATTGCAAAGGAGCATACCACGAATCTGTTGTGTCTTTTCAGAAGATTCGGTTCGGTAAAAAACCTCCGCAATACGTCAACACGCTCCCTTATGCTGAAATGGTGCCAGCTCGGCACGTCCCGGCCCCTCCCTCCGAGGTATGCGATCTTTTCAAGAGAGCTTACGATAGGGGAAGCCGTCCCCATGACCGAAGCGGAATAGAGATCGGCCTGGCGCTCAAAGTTGCGCATAAAAAAGCCCATCACATACCTGAAATAGACGACCATCACCGCAAGCATCGGAAGAGAGATTATGAGGCTAGCTAACTCTCCTGCCGAGTCAGGGTCGCTTGCCACTATTTCGGATAGAAAAGGTATACCTGAGGCCAGATACAGGAAAATATCAAACATCCCGTAGGACATGACTGCATAGCCGACAAAAAAAACAAGATACAAGAGAAGGTGCCTGTATCTTGCGTGTCCCATCTCATGAGCCAGTACCGCCTTGAGTTCCTCCAGGGACAGAGAATCAAAGAGGCCGTCCGTAACAAGGATGTAGCGATACCTGGCTATTATTCCCATTATCCCTGCCGTGAGGGTCTTTCCTTCCAGGAGGGGCCATCTGAGTAGCGCCCTGTAGCGAAATCCCTTTTCCTTTAAGAATTCCTCGAGGAGCCTTTTCTTATCCGATTCTTCAAAAGGCTTACATCCCCACCAGGACTTGATGAGTTTGGGCAAAAAGGCCATGAGTACAAGTATGAAAACGGCAAAAAAAACTATGCTTCCCTCAAGTCTTTCGGTCAGTGCAGAGGCGCCGGAAGGATAAATGATCCCTATGAGATCATAGACTACGGATACTGCCACCCAGGGAAAAAGGATTGGGACATTCATCCTCAACTGGGAGACCACATAGCTCTTCCGCTCTATCTCCAGCCCAAATACCTCTAAGTAGGCTGGATAGGCGAAATACCACATGGTGCAGAGGTGCAGGAGAAAAAACATCACCGCTAGGATACCCTGGATGGATGAAAGACCGGAGAGCCCTGGAAGATGAAAGAAAACAGCCTTCAGATGGAAAAAAAAGACGGCGCATCCGAATAAGACCACGGCCAGGATCGAAAGTCTTCCCACGGCGCGCTGGTATCCTTCCGCAGCTCCGGAGTGCCCGCGCAAGCCCCAGCGCATCATAAGATAGCGGAACTCGCGCCTGCACCAGAGGGCATACAGGCCCCACAGTGCGGCCAGGGCGGGTACCGTATAGGAATATGACGGCCCTTCCCTGGAGAGGCTCAGGTTATATATGAGGATGACGACTATAAAATAGAGTATATTGGAAAACATCACTCGCGGGGATCGGCACCCGGATGAAGATCATGTGCGGGTGCCTCTTCCACGAACTCCAGTTTTTCTTCACCCTGAGGCATCTCCGGACAGGCCTTCATGGTGATTGCCGTACCGTATCGCTCCTCGAGCTTTGCAAGCTCTTTTCTTTTCTTGTTTTGGAGGTAATTTGCCACCTCAAGCGGTATGTGGC
The DNA here is from genome assembly GCA_001874005.1 of Desulfobacteraceae bacterium CG2_30_51_40. Classification (GTDB taxonomy): domain Bacteria; phylum Desulfobacterota; class DSM-4660; order Desulfatiglandales; family Desulfatiglandaceae; genus CG2-30-51-40. Next base: position 2,455 of record MNYJ01000199.1, read on the forward strand.
CTATGACAGCGGGGACTTCATGTTTGGAAAGCCCGGTTGAAATGTGTCTGAGGATGGATACGGCCGATGATTCCACGGACTTGACTATTCCCCTCCCTCTACAAGCTCGGCAGGGCACGTAACTTTTTGACTCTATGGAGGGTCTTATTCTCTGCCTTGAAAGCTCAAGAAGGCCGAATTTGGATATAGGTGCCACATCTATCTTGGCCCTGTCCTTTTTGGACTCCTCCCTCACAACCTTCTCAATTTCCTTAATGTGGTCCCTGTCCCTCATATCAATAAAATCAATAACGACCAGACCTCCTATGTCCCTTAGTCTCAGTTGGCGGGCGATCTCTACGGCGGCTTCAAGGTTTGTCTTGTATGCGGTTGCCTCCACGCCGGAGCGGCCGGCCCCTCCCCTCCCGGAGTTGACGTCTATGGCTATGAGTGCCTCTGTAACGTCAATCACTATCGAACCCCCGGATTTGAGCGGCACCTCCCTGGCATATATGGCATCCAGGCCCTCCTCTATTCCAAAACTCTCCAGTATGGGAATATCGCCTTTGTGAAGCTTTACGATGCCGCTGTTTCTAGGGGAGACGATCTTCATATACTCCACTACCTTTTCATAGGTCTCCCTGTCGTCAACCAGGATCTCGGAGATATCGCTTGAAAAATAATCCCTGAGAGTCCTCAGGATCATGTCCTGTTCCTTATGTATGAGAGACGGGGCAGGCGCGTCAGTCACCCTTTCCCTTATCCCCTTCCACATCCTGAGCAGGCTGTTTAGATCTTTTGATATTTCCCTCTTGTTCTGGCCCTCCGCAGCCGTTCTCACAATATAGCCTATACCCTCAGGGAGCTTGAACTCGCCCATTATACCCTTGAGCCTGTGTCGCTCCTCTTCGGATTCAATCTTCTTGGATACCCCGCAGGTAACCCTCCCCGGAGTCAGTACCAGATATCGCCCTGCAAGGGAGATATAGGTTGTCAGATGCGCCCCTTTTTTACCGGGCATCTCCTTTGTCACCTGAACCAGCATGGGCTGACCCTTCTCAACCAGCTTGTCAATGGGCGCAGGGCTGTCCCCGAGGGATTCTTCTATGTAATACTCGGGATGTATCTCGCTTAAGGGCAGAAAACCGTTTTTTTCCGTCCCATAATTGATAAAGCAGGCCTGCAGACTGTTTTTCGTGCCATCCACGATGGCCTTGTAAATATTTCCGATCTTCTGTTCCGCGGAGGAGGTCTCTATATGAAACCCCTCAAATTCGCCCTCTTTGATAACGGCGATGCGAAACTCCTCCGAGTCAACCGCATTGATGAGCATCTTGGCCTTGGAAGGGGTATTTGTCTTTTTTTTGACCATTTTCTAATGTCTCCGATAGGTTTAATCTTGTTTGCCGCCGCCGTTCCTGCCGTGTCTTCTGAAATGCTGCTGCGCCTGGTACATGAAAGTCCTGATTGCCGCTTCCCTTCCGGGCTGTACGCTTGAATCATAGGGGGTGTCGAGATAGGGAATCTTCAGGCGATTCATGATGGGCCGCACTACGGCGGATGTTAAGGTGCTTGGCATGCAGGTGAATGGATAGACATTCACCACCCCGTTATATCCATGCCTTGAGTATTCTACAATTCCAGGGATGCTGAGACAGGCCTCCGTCCCCACATCAAAACAGAAAAGACCCTCCTCCTTGAGGAGCTTTTCCATACCCGCCACCTTGTGGTCTTCTGCAACATCCAGAACCGTCCTCGCCCTTCTGTATGCCATATCCTGCTGCTTCTGCTGATAAAGAAGTTCAAGCCCGTAGCCGGCTATGTTCTTAAGACGGTTCTTTATTTCAGCGAACTTAAACTGCTTGAGGGCAAGGTGCAGCGCTATCTTTTCCTCCCTCAGGCGGTCGTAGGTAGTGTAGTTGAGCCACTCGGTTATCGAGGCATTCACCACCTCGGCGCCGTATTTTTCAAGGACCTCTATCAGATGCTGATTGGACTCCACATGGCTTCTAAGGTATATCTCTCCCACAATTCCTATGAGGGGTTTTGCGGGAAGCGCGGGATCAATGACATCTCTTGCGCCCGCAAGCACCTTCTCAAGCTCTTTCAGTATGGCATCAAGATCAACCGCTTCCGCGTATCTTTCAAATGCGGCGCTCATGATCTTTACCGCATCATCCATAAACGCGGCAGCCATGCCGGAGGTTCGCTCGTAGGGTCTTATTCGCCAGAGAGCCCTATCCATTATGTCAGCCACCACCTGAGAGAAAAATCCAGCCTTCCTGAGCGACCTCACTTTTTCCTTTTCTATCAGGCCTGTTACCGAATAGCCGTCCCCCGTACTCATAGAGCCTATCTTGAGGCTTCCCAGTCCGGGAAAGGAATCAAGCACTATCCTCTGGTATTTATTGTACATACCGAACCGGCACGGGCCGTTTGACTCAGGCATGAAGTAAACATAATTTTCGGCGTTGAAGGAACTGCCGAGTCTCGCCTTCTCCCGTTGCATGAAGTAGAGGATATCTCCCATCGTGATCTGGCAGGGATAGCATTCCTTGCCGGAGGTATGTTCCTTGCCGAGATCAAGACCCTTGAAGGTTTCAAGCACGATAGCGCTTATGCCGAAACTCCTGAATGCCGCGGCAAGCAGATAGCCGCCTATCCTGTTCATTTCAGGGATCAGAAAGGTCTTTTCCCTCAGATTGAACCGCCCTACCTTACTCTTGAGGGACTCAAAGCTTATTATCTTATCCGCATCCATAATCGTTAATTGGCCAGCTTGAGCGTAATTTCCTTCCTGCGTGATGGATCACGCAGGGTGTTTTCTATGACATTTTTATATGCCTCAAGCCTTGTCATCACCCCCGCAACGCCGCTGTGCTCGTCGAGTTCAAGGATAAGATAAGGCTTTTCTCCCATCACATGCCGGTAGAAGTGCTCAAGGAAAGAATCTGCGCCGCAACTGAAATTTGTCAGGTGAAGGCCGAAATAGTTGGGCTCCGACCTTACCACCCTTGCGGTTCTCAGTATCTTTGCGCCCTGCCCCCAGTACATGGAAGGAAAATCCGAAAGATCCACCCTTGAAACGTCTATAAAATCCATTGGAAGCGCTGAAACCCCAATCTTGGAAAGATGGTGGCCAAGCCTGAGGTTAAGCCTCTCGTCATAAAGGTTATAAGGCCTTCCGGTTACTATTACCAGAGGCTCATCCGGGTCCCGCAGAGCAAGGATATTTTTCCCGGCATCATGAAGATCACGCAGAAATGCATCCTGCCTTTCAAGACCGTGATAGACCGCCTCCCTGAAAAGGCCCTTGGCTATTGACAGTCTATGCCCGAACTGCTCATACATTTCAAGGAAAAGACTCGCGGGATCAAGCTTCATGTGCATGACCGGCTGAATAAGCGACTCCTTATCCAGGGCGAAAGCGGTCTTGGCCATGTAAGAGTTTCCCTGCACAAGGGGACAGAAAAAACCCGCTTCGTTTTCCTCCGGCGTGGACATGTTTATTATGGACGGGAGAAAAAGATATCTTGTCTTTCCAATGAGGGCCTTTATGTGGCCGTGAGACACCTTTACGGGAAAGCACGTCTCAGCCCTTGTGGCCTCTATGCCGCTCTTGGCTATCCTGGGGTTGGTCGGAGGAGTAAGCACTAGTCGAAGGCCCGCCCTGTCAAAAAAATGGGCGAAAAAGACCGCTGTCTGATGCCCGTAGATGGCCCTCTGGAAGCCGATAGTGGGCCTCCCATCGGACTCCATCAAGGCAGCTTCGCCCGACTCCACATAGACACCTTCCATGTGCCTCTGCCAGATATCTTGACGCAATTGGAAATAGTTCTTCCTGGCCTTGCCTCTGCCCTGCCTTACGTCGTAGCGTCCGCATTCCCCGCCCCAGATGCTCTTTCTTCCATCAAAGTCATATACCTTGAGCTTGCACTGATTGTGGCAGTTGGGATCGGCCCGGCATACCCTTTCTTCATAGATCATGCTGTCAGCGATGGCGCTATCAAGGCTTCTTGAGCCGGTAACGGTCCTGCCCTCAGATGCCATTCTCTCCTGCGCGCTTATGGCTGCCCCGTAAGCGCCAAGCACCTCCCTGTGCGGAGGGACGATGAGACCTCTTCCCAGTACCTTTTCAAAAGCGGCCACAACCGCCTTATTGAGGGAAGGTCCACCAAGGAACATGACTTTTTTCCCGACCTTGCGCTTCTCCACCACCCTGTTGAGGTAGTTATGCACCACGGCGTAGCAGAGCCCCGCAATCAGATCGGTTTTGTCCGCACCCTTCTGATGATAGGATACAAGGTCGGATTCCATGAATACCGTGCATCTTTCCGCCAGCTTGAGAGGCGTCCTGCTTGCAAGCGCTATATCCTGGAACTCGCCTACTATATTGATGCCGTATTTGTTGGCCAGCTCATGGAGGAAGCTCCCCGTTCCCGCGGCGCAGACCTTGTTCATGTCAAAATCAAGCGGGTTTCCCTTTACAATGGAGATATATTTTGAGTCCTGGCCTCCTATCTCAAAGACCGTATCAACATCAGGATCTATCTCAACCGCACCTCTGGCATGGGCCGTTATTTCATCAATTATGAGGTCTGCATTCAGGAAATCCCCCACCACATTCCTGCCTGAGCCGGTTGTAGCGACGGCCACGATCTCAAGGCCCTCGCCCATCTTTCTGCGCATGGATTCAAGGAGCCTCTGAGTAACCTCCACCGGCTTTCCCTGGGTGGGGACATAGTCCTTGTCAATGATGCGCCTTTCATCATCAATAAGTGCGTATTTGGTGGTTGTAGAACCTATATCTATTCCCAGATATCCCGCAACCTTCATTCCGGCGCTTGTGAGCACAGGGCCGCTTTCCGCAAAATGGGTCTCCTTCAGCACAAGTGCGTCGCCCACGGGAAACGTCTTTAAAGCCGTGGAGTCTTCTCTGAGCCTGGACGGTTCAACAACCCTTGTCTCACCTGACTCCAAAGCATGGAGGGCCACTCCAAGTGCGCCTACTGAAGTGCTGTGAGGAGGAACTATGATATCGGGAAAACATGACTTGAAGGCCTTTACCTGCAACTCGTTCAAGGACAGGCCCCCTACAAAAAGGATGGGATCTCTCAGAAGACGATTCCCGACTATGGTGCTCATGTAATTGCGCGTATTACCGAGATGAAGCCCGTAGATTATGTCCTCGAGCCTCTCACCCTTGTTCTGGAGGTGGATCATATCCGATTTTGTAAATACGGTGCAGCGGCAGGCTACATTGGAGGGGTTTCGGCTTTTGAGGCCTAGCGAGATGAAATCCTTGAGGATATTATCAATGTCTGCCGAGGCCGGTTTATACGTCTTGGAGTACAGGGAGGTGGCAAGCCTCTGCGCCTGCTGATCAATAAAGGAGCCTGTCCCTGAGGCGCAAGGTCCGTTGGTACTGAAATACTCTATCTCCCAGTCTCCTCCTTCATGGGCTATCTGCAATAGAGCGGTATCCTGGCCTCCCATTGCTATTATGGTTCTGACATCGGGCCGTATGTGCAGCGCGCCCAGCACCTGGCAGATGGTTTCAAATTCAAAAGAGGCCCCGAGCCTTTCACTCAGATTGACCCCGTGAGATCCGGTAAAGGCTGTCGCCACAACATGTTCGCGTCCGAACTTCTCATATATGCCTGTAAGGATATCAAAGACCGCTTCTTCAACCTTTCCGAAATGCCTGCTGTAGGGGGCTTCGAAAACCAGCTCTTTCAGCCTGTTTATCACAACGCAGTTAACGCTTGCACTCCCGGCGTCAATTCCTACGTACAGGCCCTCCCCTGTTTCGTTCCTATTCTTTGACATAGCCCTTTCCCGTAAAAAAAATCTCTCCGTTAAACTCCCGTTTTTCTATCAATCCTTTAAACAGAAGTCCCCTTACCAGGGCATCGGTTTCTTCATACGGAAGTCCCGTCAAGCCTGCCAGATCCATCAAGGTAATAGGTCTTCTGTTGAGGGTCTCAATAATTTTTTCTCCTGGAGAATCCCTGAAGGATGAACCCGGGGGAACTGATACGCCTGCAATGATCTCCGCTCCGGGGCCCAGGTGTTCCCTTATCTCCCTTAGCCTCTCAGGCTTAACCGCCAGAGCGTCAGGTTCGGCCGGAGGTCTTACAACCGTATTGATCTGTATCCTGTCAGGCTCTATCCTCTTGATGGCGTCGCTCAGCCCCTCAATTTCTCTAGCTGAGTCATTTATGCCGCCAAGCATCATCAACTCAAGAAATATCCTCCCGCTGTAAGCAGACCTGAGTCGCGTAAGGCCGGCCAGCACCCTTTCAAGGCTCAGGGAAGCATAGGGCCTGTGTATCCTCCTGAATGTCTCTTCAAATGTGCTGCTCAGGGTCGGCATTATAATATCAGCACCAAGGCAGCCATTAACCACTTCATCCTTCCAGAAAAGGGAGCCGTTTGTAAGGACCACAACCGGTATATCCGTCATGGCCTTTATGCCCTTGATGATCTCTCCAATTTCGGGGCACAGGGTGGGCTCACCTGACCCGGCCAAGGTTATCACATCCGGTCTTGATCTTGAAAGAGTATTGGAAAGTTCGTCAAACAGTGATCCCATGTCAGGCTGAGGCAGCGCATCTATTGTCTTTACGGTAGTCCTTCCCACCTCGCAATAGATACAGTCGAATGTGCAGGTCTTGGGCTTTACGAGATCAACTCCGAGCGAAAGACCGAGTCTGCGGGACGGCACAGGGCCGAAAAGAAACGGCATCTAAAAAAACTCCTTAACGCAGTTAATGGGCATCAGCCCATGTATCTCCATATTTTATCTCGAGGGTAAGAGGGACATCAAGCGAAGCCGCTTTGCACATAACCTCCGAAGCCACGGATGCCGCTTTCTCCCTCTCTTCCTCCGGCACCTCAAAGACAAGCTCGTCGTGCACCTGCAAAAGCATCCTCGTCTTCATGTCCTTTTGCCTGATTTCTTCGTAAAAGGCCACCATCGCCTTTTTGATAATGTCGGCGGCAGTGCCCTGGATGGGGGTATTCACCGCCATCCTTTCCGCTTCCGATCTTATTGCCCCGTTCTGATTATTTATCTCGGGGAGATATCTTCTCCTGTTAAGCAGGGTGGATACGTATCCCTGCGAGTTGGCCTTCCGGATCATCTCCTCCCTGTACCTCAATACCCCTGGATACCTTTCATAGTAGGCCGAGACATATTGTTTTGCGTCGGAGAGTTCCATCTCCAAATCCTGGGCAAGCCTGCGGGGTCCCATACCGTAAATTATTCCAAAATTGATCGCCTTTGCAATACGGCGCATCTGCGGGGTTACCTTATCAGGGGCGACCTTAAGTATCTGGGATGCCGTATGCCTGTGTATATCTTCTCCCCTCCTGAATGCCTCAAGAAGGCCCTCATCTCTGGAATAATGGGCAAATATCCTGAGTTCTATCTGATTGTAATCAGCGCTCATAAGACAAAAGCCCTTTTTCGGGATAAAGCCCCTCCTTATCAGAGCCCCATCCTCTCCTCTTGAAGGGATGTTCTGTAGATTGGGGTTACTGCTGCTGAGCCTCCCGGTTGCTGTTACGGCCTGATTGAAGGTGGTGTGGAGCCTGCCGGTGGAAGGGTTCATGGAATCCAAAAGGGCATCAATAAAAGTTGCCTTGAGTTTTGTAACGCTCCTGTATTCCAGAACGAGGCCGGGGACCGGATGAAGTGATGAAAGCCTCTTAAGTACTAAGAAATCCGTGGCAGGGGCCTTAGTCTTTGTGGTATGGCCTTGTGCCGGAAGTCCCAGATGATCAAAAAGGATCCTCGCAAGCTGTCTTGGAGAATTGATATTGAAGGAAATACCTGCCTTTTCATATATATCGGCGGCAAGCCTTTGGGCCCTTGATTCAAAATCCCTGGAAAGGTTCCTGAAATACTCCTCGTCTATTCCGATGCCTGCCCGTTCCATATCGAGAAGTACTGAAAGGAGAGGCATCTCAAGATCGAAAAAAAGGCTGTCGTTTTCATCCTTCTTGAGTCTGGCCTTGAGATTTTCCATAAGTCTTATGGACATAAAGGCCCTGGAAATGCTCCCGTCTGGCATGCAGTCCTTCGAGGAATTTCTGCCTGAAATTGCGCCTTCAAGCCTCTCCCCCAGATACACAGCGGCCAGACCACCGATGGAAATATCCTTTAAGCCTGGGTTGGTAACATAAGCGGCAAGCATGGTATCAAAATAAAAACCATCGAGGAAAACACCTTTTTCCTCCAAGTTCCTCGCCTGTCCCTTAAGGTCATATCCCACCTTTTTTATGCGCCGGTCCCGGAGAAGTCCCCGCACGTCTCTTTCCGCCTGCACCAGGGATTCATCCTCTGCCGAATCGCTTAGGCCTACATAACAGCCTTTTCCTCCGTAAGAGGCAAGCGCCAGACCATTTGTATCTGCGTAAACGGACACCGGCTCATCTTCTTTTCTGACTTCGAGCCATTCTTCGATGCTCAGCCTGTCTCCGCATGGTGAAGCAAACGCCCCCGAATCTTCTTCAGGTGCAAATTCATTCCAGAGGCCTTTGAATTCGAGTTCCCTGAAAAGTTGAGCAAGCTCGTTCTTCATTGGAGGGCCTACCTCAAGGGAGGGCCTTTCATCGTCAAGCAGGACGTTGCAATCAATTGTCACTAGCCTCCTGCTCATGAGAAGCTGATCCATGTTACCTGCTATCTTCAGGGCAAGATTCTTTTTCTTCACTGTCCCAAGCCCCTCCAGAAGGGCCTCAAGAGAGCCGAACTCACGGATCAGATCAAGGGCCGTCTTTTCCCCTATTCCCGGAACTCCGGGGATGTTGTCGCTGGTATCACCACTTAAGGCCATTACATCAATAAAGGCAGCGGGCTTGATACCGTATGTCTTCTCTATCGCCTCTCCGTCAATGATCCTGTCCTTCATCGTATCCCAGATAATTGTATCGCCTGTCACAAGCTGCCTGAAGTCCTTGTCCCCTGTGATCATGACGACCTTTCTCCCCTCCCCGCCCAGGCGCCGGGCCAGGGTACCTATGATATCGTCGGCCTCATAGCCCATTTTCTCCAGGGAAGGGATATTTAAAAATTCAACTATCTTCTTTATGTAGGGGATCTGTGCGGCAAGGTCATCCGGCATGGGAGGACGATTGGCCTTATACTCGGGATAGATGTCATGCCGGAAGGTCGGCCCTCTGGAATCAAAGACAACGGCCATGAATGCGGGCTTTTTGTCCTTTATGACCTTCAGGAGCATCTTGGTAAAACCAAAAGTTGCGTTTGTAGGTATTCCCCTGGAATTGGAAAGCGACCTTATTGCGTGGTAGGCGCGGTGGATATAGCTGCTTCCATCAATAAGATAAAGTTCCATCGGCTTCTGCGGCATGGTATCTACTTCTGAATAGTTGCGCTATTTTGCAAATTCCACAGCCCTTGTCTCTCGAATTACCGTCACCTTAATCTGTCCGGGATAAGTAAGTTCCTTTTCAATCTTCTTCGCTATATCCTTGCAGAGGGTATACGACTGATCATCATCCACTATCTTGCCTTCAACCATGATGCGAATCTCTCGTCCCGCCTGGATCGCATAGGACTTATTGACCCCCTTGAAGGTGTTGGCTATCTTCTCAAGTCCCTCGAGCCTCTTTACGTAAGACTCGAGGGTCTCCTGCCTTGCTCCAGGTCTTGCGCCGGACAGGGTATCGGCCGCCTGCACCAGTACCGCGAGGATGCTCTCGGGTGGAATTTCCTCATGATGCGCTGCTATGGCGTGGATCACCTGCGCCGATTCGCCATATCTCTTGGCAAGATCCGCACCTATAAGAGAATGGGGACCTTCCACCTCGTGATCAACGGCCTTGCCAATATCATGAAGCAACCCTGCTCTCTTGGCCTGCTTGATGTTTATGCCAAGCTCGGAGGCCATGACTCCGCAAAGAAAGCTCACCTCCCTGGAATGCTGAAGGACGTTCTGGGCATAGCTTGAACGGTACTTTAGTCTCCCAATGAGCTTTATAAGGTCTCCATGGATACCGTGAACGCCGACATCAAAGGCGGCCTGTTCGCCTGCCTCCTTGATACTTGCCTCGATTTCCTTATCTACCTTGGCAACGATCTCTTCAATCCTCGCAGGATGAATTCTTCCGTCATTTATTAGCCTCTCAAGCGATATCTTGGCTACCTCTCTTCTCACCGGGTTGAAACCCGAAAGTATTACCGCCTCCGGCGTATCGTCAATAATGAGATCAATGCCTGTAGCAGCCTCAATGGCCCTTATGTTCCTTCCCTCCCTGCCTATGATCCTTCCCTTCATCTCTTCGTTTGGGAGGGCCACCACCGAAACCGTCTTCTCCGCCACATAGTCTCCGGCGTAACGCTTTACAGCGAGGGCAAGTATATCCTGGGCTTTTCTATCCGCCTCGGCCTTTGCTTCAATCTCAATCTTTCTTATGATCTTAGCACCATCGTGTTTTGCCTCTTCCTCCATGGAGGAAATAAGCATCTGTTTGGCCTCCTCCATCGAGATACCGGCCAGTGTCTCAAGCTGTTTTCTCTGCTCTGCAACGATGCGCTCGGCTTCAGCATCTTTTCTCTTAAGCTCCTTTTCTGATTGATCCAGCGCCCTTTCCTTTTCAACCAGTTTGCCTTCTCTTTTTTCGATCTGCTCAAGCTTGCGGTCGAGATTTTCCTCCTTATGAAGAATCCTGGTCTCAAGGGCAAGTATCTGCTCCCTCTTCTCCTGAGATTCTTTCTCAACCTCTACCTTCATCTGGTAGAGCATGTCCTTGGCCTGCAGGGCCGCCTCTTTCTTTACATTCTTGGCCTCCTTGTGCGCCTCCTCAAGAATCTTCTTCGAATAACTTTCCAAAGACTCAAATTTGCTCTCAACTATACGCTTCCGGAGGACCGCACCCACAAAGCCCCCTGCTATAAGCGCAAGCAGACCAACCACCACAAAATAAATTATTTCCATATCGAGATATTCCCCTGTTATCACCGGAAAGGCATAAAGAGCTTCCAGTGCGAAAGTTTGCTAGAAACTTTAGGGCGTTACCAGACACGGCAGTAATAAGGCAAGAAAACCTTTAGGTTATGAGCGGGCTTAGTCCGAAGGCGTTGAAACGGGCATCAATCTCTGTTCATTATGAAAAACATCCCCACATATCCCAACTTCCGAACACATATATTCTCACCCTTTGGTGTTAACAGCCTTAATACTTTCCCTTATCTGAGCCCAATCCGACCCATTTTCGGAGCCGTTCATGAAGATCCGAGTGCCTGGTCGGGGCTTATATATTCAGCGCACTTTCTATCTGTTCGTTCAGACGACGCGCCTTATCCTGGACAATCCGCTTGAGACTGTCTCTTTCATCCCTGATAGAGTCTATTTCCTTGGTCAACTGGTAGTAATCCCCGGCGATGTAAAATGCCGCAAGGAGAGCCGCCTTTTTCTCAAGTGAGCCTCCTGTGGTCTTGATGATTGACTCCAGTTTATCATTCACAATGCCTACTATTCTCTGCACTTCCTCTTCGTCCACGTCAGACTTAATGAAGTACTCCTGGTCAAGGATCCTAATTCCAATAGGCCTTTCCAAGGAAAATTCCTCTCTGCCTAGTTTTCAAGGCGATCTATCTTCTCGAGCAATCCTATAACACGCTGCTTGGCCCGCTCTCTGGCGGCCTTCAGCCCCTCCATCTGCTCCGTCGTATTGGCGAGTCTCTCCTCAAGGATATGGGTCTTTTCTTCAAGAGACTCCTTCTCAGTCTTCAGATCGGCTACCAATCGGATAAGCCCGTCTATCTTGTCTTCCAGGACTTGAAATTGATCAAGATCATCCAAAACACTCATAAAGCACTTCCCCCGATTCATATATTCTAAAAGGATACGGAGAAAGACACGCATCCTTTCGCTTGCGTTGATGATTCTAACCCTGGAGTCTCTTTGCGTCAACAAAAAAGGCAGGCTAACTGCGGCCTGCCTTTTTTAAACCCTATATTGCGAGGGATCAGAAAATATTAAATTGACTTCTGCACCACCTTGATCCTGGCAATTGCCCTCTTGAGAGATATCTCAGCACGCAAATGATCCACATCCTGCTTGCCTCTCTCCATGGCGAGTCGTTCCCTTGCCCTTTCAAGTGCCTTTTTCGCCCTCTCAATGTCAATCTCCTGGGCCTTTTCCGCCGCATCAACAAGCACTGAGACACGATTGTTGGAAACCTCCGCAAATCCGGATGAAACCGCCAGCCGCTCCGATCGCGACCCGGAGTTATAGCGCAGTTCCCCGGGCACAAGGCTCGTTAAAAACGGAACATGCCCCGGAAGTATCCCGAACTCTCCCATAGAGCCTGGAGCGACCACTCCTAACACGTCCTCGCTCACAACCACCCTTTCGGGGGTGACCACCTCCAAGTGTAAATTAGCCATCAGTCACCTACCCCTATTTGTTTGAGGCAGCCATCTTTTCTGCCTTTTCCTTGACCTCGTCAATTCCACCTACCATATAGAAGGCACCTTCCGGCAAGTTGTCATGCTTTCCTTCTATGATCTCTTTAAAACCACGGATGGTCTCTTTGACCGGCACATATCTTCCAGGGGTGCCGGTAAAGGTCTCAGCCACATGAAACGGCTGGGAGAGAAAACGCTGGATGCGGCGCGCCCTGGCGACCGTGATCTTATCCTCATCAGAGATTTCGTCCATGCCAAGGATCGCTATGATGTCCTGAAGATCCTTATACTTCTGGAGTATCTGCTGAACCTGCCTGGCTACGTAATAATGATCCGCTCCAAGAACGTTCGGATCAAGAATCCTTGAAGTCGAATCAAGCGGATCAACTGCCGGGTAGATTCCGAGTTCGGCAATAGGTCTTGAAAGCACGACGGTGCCGTCCAGGTGCGCAAAGGTCGTCGCAGGAGCGGGGTCTGTAAGGTCGTCTGCCGGCACATACACGCACTGGACCGATGTGATTGATCCCTTATTGGTGGATGTGATCCTCTCCTGAAGCTCGCCAAGATCTGTTCCCAGGGTAGGCTGATAACCCACCGCAGAGGGAATACGGCCGAGAAGAGCGGAAACCTCGGAGCCTGCCTGCGTGAATCGGAATATATTGTCAATGAAGAGAAGGACGTCCTGCCCCTTCTCATCGCGATAGTACTCAGCCGCGGTCAGGGCGGAGAGGGCAACCCTCGCCCTTGCTCCAGGGGGCTCCGTCATCTGCCCGTAGATAAGTGCCGCCTTCTGGATAACCCCTGATTCCTTCATCTCCAGATAGAGGTCATTACCCTCACGGGTTCTCTCACCTACGCCTGCGAAAACGCTTATGCCTCCGTGCTGCATGGCAATGTTGTGGATCATCTCCATCATGACGACGGTCTTACCAACGCCTGCGCCCCCGAACATACCCATCTTGCCGCCTCTGGGAAACGGCACGAGCAGATCAATGACCTTTACGCCTGTCTCGAGGACATTTACCTTTGTATCCTGGTCCTCGAAGGACGGAGCGTGTCTGTGAATGGGATAGAACTCCGTTGCGTTCACCGGGCCCAGACCGTCAACGGGCCTGCCAACAACGTTCAACACCCTTCCGAGGCAAGGGTCCCCAACCGGCATCATGATGGGTTTGCCGGTGTTCTTAACCTTCATCCCCCGCACAAGACCGTCGGTTACGTCCATGGCGATGCACCTCAACGCCTTGTCTCCCAAATGCTGAGCCACCTCTATGACCAGGTTGTCTTCCTTATCATCAATAGCCGGGTTGCTGATGAGAAGGGCGGTGAGTATGTTAGGTAGCTCACCCTCCGGGAACTCAACGTCCACCACCGGTCCGATCACCTGCAATAGTTTCCCCTCATTCATGGCTTACTTACAACCTCCTTGATATATGAACCTTTATGCCTTTTTCAGTGCTTCAGCGCCGCCGACGATATCCATCAGCTCTGCGGTAATAGCTGCCTGCCGCGCTTTATTATAAACCAGGGTAAGACTCTGTATAAGCTCACTGCAGTTCTTGGAAGCATTATCCATTGCAGCCATCCTGGCGGCGTGCTCACTGGTTTCATTCTGCAAAAACGCGTTGTAGATCTGGACGCTCACGTGCATTGGAAGAAGTTCCACAAGGAGTTCCTCGGCCGTGGGCTCACATAGATATTCGGATGCCCCCGAAAGCTGTGAAGCATCTTCGTTCTTCGGCGGCTCAATGGGAATAAGCTTTATCAGGACAGGCTGCTGTCTGGCCATGCTGACAAATCTGCTATACATCATATAGACTTCGTCCACCTCTCCCGTCATGAACCGCTCAATGTAACCCTTTGTCATCTGGTTGACGAAGGACATGTCTATTTTCCCATAGACATTCACGTGAGAAGCGCTCATCGAGTACTGAGTCTTCTTGAAATAATCACGGCCCTTCTTGCCTACCGCAGTCAGGCTGCACTCAAGGCCATTGCCGCGCTGCTCCTTGAGCCATTTTTCCCCGGCATTGATCAGGTTGGTGTTAAAACTGCCGCAAAGCCCTCTGTCGCTGCTGAAATGGATCAATTCAACCCTGTTGATTTCCTCTCTTCTTATAAGCAGCGGATGAATATCCGGCTCTATTCTGCTTGCAAGATTTGAGAGGACCTCTGCGAATTTTTTAGCGTAGGGGTCAAACTGCTCCATCTTCTGCTGGACTCCGCGCAATTTGGCGGCAGCCACCATATTCATAGCCTTGGTGATCTGGCGCGTCTTTCTGACTGCCTTTATCTTGCGAAGAATGTCTCTTAAGGTTGCCATCTATCTCTTCTCTTTTATGGTTGGTTTAGGCACAATCAGGCGCCCGGCTGGAAGACGGTCTTGAACTCATCAAGGGCCTTTTTCATATTTGTTGCCAATGAATCGCTTATGTCGCCTTTTTCTTTGAGTTCCTTGTAGATGTCTCCGTACTTCTTTTCCACAAACTCGATCATCTGCTCCTCATATTTGCTTATGGCCGAAGTAGGCCATTCGTCGAGATAACCGTTTGCGCCGGCAAAGAGGATCATGACTTCCTTTTCAGCAGACATTGGCTGATACTGGCGCTGTTTGAGAACCTCCACGAGTCTCTGACCTCTGCCTAACTGTCTCTGGGTGGCCTTGTCGAGGTCGCTACCGAATTGTGCAAACGCCTCAAGCTCGCGATACTGAGCCATATCAAGACGAAGTGTACCTGCAACCTTTTTCATTGCCTTTGTCTGGGCCGCACCGCCAACCCTGGATACGGAGAGTCCAACGTTTATCGCCGGTCTGACGCCCGAGAAAAATAGGTTAGGCTCCAGATAGACCTGGCCGTCTGTGATGGAAATAACGTTTGTAGGGATATATGCGGAGACGTCTCCGGCCTGGGTTTCAATAATAGGAAGGGCCGTAAGCGAACCTCCGCCCAATTCTTTATTGAGTTTGGCGGCCCTTTCAAGGAGTCTTGAATGGTTGTAGAAGATATCGCCGGGATATGCCTCGCGGCCAGGCGGTCTTCTGAGCAGAAGGCTCACCTGGCGGTAAGCTGTAGCCTGTTTGGAGAGGTCGTCATAGATTATGAGCGCGTGTTCGCCTCTGTCCCTGTAATATTCGCCGATGGCACACCCGGAGTAAGGCGCGATGAACTGCTGAGTCGCCGGATCGCTTGCGCAGGCGGCAACTACGGTAGTGTATTTCATGGCTCCATGACGCTCAAGGACGTCAACCACCTGGGCGACGGTTGACTTCTTTTGACCTACCGCAACATAAATGCAGTAAATGTCTGTATCCTTCTGGTTGATAATGGCGTCAACACAGATGGCGGTTTTCCCTATCTGACGGTCTCCGATTATAAGCTCCCTCTGCCCCCTTCCGATAGGTGTCATGGCATCAATGGCCTTTATTCCCGTGCACATAGGCTCCTTAACCGGTTGACGCGCGATAACGCCCGGAGCCACCATCTCAATACGTCTAAACTCTGTAGCGTTTATTGGCCCCTTGCCGTCAAGCGGCTGGCCCACGGCATCAATAACACGCCCGAGAACAGGTTCACCTACCGGGATCTGGGCTATTCTTCCAGTCCTTTTGACGGTGTCTCCCTCCCTGATCTGAGCGTAGTCGCCCATAACGGCCACACCAACGTTGTCTTCTTCAAGGTTGAGACACAGGCCGTAAATGCCTCCGGGGAATTCAAGCATCTCCATGGCCATGGCATTCTGAACACCATAGACCCTAGCGATACCGTCGCCAACGGAGAGGACGGTTCCGGTCTCGCTAACCTCGATCTTCTTTTCGTAATCCTTGATTTGATCGCGAATTACTTGACTTATCTCCTCAGCTCTTATTTCCATTAGTGATATTCACCCCTTTTCAATGATTCTTTCAGACCCTCGAGCTGGGCCTTTACGCTCCCGTCCAATACCAAATCCCCAATCCTGACCACCAGGCCTCCGATAAGGGAGGAATCCTCTCTCACCTCAGCCCTGACGTTCTTTGAGGTAAGTCGGGCCAGGGCTGATGAAAGTCTATCCATCGCTTCGCTCTTAATAGGTCTGGCGGCAATGATCTCGGCCCGGGTTATCCCCGATATATCATCAATAAGCTGGGAATAATGTCCATTTATTTCATTTATTACTCCAAGTCGGTCTTTCTCAAGGAGGAGTCTCAGGAAGTTCTTTACGACGTTTTCATAGGAACTCTTTCCCAGAACATAGTCCAGAATCTTTTTGCGATCATCAACAGCAAAGACCTTGCTGGAAATAGTCCCGTAAAGCTCCTGGTTTGCAGCGCAAAAGGAGGCAAAGTCCTGAAGATCAGCGCCGTATTCCTTGAACTTATTGTCTTCCTGCCCTATTGACAGCAGGGCCTTGGCGTATCTCTTGGAAACCTTTGAACCGCTCAATGTAGTTTCTCCACCCTTTCTATGAATTCTGAAACAAGCCGATCCTGATCCTTGTCCTTGAACTCATGACTGATTATCTCCTCTGCTTTTTGGGCGGCAGCAATCATTATCTCGGCCTTGAGCCTGTCTCTTACTCCCTGCAACTCACGCTGGATTGAAAGCTCGGCCTGAGCCATAATCTGCCCTGCCCTGTCTCTGGCATCTGCGATGATTTTTTGCTTTTCAGCCTCTCCCTCAGCCCTGTATTGGGCAATTATCGTCTTTCTTTGATCCTCAAACTCCCTTAGTTTTTTATCAAGGCCCTGGTATCTGCTTTCCGCTTCCGCCTTCTCATTCTTCAGGGTTTCAAATTTTTGTGCGATCTCCTCTCTGCGAGTTGAAAAGAAATCTTTGATGGAGGCCTTTTTGATTACGAAGACCAGAATGATCACTAAAAGCGCAAAATTAATGAAACGGTAAAGAAGATCTGTGAGACCAGCCCCGCTTTCGCCGTGGCCTCCTCCTTCAGAGGCAAAAGCTGCTCCGACAAAAAGAAAAAGGAGAATCGAAGCGTAAGCCATAGAGGCAATCATCCACCCCGGCATCTTTCCTGAGCGATCAGAAGCCCCGCAAATAGAATCTTTCCCGGTATTTCCGTAAGGAGCCGTCATTAGAGAGCCCTCCCGAGGATCTTTTCCGATAGCTGTTTGGAGAAGACCGTAAGTTCGGACTCCAGGGTCTGCCTTACTCCCTGCATTGCAGCCTCCAGTTCCCTTCTGGCGCCCCCTATCTTCTGCTCTGCCTGTGCCATGGCCTCCTGCAGGATACCCTTCTCAGTATCTCCTCCCTCTCCCTTAAGTTTCTCCCTTTCCAGAAAGGCGTCTTTCCTCGCCTTTGAGTTACTTTCCTCAATATCCTTTTCCTTCTGCTGCGCTTTAGAGCTGAAATCCTCCACTACCTTTTCGAGGGAGCTGATTTCGCTGTTTCTGCGGGCCAGCACATTTCTTATGGGTTTAAAAAGCAGTGCGTTGATGATAAAAAGGAGAATGAGGAAGTTGGCTATCTGAATAAAAAGGGTACTATTTACTTCGAGCATGA
Organism: Desulfobacteraceae bacterium CG2_30_51_40; assembly: GCA_001874005.1. Taxonomy (GTDB): domain Bacteria; phylum Desulfobacterota; class DSM-4660; order Desulfatiglandales; family Desulfatiglandaceae; genus CG2-30-51-40. The sequence goes on from MNYJ01000199.1 coordinate 20,374, forward strand.
TCCATCCGTCCCTTTCAATTTATATTAAAATGCCCCTTCTATCCCTCCCCCTCGACGGGGGAGGCGGGGGTGGGGGTGATTTTCATCCTTAGCTGTGCCCCTTTCAGGGCATGGATTTTAATTAGTGACCATAAATACCTATTTTTATCGGCGTTGGGCTCAAATTTTAATCCTCGAAATACCTCGATGCATTCAAGTATTTAAAATCATCGTCCGTCTTGAACTCGATAAAACTATCTCATTTCCGGATGGACACTAGTTAAATGGACACTAGTTAAGTCGCCCACATCACGGCAGGTATGGCCTTTTACAAAAAAACTTTCCCCTTGTCAAAGGGTTTTTAAAGGACTGAACATTGCCTTTTGGAGCCTGTGCTCTATAGCATGATTATTTTCCCTTTGCAAGAAAAATCACAAGCCTCCTTCCACCCATTTAATTGCCTCATAACCAATTTATTTTACAGGTTTTTGATTGGCAGTCGCAAGGGTAATCGAAAAACTTGATTGACATGTCAATCAATAAGTGGTTTCATTTTTATCCTTCCCCCTTGACGGGGCGGCAGAGGGTAGGAGTGATATTCATCCTCTGTTGTGGCCTTTCAGGGCATGGCGGTTTATATGAAAATGCGCCTTCCCTTCATCCCTCCCCCTCGACGGGGGAGGCGGGGGTGGGGGTGATTTCGTCTTTCGTTGTGCCCAGTTGGGCGTGACCGTTAGAATGGTAAAACAGATCAGCCGGTGACAGGATATTTTTTGTCGTCATGAGAGACGCAGCACATTTGAGGGAAGATAAAGAGGGGGCAATCTTTGAAGCCGCTCTAAAGGTAATCACCGAGAAGGGATTCCACAGAGCGCGGATGTCCGACATCGCCCGCAAGGCAGGGATATCCTACGGTCTGGTATATCACTATTACAGTAACAAGGAGGACCTTTTCGATGCCGTTCTAAACAGATGGTGGGATCACCTCTTTGCCATCCTCAAGGATGTATCCCGAGGGGTTGAGGATGTGACCTCTAAACTCAGAGGCATTATCTTCTATTTTCTTAACACCTACCAGGACAAATTTGAACTTGTAAGCATCTTCATCACTGAAATCTCGAGATCTACAGCCAATCTGACTCCCAGGCGCCTTGAGCGGTTTAAGAGCTTTATTGCTCTTACCGAATCTGTCATTAAAGAGGGACAGGATAACGGTGTTCTGAGGAATGACTTAAAGGCAAGGTATTTGACTACAATATTCCTTGGCGCGCTTGAAACCTTCATATCCACAATGGTTATTGCCAATCAGCGCATAAAGAGCAACGCACAGAAGGAGAGAATCGCAGACAGCATACTGGAGGTATTCATAAACGGAGCAAAAAACGTCTGATCTATTTAGTGTCCATCCGGAAATGAGATAGTTTCGTCGCGTTCAAGGCGGGCGATAATTTTAACCACAGGAATACATTTACGTATTTCGAGGATTAAAGTTTGAGCCCAACGCCTAAATCGGTGAAAATAGCCATTTCCGGATGGACACTATCTAACAGCTCCATGCCTCGTTGTGCTATGCCCGGGCATGAGGGTTAACAGGAAGGCTCGAAGGTAAAGGGGACGGCCGTTTTCCACGGTCTTTTAACGGGGACACTAATAATATCACATTAAGAGGTACCATGGAATTTTCTTTTTCGCAGGAACAGGCCATGTTCAAGGATCAGGTGATCCGATTCGCCGTCAAGGAGATAGTTCCCAGGGTGAGGGATCATGAACTTAAGGGCGAGTTCGACTTCCAATCATTCCGGAGGCTCGGTGAGTTCGGAATTCTGGGTCTTCATTTTCCTGCGGAGTTCGGGGGAAGCGATGCGGACGTTGTAACAACTGTACTTGCCGGAGAGGCGCTTGGTGAGGCCGGGGTTGACGGCGGGCTTACCCTTTCATACGGCGCACACACCTTTCTATGCGCCGATACGATTTTCGTGCATGGAACCGATGCACAGAGGAAAAAGTATCTGCCCAAACTCACTACAGGTGAGTGGATCGGATGTATGGGCCTTACGGAGCCTAACGCAGGAAGCGATGTTGCCTCAATGACCACGAGGGCCGAGAGAGCCGGAGAGGCCTATATCTTAAACGGTAACAAGATGTTCATCACCAACGGACCCCTTGCCGATGTAGCTGTTATCTATGCCAAGACCGGAAAAGACCTCAGACACGCAGGTATATCAGCCTTCATTGTGGAAAAGGGAACTCCGGGATTTTCCGCCGGGAAGAATCTTATCAAGATGGGGGTAAGGACCTCCCATACCTCCGAGCTTATATTCGACAACTGCATGATACCTGCGGAAAACCTTCTCGGCGTGGAGGGGGAAGGTTTCCTGATGGCCCTGCAGACAGTGGAGTGGGACAGAAGCGCTCTCATGGCCCCCTTCGTGGGAGGCATGACCTATGTCCTTAAGAAATCAATCGCCTACGCTAAACAGCGTCATCAATTCGGAAGGCCCATAGCCGAATATCAGGCAATAAAGCACAAGCTCGCCGATATGAAAATCTTCATCGAGGCAGCGCGGACACTTATCTACAGAATTGCCTGGTGCAAGGATCAGGGAAGACCTCTTAATCATCTCGAAGCCGCGGTAGCAAAGCTCTTTGTAGGGGACTGGAGTCTTAAGCCCGCAAACGACGCCGTGACCCTTTTCGGGGGATACGGTTACTGTCACGAATACGACGTTGAGAGGACCTTCAGGGACTCGAGGCTTGCGCCCATCGGAGGAGGAACCTCGGAGATACAGAAAAAGATAATCTCAAAGCTCATCTAGGAGTATTCCATGGATTTTGATCAAAGCGCGGCAGAACTGGGGCTCAAAGAGGCGATAAAAGATATTACAAGTGGTGAAAAAGAAAATCCGGAAAGTGATGCCTTCAGCACTGCACCGCTCAATTATCGAAATATGCTCCTTAAGCTGATGAAGGCCCTTTCGCCCACAGGCTACCTGGAGACAGGCGTACGGGACGGCAGGAATTCAACTGCACTGGTGGCCGCGCAGGAGGAGCTTGCTGCCTGGAGCCCTCCGATATTTCTCTCTGTTGAGACAAGCTCAAGGATGGTAGGTCGCCTTCTCGCCCTGTTTGGAAAAGGCCCCGAGTGCTCTACCATTCTTGACTCTTTGCTTAATGGCCAATTAATTGGATCCGCAGCATTTTCAGAGACAAATGCCAGTTTCGACCAGAATGCTTCCGAGACCAGGGCAACGCTGCAGGATAATGGTTACATCATCACCGGATCAAAGAACTGGGTGGCAGGCGCATCCAGTGCGGATTTAGTAGCATGCCTGGCCGATTCCGGTGGAAGACCGGGCGTCTTCATCATCAGGGCAGGTGACAAGGGATTTTCGACAGGTACTGAGCTGACTTCAAACGCGATTCCTGGATCGGGTTTTAACCCTGTCACATTGAGGGACTGCCTAGTCCCGTCAGACAGGGCGGTAATCCCTGATGACAAGGATTTTTTGAACACTGTTAAGCTCTGGGAGGACCAGATACTCACCTCACTCGCTCTTGGTCTTTCACAGAGATCATACCGGGAGGCACTCTCACATTCCAAGACACACCATAGCGGAGGAAAGCCCATCATTGCCTATCAGGAGATAGGATTCAAGCTTGCCGAGATGCTCACGCTTCTCCAAAGCGCACAACTGCTTGCATACCGGGCAGCCTGGGCGGATGAGACCGGTAACAGGGAGGCCGAGGTGCTTGCCCGCTGCGCAAAGGTATTCTGCTCGGAGGCCTGTGAGCGCATCTCCACGGAAGCCCTCCAGGTTCTTGGGACAAAAGGAGTTTTTGAAGAAAGCCTAGCCGCATCGGCCTTGAGAGAGTCGAAATTCCTTCAGATCGCCGGGACCTCATCTGAAAGAAGCAGGGTCAAGATAGGAGATAATGTGCTGCGGGATGCTTCGTTTTGATATCTTTTGTGCAGACAGTCCTGGAGGTATATATAATTTTAACAGCGTGTTAATAAACCGTGTATCATCTAAATAAATATAGGGAATGGCTTTGCGAATATCAGGACAAGCAGATCAGGAATTCTCTTCTGTAGGTGCGCCTTCAGGTACACGGC
>MNYJ01000136.1 GCA_001874005.1 Desulfobacteraceae bacterium CG2_30_51_40
TGGTAGGTTGTGGTTCCCTCTTTCAGTTTCAGTAGTGCGTTTTCTCTCAGGCTCACCATTCCCTCCCGCCTTGCCGTTTGCCTGATGGCTGACTCGTCTGCATTCGATGTGGTAAGTCTTCTGATTGAATCGGAAAAAGGGAGTATCTCAAAGACGGCTGATCTTCCGAGATAGCCGGTGCCCCTGCATCTTGGGCATCCTGCTCCCCTTTCGAGTTGAATCATATCCTCATCTCCGCCAAGGTCAATACCAAGAGTGCAGAGTTCGGAGTTTGCCATGCTGAAGGACTCCCTGCAATGGGGGCAGATAGTTCGGACAAGTCTCTGAGCGACAACACCCACGAGGGATGCCTTTATCAGAAAGGGAGGCAATCCCAGGTCGAGCATTCGGGTTACGGCCGATGCGGCATCGTTGGTATGCAGGGTTGACAGGACGAGGTGGCCTGTGAGGGCGGCCTGTATGGCATTTTCCGCTGTCTCAATATCCCTTATCTCACCAACCATGATGACATCGGGATCCTGTCTCAGGACGTTTCTTAAAATGCTCCCGAAGGTGACTTCAATGGCCGGTTGGGCGGCTATCTGGTTGAAGTCCTCGTGCACCATTTCAATTGGGTCCTCAATTGTCACCACGTTTATCTCAGGGCTTGAGATGCGGCGCAGGGCCGAATAGAGGGTGGTGGATTTCCCGCTCCCGGTAGGTCCGCATACCAGGATTATACCATGCGGCATTCCTATAAACTGCTCGAATCTTTCCAGATCTAGCGGCGTAAAACCCAGCTTTTCCAGATCCTGGAATAGCACGGCCGGATCCATTATACGCATTACCACCTTTTCCCCGAAGGCAACGGGTATGGTCGAAACCCTTATTTCCGCCTCAACCGATCCTCTCTGCACCTTTATCCTTCCGTCCTGGGGGCGCCTCTTTTCGGCCATGTTCATCCTGGAGAGGTTTTTTATTCTGCTCACAAGGGCGGAGTGTACCACCTTGGGTAGTGTATAGACCTTATGGAGTATTCCGTCTATACGCATTCTCACTATTGTGGATTCCCTCTTTGGCTCCAGATGGACATCGCTTGCCCGTTGCTCAAAGGCATAGCTCAGAAGGTGATTTACCGCGTTTATAATGTGCTGATCGTTACCGGGCAGTTCTTCGGTGGATTTGACCTTCACGTATTGCTCAAGGTTTCCCAGATCAACAAGGGGTGCGGCAATCTGGTTCTGGGCTGCTTCTATAGACCTCTTGAAGCCGAAGAATTCTTCGATAGTCTTAAGTATATCGGATTTTGGGGCCACCACCGGCACAACCTTCTTGTGGCTGGCCCTTCCGATATCTTCCAAGACCTCAAGGTTGAAAGGATTTACTGTCGCAACGGTAAGATTATCGCCTTCCGATGAAAGCGGCACAGTGAGATGTTTAACGGCAAAAGACCGGGTAATTGAGCCAGTTACAGCGTTCATGTCAAGCTTTACAGGATCAATCTTCTTGAAGGTTATGCCCCAGGAGGAGGCCATGGCCTGATAGACTGCATCTTCATCCAGCATCCTTTCAGGGAGGTCCGCTCTTGCAAGCCTCATGGCGATAATTACATCAACGATGGTTACAGGTCCCGCCTCTCGGGCGCATGTCTTGCCGGAAGACCTGCCGGTAGCCGCCAGAAACTCGAGTTTTCTCTGGAGACCTTCTCTCTTCTTCAGTATCTCTTCCTTTTGTGCCTCGGAAATAAGACCCTGATCGAGGAGTATCCGACAAACATTTTGCGGTGAAATGGTATTTTCGGAGCTGCCGGGCATTTCATGACTCCCTGAACCGTTGCCGGCAGTTTATCATCTTGCCGGAGTTTATGTGGAAATGCCCCTTCCCTTTATTCCTCCCCCACGACGGGGGAGGGAGGGGTGGGGGTTAGTCAAAGAGAGGCTTGCACCTTTATCTAGTGTCCATCCGGAAATGAGATAGTTTCGTCGCGTTCAAGGCGGGCGATAATTTTAGCCACAGGAATACATAGACGTATTTCGAGGATTAAAATTTGAGCCCAACGCCCAAAATCGGTGAAAATAGCCATTGCCGGATGGACACTATCTAAGTGAATGCTCCGGCTCGATCAACCAGAGGGCAGCAACAAGGCCATCTGAGCCTATAGTAAATCCTACCATGTCACCTGCCTTAAGGATTTCCCTGGCCGCCCTCTGACTCCTCTTTGTTGAAAAGGTGTAGCGGGGGGAGAGTCTTAGGAGCCGGTCGTTTATTACAATTTCATCTCCCTCTATCCGGTCAACTCTGCCGAAACCATCAAATTCATTGGGGTAATAAGATGGAAGCACCATCTCCGGCCTGTATTTTCTCTGGGCATCGGAAGGATCAGGAGTTAACAGAGTCAAGGCAAATATACAGGGGAATACAAAGCAAGCCAATATTCTATAACCATTTTTTATCATGTCAGGCTCCTAGTTCCGGGGTAAACGCTAATCGTAACTGCTCAGGCTGTCAGGTTCACGGTTAGTTGGCTTTTTCATATTCCTTGAGATAGTTGATGAATCCACGAATGTTAATCCTGGCTTCTTTGTTAACCAATACACTTTCCGGGTCAATTCACGTGCCGGTTGCCGGGCCATAATATCTTCAAACCGTTCAATCTTCATCGCTCTCTAACCTTGAACCGTGAACCCTTGAACTTTGAACCTGAGTAGTTGCCGCTAATCTATTGTGTTACCTCAAACCAGGAAGTGATCCCTACCCTCGCGGCCCTTTCCCTGACCATCTCTATGACACCCCTTGAGGAACTGAAGTATTTTATTTCATCCACCCCTCGTATAAGAATGGTCGGAGGGAGAAGCCTGCCGGGCCTTTGAATGCCGGTTGGGGAGACCAGATCCGGATTTTCTTCGGTACCTATGTTGATCTGGTCGTCCGTGTCTATGAACAAATCATTATTTATATCGAAGTTTGGCCTGGGTAGCCTCCCGCCATTGCAGGCATCCATCTCCATCACAAAAGACTCTCCGCCTGATCCGCAAGGGGTGATAGCAGGGGTAAAGGCGATGACAATAGCCTTTCCCTCCCTTATCTGCACGTCGCTTATGACCCTCTCTCCCGTCAGGGGGAGGTCAAAGTACCATCCTGCATGGTTAAGCTCGGTGCTAGAAGGATTCGGCAGCATGGGCGCCATCTCCGTTGACTGGGGATCAGTTTCCGTTTTCCACACGGCTTGTCCATCACTCAGTGTCCTTAGCCCGTAGCCGTTTACCACCCTGGAATCAATCTCTGTCTGCTGGAGAAGCGAAACCGTGTCCGGCTGGTTTGAAAGAGACGGCAATGCCCCTCTCATAAACGTGCCCAGATATTCGGAAGGGTCGCTCGGATCGCTATAGTCCCAGACTCCGTATATGGTCTGAGTCGCGGTGCTTGAAAAGCTTGTCTCACCCAGGTACATGCCGGTTCCGAAGACGACCATATATCCCGGCATCGAGCAGTGGAGCATTACGTCAGGCTTGGAGGTTATTGGTTGAGTTGTTCCTCCCGGCCCCTTTGCCGTAAATAGCGGCCTGGGATTTCCGCTCTCCGAGAAAGAGACGTGCCAGTTGTCGGGATTTGAGTCCCTCAGGTCAAACTTCCACAGGTTGCCCTTTAAGTCTCCTGCAAAGACAAAATCCACCCTGGAATCGTAATCAACATCAATGGCAACAGGGGTGGACAACCCGTTGCATGAGCCTGCCCCAACGTCTATTCTGCGAACAAGCGTTCCCGTCCCGGCATCAAGTATATAGAGCATGGCGCTTCCGGCCAGGCTCTCATAACCGTTTCCGAAGATGACTATCCATGGAGTCGAACCCGAATTGGATTGAGCTATGGTAGCCCTTGCGTATGTAAGACCTATGCCGTCTTTTTCAGCCTGGGGTGTGGCATCCCTTGGATACTCCCAGAGTACCCTGGATGCAAGCGTACTTTCGTCGGTAATGGTTGTTACATCAGTGACATTGAGAGCGAAATAACCCATTCCTCCCTTTCCCATGCCTCCCACCAGAAGGGAAATCTCGTTTCCGCCGACAGAAACCTTACCCTTTACGGTAGGGGTGAGGTCCACAAAAAACCTGTGTGAGTATGAGGGTTCAGCCAGTTCGTGAAGGGTCTGAAAGGAAAAGCTCGGAGCATAGGCGAAAATTTCGTCCCCGGTGTCCGGGTTAAAGGCGTGAAGCAGACCGTCATTGCCTCCTACATATAATCCGGAATAATCTCCGCTTTTGTGAAATACAGGGGCGGAGTTGACGATGTCTCCCAATTTTCTGAATCTGGTCCTTAAGTCCCCTCCGTTCTGCCTTTCGTTAGAGCCGTCTCCCCTCAAGTACTTTACAAGATTTCGGGCCAGGGTATCATCTGCCGCCCAAAGTGGATCAATAGCAGTCTTTTGCTCGGAGGTGAAACTATCGAATCGGAATGGTATCCCTGCCGACCCTGTGTATGTGGCTATCAATCGGTTATCCCATGTCTTGAGCGCCAGCCTGTCGGCCGCCGACCAGACATGATCGGTCGTATTCACTACTCCAGTGTGGGGATCCAGACGGTAGGCCTTGACATCCCCTGCCCAGCCGTCGCTGTAATAGGTCCCCTGAAACATGAGTATATCGTCTCTGATCTTTTCATAGAGTTCGTCTCCGTTTATGGAAACGGATGCCGCCGAACCGATTCTTGCTTCAATATTGCGTATTATGGCAACAAGCGAGTCAACAAGTTCCGTGGGATTGGATGCGCTCAGAAACATGCCTCTCCCGTTTACCGCCGCATGCCAGAGGTCATCAATCTTATTGGCAAAATTGGCGGTCGGATTGGGCCAGGTCGGAAAAGGTCCGTTTACCATGTCATAGTCAGCCGGATTAAGTGAGCCATAGACACCGAAGGCGACACTGTATGTAACCATATGCTGGTGTGTAGCGCTGTCAAATTCATTGACGGGAACAAGGTTATTGAGCCCGCTAGCAAGGTCGTTTTCGTAATAATACATGGCCACATCCGCCAGCGTGTTGGAATATGTATCCGCATAAGGAGCGCCGTTATCCCCATCCACATTGCCGAAACCGGGATCACTGCCGTTGTAATAACCGTCGGTCATCACAATCGCGAAATTCTGCTGGCACTCTCCCCCCTCTTCCGCACTTGAGATGGGGGAAGGCCCAACTCCGCCGTTTTG
>MNYJ01000039.1 GCA_001874005.1 Desulfobacteraceae bacterium CG2_30_51_40
GAGGGTCGGGGTGGGGGGTGTATTTTCACGGTAAATGTTTATATGAAAATCCCCCTTCGCTTCACTCCTCCCCCTCGACGGGGGAGGGAGGGGTGGGGGTGATTTTCATCTTTCGTTGTGCCCCATTTGGGCATGGCTGTTAGTGCCTTATTCCAAAGCTTTCTGTAACAAAAAACAAGAAAAGTTCGACATCTTTATCTGCAATTTCAACCTGCTGCACACTGAAATCTTGGTTGCGGGTATCCGCATTAGTAATGTAACGAAAGCGTCAAGTCAATATAATCTTTACTGGTAGGTGCGCTTTCAACCGTACTTTTTGAGAGCGCCTTCAGAGGGGTAGAATTGGACTTGACAGAATGCCATGTCTGGCCTGATAAGCTCAAGTTACCAAAAAATGTTTTTTGGTGCAAAGAGAGGCAGGTTTCCTGATGGTTAAAAACAAATCAAGCTTGCTGCATTAAAGCTAGACAGGAGGTTTGTATGGGTTTGGCTGAAAAGCGATACAAGGATCTTCCGGCCATGCGGGTCCTGCGGCAGAGGTATTTTGTGCCTCCAGCGATTGATCCGGTTTCAGAGTTGGAGAATGAGTGGGAAGCGCTAAAGCAGAAGGTCGCTTTAAAGCCGGGTCTTACCGTGGCAGTGGCGGTCGGAAGCAGGGGGATTACCGATCTGGCCAAAGTTGTTGCCGAGGTCGTAAGGAGGCTCAAGGCCGCCGGCATGAAGCCCTTTATCACGCCTGCTATGGGTTCCCATGGGGGTGCTACGGCCGAGGGCCAAAAGGAGGTTCTGGGCCTCAGGGGAATAACGGAGGAGACCGTAGGCGCGCCGGTTAAGGCTACCATGGAGGTTGTTTCCATGGGTGAGGCTGACGGGATACCTCTTTTTCTGGATCGCCTGGCATACGAGGCAGACGCCATTGTCCTTATAAACCGCATTAAACCCCACACGAACTTCATAGGCGCCACTGAAAGCGGCCTTATCAAGATGATTGCCATAGGGCTTGGAAATCAGAAGGGCGCGGAGCACTACCACCGGCTCTCCGTGGTCAGGGATCAGTACAAAATTATCAGCACGGCAGGCAAGGAATTGATCAGAAGGGCGAAGGTTCTTTTCGGAGTGGGTCTTGTCGAAAACCAGGACCACAAGACCTGCATGATAAGGGCAGCGGCTGCCGATGAGATAGAGGCGGTTGAAAGCGAGCTTCTCAAGGAGGCCAGGGCTTGTCTGCCGCTGATTCCCATAGAGGAGGCGGATCTTCTAATCATAGACGAGATGGGTAAGGATATCAGCGGAGAAGGGATAGATCCGAACGTTGTGGGAAGGGATGTCTGCGCTTACGGGGCCAGGAGACCTCTTCCGAGAATAACAAGGATTTTTGTCAGAGACCTTACTCCCGGAAGCGAGGGAAGCGCGCTGGGCATAGGCCAGGCGGATTTTTCGCTCAGAAGGCTCGTTGACAAGATTGACTTCAAGGTTACAGCCATTAACTGCCTTACAGCCTGCTGCCCTGAATCAGGGAAGATTCCGCTTGCTTATGAGACGGACAGAGAGGCAATAGAAGCGGCCCTTATGACGCTCAGGCCATACAGCCTGGAGGATTTAAGGATCGTGCATATTAAGAACACCCTGGAGTTAAACACCCTGTGGGCCTCTGAGGGCTGCCTGGCTGATATTGATGGACGAGCTGATGTCGAGGTGGGGGAGGAGAGGGTATCCTTAAGTTTTGATCCCTCCGGGAATCTGATCTCGCCTTTCGTGAAGTAACCCCCATGCTCGAATGGGGCACAATGAAGGATGAAAAATCACCCCCACCCCTCCCTCCCCCGTCGAGGGGGAGGGATTAAAGGAAGGGGCATTTTCATATAAACCCCCATGCTCGAATTGGGCACAATGAAAGATGAAAATACCGTACGTCATTCCGGACTCGATCCGGAATCCAGATGTAAAAGAATGGATACCGGCATCCGCCGGTATGACGATGTATTTTCATATAAACCCCCATGCCCGGGTAAGGCTTAACGAAGCATGCAAATCACCCCCTTCCTCCCCCATGGATGGTGAGGGAATAATGCCGCTGCATCCCGACGTTTCGACGGTAATGGGAAAGGAATGAAGGGAAGGGGCATTTTCATATAAACGGTCATGCCTGAAAATGTTATGTAGATCAGAGGCCGATGGGTAAGGCTGTGTAATAAAGTGACCTGGAGAGAAGGTATAGGATAATGGATAGAGCAGTGAAGGAAAGATTGAAAGATATAGTGGGGCAAAACGGATTTACCGACAGCCTCATTGATCTCATAAGCTATTCAAAGGATGCGTCCGAATTCAAGAGGAGACCTGATGCGGCAGTCTGGCCTGAGACTACGGAGCAGGTAGCAAAGATCCTTGAATTTGCAGACAGGGAGCGGATTCCGGTTGTGCCCAGAGGCGCAGGGACTTCTCTTGCTGGGCTCACGATCCCCGAAAGGGGAGGTCTTGTAATGGATCTGGGCCGCATGAACAGAATCCTTGAGGTCAATATCGTTGACAGGCTTGCGGTTGTACAGCCCGGAGTCGTATATGCAAGCCTCGACAAGGTGCTCTCGAAGGAGGGCTTTTTTTTCCCGCCTGATCCTGCAAGCGGCTCCGTGTGTACCCTCGGCGGCAATGTTGCCACAAACGCCGGAGGCATCAAGGGCGCAAAGTATGGAACAACTAAGGACTACGTGCTCGCCTTGGAGGTGGTGCTCGCGGGAGGGCGGATACTGAGAACCGGTTCCAGGTGCATGAAGAGCGTTTCAGGCTATGACCTCACCAAGCTCCTGGTGGGCTCTGAGGGAACCCTTGGAGTGATAACGGAGATAACCCTCAAGATAAGCCCAAAGCCTCCGCTTACCTCAACCGCCATGGCTCTTTTTGAGGACCTTGAGGACGCCGGCAGGGCCGTAAGCGATATAATGCACTCAGGCATCATACCAAGCGCCCTTGAGATAGTGGATCAGCAGACCCTCAAGGCGATAAACCAGAACACGGATCTAAATCTCCCGGAGGTTGAGGCCATACTGGTTGCTGAAACAGACGGCTACACAAGGGAGGAGACCGAGTTCCAGCTTGAAAAGATCCTCCGTATCTTTGAAAGGAACAAGGCAACCTCGGTCAAAAGGGCCGCTGATAAGAGCGAGGCCGATGCCCTGTGGACCGCCCGCAAATCCGCCTACGGAGTCATGGCCAGGATCAACAACAACCTCTTTGTGGAAGACCTGGCCGTACCCATGTCCAATGTCTCAAAGATGCTCAGAATCATTGCCGATCTGGCCAAAAAATACGATCTTAAAATCCCCACGGTCGGCCATGCCGGAGACGGGAACCTCCATCCGGTCGTGAGCTTTGACGGCACCAACGCAGACGAGGTGAAGAGGGTGGAGGAGGCATCGGCTGAGCTTTTTCAAAAGGTGCTGGAGCTTGGGGGCACCCTCACAGGCGAGCATGGAATCGGCCTTGCCAAGGCACGCTTCATGAATCAGGAGCACAGTGATCTGAGCATGACCATGATGAGGGCCATAAAGAAGGTCTTTGATCCCAATAATATCCTCAATCCCGGGAAGATGGCCCTTGAAAACTAAGACGGGCTATGTTCGCAACCCAAATCCCAGTGCCAGGGATATAAGAAACCCGGAGTTCAGGACCTTTCTAACGGTCATGCCCGGGTAGGGCACAACGAAGGATGAAAATCACCCCCACCCCTCCCTCCCCCGTCGAGGGGGAGGGAATAATACCGCCTCATCCCGACGTTTCGACGGTAAAGGGGAAGGGATAACGGGAAGGGGCATTTTCATATAAACGGTCATGCCCGGGTAAGGCACAACGAAGGATGAAAATGCCGCACGTCATTTAGGATTCGATCCGGAATCCAGGTATAAAAATCTGGATACCTGCCTCGCCGGTACGACGATGTATTTTCATAAAAAGATAATACGAGTCGGCATCTATAGATGCCGGCGGCCCATGAGAAACAGGAGACGATGAAATGTCCAGGAAATTCGGTTTTGAAGAACTCTTCCGCGACCAGGTGCTAAGGTGCTCAAGCTGCGGATTCTGCCAGGCGGTGTGCCCGATCTTCGGCCTCACCATGCGGCCTTCATACAACGCGAGGGGAAAGATGCTGGTGCTCAAGGAGGTGATGGATGGAACCGTCCCCCTGAGTGATGAATTGATCGAGACCCTGTTTCAGTGCACCACCTGCGGTAGCTGCGCAAAGAACTGCCCTTCAGGCGTCAATCCGCCTGAAATAATAAAGGCCGCCCGCAGGGACATGGTGGCTGCGGGCTCCTGTCATCCGGCTTTCAGCGGCATGAAGGATGTTTTGTCATCTCACTCCAATATATACGGCGAGGATGATTTCCCTGACTTCGGGCGTAAGCTCGGAAAGAAAGCCGAATATGGCTATTTCATGGGCTGCGTCGGAGCCTTCAGGGAGGATGAGGCGACAGAGGAGACCCTTGATCTTCTTGATATCCTGAAGGTGGACTTTACCCTTATCGAGGAATCCTGCTGTACGGGGGTGCTGGAAGACCTCGGCTTTGATATGAACAGGGATCTTGCAGAGCGAAACATCGAGGCAATCCTTGCCACCGGCGCAAAGAAGGTTATCACAGGATGCCCCTATTGCCTGAGGACCTTTGTCGGCAAACCAGCCTATGCGCCCTTGAGGGATGCGGGCATTGAATTCATGCACCTTTCACAGTTTCTGAGCAGGATTGATCCAGGCGTCAAGACGGATAAGGTGGTGACCTACCATGATCCTTGCGATCTTGGAAGACACATGGGCATCTATGAGGAGCCCAGGGAAACCATAAAGAAGATCGCGCCCAGGTTTGTGGAGATGCCGCATAATAGAGTTAACAGCCTCTGTTGCGGAGCGGGCGGCGGTGTAAGAGGGGCCTATGCCGCGAACTCGATCGGCATGGCAAGGAGGCGTCTAA